>NZ_JBHTVT010000001.1:93141-619451 GCF_042792795.1 Isoptericola sp. NPDC056605 | reverse complement strand
GTTGCGCACGTTCTGAGCGTTCAGAACGTGCGCAACCGCATGGTCGGCGGGTCTTGGCGCTGGGGGTGACGGAATAGACGTCGACCCGGGCGACGGTCCCGTGCCACCATGGAGGGGCCGGTCGTGCCCTCGGGGCGCGAGCGGACCACGACTTTTCACACGAGCGAGGAGACAGCGATGCCGGGCGTCGCAGGGAGCGGGGTGGGCCACCAGGCCTGCTCGGGCAGTCCCGCCTGCCCCGGCACCGCCTCCGTCTGAGCCCCCGCAGGGGCCGGCAGGTGAGGCGGTGCGGGACTTCGTCCTGCCCACCCCTCGCTCACCTGAAAGCCGATCCCTCATGACCCCGCTCACCGAGCAGCAGCTCCGTGCCTCCCTCGTCAACGCCACCCGCAGCGAGCGGCAGCGCATGATCGTCCCCGACCTCGCCGACGTCGACTGGGACCGCCTCGACTACCTGGGCTGGCGCGACCGCAAGCAGCCCCTGTCCGCGTACGTCGTCATGACGCTCGACGACGCGCCCGACGCCGAGCCCGTCGGCGTCCTCCTGCGCGCGGCCGAGCGCACCGGCCCGCGCCGCGCCGCCATGTGCGCGTGGTGCGAGGACGTCGTCGAGACGCGCGACGTGCAGCTCTTCGTCGCCAAGCGCGGCGGCGCCGCCGGCCGCAAGGGCGACACCATCGGCACGCTCGTCTGCGGCGACTTCCGCTGCTCCCGCAACGCGCGTCGTCGTCCCACCCTCGCCGAGGCGGGGCGCGACGACCCCGGCGTCCGCGAGGCGATCGTCGAGCGGCGCGTCGCCGCCCTGCGCGAGCACACCCGCAAGTTCCTCGCCGAGGTGCGCAGCACCGCCTGACCTTCCCCGGGCTCCTGTCACTGCCGAACAGGCGGTTGACACCGTTATCGGGGGCCGTCGCCCGCGATAACGGTGTCAACCGCCTGTTCGGCGGACTGCTCGGTGCGGGCAGTCCTACCGGTAGAAGCCCTCGCGGAGATTGATGCCGTGCTCGACCCACGCCTTGAGCGCGGCGAGCATGCCGGTCCAGCCCTCGCAGTTGCCGAACGCGTTCTTCGCGCCGTCCGGCGTGAGGGCCCACGAGGACTCAGTGATGGTGACGAGGGTGCGGGTGTCGTCGTCGAGCGGCTCGAGCTCGAACGTGGTCGTGGTCTCGGCGGAGCCGTCGGCGGTGTCGGTACCCTCCCACCGGACGACGATGCGGCGGGGCGGGGCTGCCTCGACGACGGTGACGGGGAAACGGCCGGGGAAGTCCGCGAAGTCCCAGGACACGTCGATCCCGGGCTCCAGGCGCCCTCGGGCGCCGCCGGTCGTGAAGTACTGGGACAGCTGTGCGGGGTCCGCGATGGCCTCGTAGACGTCACGACAGGGTCGCGAGACGCGGCCCGAGACCGTGAAGGTGAGCTCGGAGAGTGCCTGCTTCTCGTTCATGTTGTATTTTTATCACATGAACTCCTCGCCGCCCAGGGATGACGACGACCCGGCCGACGACGACGCCGTGTTCAAGGCCCTCGCGGCGCCGGTGCGCCGGCGCATGCTGGACGCGCTCAAGGAGTCCACGCGCACCACCGGCGAGCTGTGCGCACTGTTCCCCCAGCTCGACCGCACCACCGTGCTGCAGCACCTGCGCGTGCTCGAGCGGGCCGAGCTCGTCACCGGCCGCAAGGTCGGGCGCGAGCGCCACCTCGCGCTCGCGCCCCTGCCCATCAAGCGCCTCCACGACCGGTGGATCGGCGAGTACGCGCGCGCCGCCGTCGACCTGCTCGGACGGCTGGACGACGCCTGACCGCCCGGGCGGCGCGCGTCAGGTGGCGGCGGGCAGCACCAGGGTCGCGGCGCTGACGACGCCCACGACGGCCGCGGCGACCGCACCGGCCGCCTCCCGCACCGTGCTCCCCCGCCACCACGTCGCCGCCAGCTCCCGCATCCGGGCGTCCGCCTCGCGACGGCGGTCGCGCGGCACGGGCGGCCGGAGCCAGCCGGAGCCCTCGGCGAGGGTGAGGAGCGCAGCGGTGCGGTCGCCGGGCACCGCGCCGTCGAGCAGGACGCCGTGCACGCGGCGGCGCAGGGCGGCGACCGCCGGCCCGTCGACCGTGCGCCACCGGGTGCTGCGGAGCACGCCCCAGACGGCACGGTCCTCGCGCCGGAGCAGGCCCTGCGCGACGAGCCCGTCCAGCAGCGGCCGCTCGACGCGGCGGGCCAGCACGTCGACGAGCTCCGTCGCGCGCCGGGGCGCCGAGGCCGCGAGGTCGAGGACGTCGTCGAGCTCCCGGCGCCCCGTCGGCGCGCGGTCGAGGACCACGACCGGCCCGTCGTCACCGGGCGCCGGGCGCAGGGCGGCCCGGCCCGCGATCACCAGCTCGACGAGCAGCGCACCGGCCAGCCGGTAGGGCGCGTCGTCGAACAGCGACGGACCGGTGCGCAGGTCGTCGTGGGCCAGGAGCAGCAGCTCTTCGGCGATGAGCACGTGGTCGGTCCTCCCGTGAAGCGCCTGGTCGTGGCCTCGCTGCCTACCAGTGCGCCGACTCTGCCACACCCGACCGCGCCTGCGGGACCCCCCACGGGTTACCGTCCTGCAACGGCGCGGGGAGCGCGGCCTGCGGGGCGTCCTGGAAGGCGATCCCGCGCAGGAACCGGCCGATCGCGGCGGTGCCCACGGACGTCGCGTCGCTCGTCGTGGCCGGCCACGGGCCGCCGTGCTGCATCGCCGGCGTGACGGCCACGCCGGTGGGCCAGCCGTCGACGAGCACCCGGCCCGCGTGCCGGCCCAGGGTGGCCAGCAACCCGGCCACCTCGGCGTCCTCGTCCGGCCCGCGGTGCACGGTCGCGGTGAGCTCGCCGGGGAAGAGCTCCGCGACGACGGCCCCCAGGTCGGTCCCCTCCGGGTAGGTGACGAGCACGGCGAACGGCCCGAACACCTCCTCCAGCAGGGTCCCCCGGTGCTCGCGGAGCGAGGCCAGGTCCGTCTCGACGAACGTCGGCGTCGCGCGCACGACGCCGTCCTCCCCGGTCCGCGCGGACCCCTCGGCCAGGACGACGATGCCAGGGGCGCCCAGGACGGCTGACCGACCGGCGACGTACCCTGCGCCGACGCGGGGGTTGAGCAGCGCGTGCTCGGGCACCGCGGCCGCCGCCTCGGCGACGACCGGCCCGAGGTCGTGCCCCTCGGGGACGAGCAGGAAGCCGGGCTTGGTGCAGAGCTGACCGGCCGAGCCGCTCACGGACCCGACCCAGCCGCGGGCGATCTCCTCGCCGCGGTCGGCGAGGGCGGCGGGACGCACGAGCACCGGGTTGAGCGAGCCGAGCTCGCCGTAGAACGGGATCGGGTCGGGGCGGGCCGCCGCGGCGTCGGCGAGCAGCCGGCCCACGCGCGTGGAGCCGGTGAACGCGGCCGCCCGGACCGCGGGATGCTCCAGCAGGTCACGACCGGCCTCGTCGCCCTCCACCAGCGCGAACGTGCCGTCCGGCAGCCCGGCGCCGGCGAGGGCCTCGGCCATGAGGTCGGCGACGCGGCGGGACAGCCCGACGTGCCCGGGGTGCGCCTTGACGATCACGGGGCACCCGGCGGCGAGCGCGGCCGCGGTGTCGCCGCCGGGCACGGAGAACGCGAACGGGAAGTTGCTCGCCGCGAAGACGAGCACGGGCCCGACCGGCCACAGCGTGCGGCGCAGGTCGGGGCGGGGGCCGAGCACGAACTCCGGGTCGGCGGCGTCGAGCCGGACGTCGAGGTAGGCGCCGGACTCGACCACGCGGGCGAACAGCCGCAGCTGCACGCGGGTGCGCTTCAGCTCGCCGCGCAGCCGCGCCTCGGCCAGCCGGGTCTCGGCCACGGCGAGCGCGACCAGCTCGTCCTCGTGCGCGCCGAGGACGTCGGCGACGGCGCGCAGCGCGTCGGCCCGCGTCGACGGCGGGAGGTCGGCGAGGAGGGGTGCGGCCGCGGCCGCGGCGCGGGCCGCCTCGTCCGCCTGCGCGGGAGCGGTCGTCGTCGGGGCACCTGTCGGGGTCGTCATCGTCTGCACCTCAGAACTGGAAGCCGGTGGGGAACGGGTCGCTCGGGTCGAGCAGGTAGGTGCCCAGGCCGGTGACCCAGGCGCGGCCGGTGATGGTGGGCACCACGGCGGGGATCCCGGCGACCTCGGTCTCCCCCACCAACCGGCCCACGAAGCGCGAGCCGATGAAGGACTCGTTGACGAAGTCCGTGTCGAGGGCGAGCTCGCCCCGCGCCCACAGCTCCGCCATCCGGGCGGACGTGCCGGTGCCGCAGGGCGACCGGTCGAACCACCCGGGGTGGATCGCCATCGCGTGCCGGGAGTGCTCCGCGGTGGAGCCCGGTGCGATGAACTCGACGTGGTGGCAGTGGTCCACGCCCGCGATCGTGGGGTGCGACGGCGGGGCCGTCGTGTTGATCGCGTCCATGATCGCGAGCCCGGCGGCGAGGATGTCCTGCTGCCGAGCGCGGTCGAACGGGAGCTTCACGTCGTCGAGGTCCACCATCGCGTAGAAGTTGCCGCCGAACGCCAGCGAGTAGGGGACGGTGCCGAGCCCGGGCACGTCGACCTCGTCGTCGAGCCGCACGACGAAGCTGGGCACGTTCTCGATCGTCACCGACTCGGCGTGCCCGTCGCGCACCTCCACCCGGGCGACGACCACCCCGGCCGGCGTGTCCAGCCGGATGGTGGTCGTCGGCTCGGTGACGGTCACCATGCCCGTCTCCACCAGCACGGTGGCGACGCCGATCGTGCCGTGCCCGCACATCGGCAGGCAGCCGGAGACCTCGATGTACACGACGCCCCAGTCGCAGTCGTCGCGCGTCGAGGGCTGCAGGATGGCGCCGCTCATCGCGGCGTGCCCCCGCGGCTCGTTGACGAGCAGCTTCCGCACGTCGTCGAGGTGCTCGATGAAGTGCAGCCGCTTGTCGTTCATCGTCGCGCCGGGGATGACCCCCAGCCCGGACGTGACGACGCGGGTGGGCATCCCCTCGGTGTGCGAGTCGACGGCGGTGAAGGTGCGGGACGATCGCATGGTCGGCCTCTCTGGGTGACGGGCCCGGTGCCGGGCTCAGGGCGATGTACAGGCTCAGCGCTGGGCGATGTACGCGAGGGCCTTCTCGGTGTCGGCGCGCACGGCGGTCTCCTGCTCCGGGGACAGCGGTCCGCGCGGCGGGCGGGTCTCGATGCCGAACGGGCGCCCCGCGATCTGCGTGGACAGCTTGATGGCCTGCACGAACTCGGTGCGCGAGTCCCAGCGGAACATGGCGACGACGTTCTCGTACAGGTCCCGCGCATCGGTGATCTTCCCGGCCCGCACCAGCTCGTACAGCTCGACGGCGACCTCGGGGATCGCGTTCGGGTAGCCGGCGAACCAGCCCGTCGCGCCCATGACGAGCGACTCGAACAGCAGGTCGTCGGCGCCGGCGATGACGTCGATGTCGGCCACCTCGCGCAGCTCGGAGATCCGGCGCACGTCCCCCGAGAACTCCTTGATGGCCACCACGTTCTCGAGCTGCGCCAGCTCGGCCACGAGATCGGGCGTGAGGTCGACCTTGGTGTCGAACGGGTTGTTGTAGACCATGATCGGCAGGCCCACCTCGTTCACGCGGCTGTAGTGCTCGACGATCTCGCGCCGGTTGGCGCGGTAGATCGTGGGCGGCAGCAGCAGGACGGCGTCGGCGCCGTCCTCCTGGGCGAGCTCGGCCCAGTGCTGGGCCTGGTGCCAGCCCACGCCGTGCACGCCCGCGATGACGATGCCGCGGCCCGCGACGGCCTCGACGGCGGTCTGCACGACCTTGCGGCGCTCCTCGTCCGTGAGGGACGAGTACTCCCCGAGCGAGCCGTTCGGCCCGACGCCGCGGCAGCCGGCGTTCATGAGGTGGTCGACGTGCGCGGCGTAGCCCGCGTAGTCGACGGCGAGCCCGGCGGGCGCCGCGTCGTCGGGGGTGAACGGCAGCGTCGTCGCGACGACGACGCCGCCCAGGTCGATCTTCTGGGAGCTCATGCGGTGTCCTCTCGGTTCACGCGCCTCCGGACTCGGGGCGCGAGGGTCGGTGTCGGGATGAGGGTCGGTGTCGGGATGAGGGTCGGTGTCGGGATGGGGGTCGGAGTCAGGGGGTGTCGGCCGCCGGGTCGTCGGGCAGGGTGGCGAGGTCGCCGAGCCGGACGGGCACCACGAGGGGCCGTCGGTCGGGCACCGCGGGCGCCGCCCCCGTGCCCTCGCCGGCCGCGGGATCCGCGACCCCGACGAGCTCCGCGACCGTGCGGCCGCAGATCCTCGCCTGGCAGGGGCCGAGCCCGGCGCGGCTCGTGAGGCGCACGGAGCGCAGGTCGGTCGACGCGGTGGCGCAGGCGGCCGAGCGCAGCGTGCCGGCGTCGACCTCCTCGCAGCGGCAGACGAGCGTGTCGTCGCGCAGCCACGACGTCCAGCCGCTGCGGATGCCGTGCGCGGCCTCGAGCCGGCGCGCGAAGTCGGCGGACCGGCCGCGACGGCGCACCGCGCGGGCGAGCGCGGCGTCCTCGGGCACGGCCTCGTCGGAGGGGGCGGACGGGCCGGTCGCGGCGTGGTGCCCGGCCACCCAGCCCTCGGCGAGCGCGGCCTCGGCCCCGCCGATGCCGGTCAGCTCGCCGGCGGCCCACACGCCGGGCGCCGTCGTGCGCTGCCGGTCGTCGACGACGACGAAGCGGTCGGGCGAGATCGCGCACGCGGCCGCGACCGCGAGCTCCAGCCGCGGCGTGAACCCGTGCGAGACGCACACCGCGTCCGCCGCGACGGTGCGCTCGGTGCCCGGCAGGGGTGCCCAGCGGTCGTCCACGCGCGCGACCGTCACCTCCTCGACCCGGCCGTCCCCGCGGGCGGCGACCACGGCCTCGCCGAGGCGGTAGGCCACCCGGTGGCGGGCGAGCGTCCCGACGTACGCGCCGAGCTCGCCGGTCTTGTGCGCCGCGCCCAGCAGCCCGGCCGGCCGCGCGCCCCAGCCGCGGGCCAACGACGCCGGGGTCGCGGCCTCGTGCACCGACAGCACGCGGGCGCCGGTGCGCAGCAGCGACGTGGCCACGGGCAGCAGGAACGGGCCCGCCCCCGCGACGACGACACGGTCCCCCACGGCCACACGCTCGGCCTTGGCGAGGGCCTGGGCAGCGCCGGCCGTCGTGACGCCGGGCAGCTGCCAGCCCGGGAAGGGCAACGTGCGGTCGTGCGCGCCCGTCGCGAGCACCAGGGCGTCGGGGGTCAGGGTGCGGTGCTCGCGCCCGGCGGCGTCGGCGGGCCCGACCAGCACGCGCAGCCGTACTCCGTCGTCGAGCCGCTCGAGCGCCCACACCTGGGCCGAGGTCAGCAGCGCGATCCGCGGGTGCGACGCCACGACGTCGCGCAGGGCCGTGAACGTGCCCCAGCCGTGGTGGAAGGAGGCCTCGTCGGGCGCCGTGCCGCCGCCCGGGAGCACCCGGTGCCGCCAGAACTGGCCGCCCACCTGGTCCGACGCGTCGAGCAGCGTCACCTCCGCGCCCGCGCGGGCCGCGGCGCGCGCGGCGGACAGGCCCGCCGGCCCGGCGCCGACGACGACCACCGTCCGGCGGCTCACGACGCCACCCCCGGCAGCGGGTCGTGCTGCGTCTCGACGACGTCCCCGTCGGCCGCGCGGCGCAGGCATGCCCGCACGTCGCGCGCGCCGTTGACGGTGACGAGGCAGTCGAAGCACACCCCGATGCCGCAGAACACGCCGCGCGGGGCGGCCTCGACGCTGGTGGTGCGCCACGACCGCCGCCGGGCGGCCAGCAGCATCCCCGCGATCGTCTGCCCCTCGGTCCCGGCGAAGGGCTCCCCGTCGAGGGTGATGGTCAGCGGGCGCGGTCCGGCGTCCTGCCGGTGGGTGGTCATGAGGCCTCCCCGGGCTTCTCGGAGGACGAGCCGGCGGCGAGCACCGCCGGGCGGTCGACACGGAAAGGCGCGGGGTCGACCTCCGGCTCCGCGCCGGTGAACAGGTCGGCGAGCAGCTCGCCGCTGACAGGCCCCAGCCCGATGCCGGCGCCCTCGTGCCCGGTCGCGACCCAGAGGCCGGGGGTCCTGGGGTCCGGCCCGACGATCGGCAGGTGGTCGGGCACGTACGGGCGGAAGCCGAGATAGGTGCGCATGACGCTCGCGTCGGCGAGGAACGGGAACAGGCGCACGGCGCGGGCTGCCATCTCGCGCAGCACGACGGCGCGCAGCCGGTCGTCGAAGCCGACCTGCTCGCGGCTCGAGCCGATGAGGACGGTGCCGGCGGCGGTGGACTCGACCACGCTCGACGTCTGGAGCGCCGCGGCGCCGGACTGCGTGGCGCCCACGTAGTCGCCGTCGTAGACCTTGTGCCGCACGACGTGCGGCATCCGGGTGGTCACCAGCACCATCCCGCGGCGCGGGCGCACGGGCAGCGCGGCCCCGAGCCGGGCGGCGACGACGCCGGACCACGGCCCCGCGGCGAGCACGACGGCGCCCGCGGGCACGTCGCCGGCGGTGGTGCGGACCCCGACGAGACGGTCGCCGTCGCGCAGCGCCCCCACCACCTCGACACCGGTGCGCACCCGCGCCCCCGCGCGCCGGGCGGACGCGAGCAGCGCCTCCGCCGCCGCGACGGGCTGCACCTGGGCGTCCTCCGGGTACCAGACCGCGGCGGTGAGGCCGGGGTTGAGCGCCGGCTCGAGCTCGAGCGCGCGGGCGACGTCGACCTCCCGTGCGTCCACCCCGGCGCCCCGCTGCCGAGCGGCGAAGTCCCGCAACGGCTGGGCGCCCTCGGGGGTGGTCGCGGCGACGAGGCCGCCCTTCGGGTCGTACTCGACGGCGGGGAAGCGGGGGCCGAGCTCGTCGGCCAGCTCCGCGACGAGGGACGGCCAGCGGCCGGCCGCGTGCTGCGCGAGCGCCAGCTCGGGGCCGGGCTCCTTGTCGGAGACGAGCAGGTTGCCCTCGCCGTGGGCGGTGGTGCCCGACGCCGCGCCGCCGCGGTCGAGGACGGTCACGGCGAGCCCGCGCCGGGCGAGCGCGCGGGCGCACGCGGCGCCCACGATGCCCGCTCCCACGACCACGACGTCGACGGTCATCGGCTGCTCCTTGGGTAGATGGCCAGTAATATGTCACATACCAAGACAGATGAGGGGCCGGCCACGTCGCCCACCCCGGCGGGTCAGTCCTCCTCGGGGCGCCCCGCCCACCAGCCGGTGGTGTGGCCGATGTGGCGGCGCATGAGATCCCGTGCGCCGGCGGCGTCGCCGGCGGCGAGCAGGTCGAGCAGCTCGTGGTGCTCGGCCGCCGACTGCTCCAGGTGGTCGGTGGCGACCATCTGGGACAGGCCGAGCAGCCGCGCACGGCTGCGCAGGTCGGCCACCACGTCCACCAGCAAGGGGTTGCCCGCCAGCGTCGTGAGCCGCAGGTGGAAGTCGCGGTCCGCCTCGAGGTAGGTCACCAGGTCGCCCGAGCGCGCGCCCGTGACGATGGCGTCGGCCTGCTCGCGCAGGGCCGGCAGCGCACCCTGCGGGAAGCGCCCCGCCAGCTTCTCCATCGCCGGCGGCTCGAGGAGCTGGCGCACCTCGGCGATGTGGCTCAGCATCTCCGGCGACACCTCGGTGACCCGGAAGCCCTTGTTGCGGACCGCCGTGACGAACCCGCGCTTCTCGAGGTCCAGCATCGCCTCGCGCACGGGCGTCGCCGACACGGCGAAGCGCGCGGTGAGCGACGGCACGGAGACCAGCGTGCCCGGGGCGAGATCGCCCGAGACGATCGCGGCGGTGAGGGCCCGCGACACGGTCTCGCGCAGGCTCACCGGCGCCTCGATGCGGCGGAACGACGCTACGGCTTCCGACATGAGCACTTCCTCACGGGGGCTGATCCGGGGGTGGTGGACATCACAGTAGTGCATGATATGTTACCGCCCACATCGGCTGGCAGGTCAAGGCGACCCGCCCGGCGACGGGCACAGGGACCGCGACCCGGCACCCGGCCCACCTGCAGGAACGGCGCGGTTCCGGGCATGATCCGGGGCCGAGGTCGACCCGCCGGACGCGAGGACGCGGACGGCGGCAGCGGTACCGGACGACGACGTCACGCCGGCTCGCCCTGGGCGACGTGGGCGTCCATGTGCAATGTGATATACCACCGAGGAGATTTCGTGGCCGTCACCCCGAACCTGGCTCCCCTCCCGACCCGCGCCCCCGCCGTCGCGGCGGCCGGCCGCGCCGGCACCCCGCTCGGCACGGACCGCGTGCGCCTGACCGGCGGCCTGCTCCACGACTGGCAGCGGCGCAACCGCCTCGTCACCGTGCCGCACGTCGTCCGCGAGGTCCGGCAGGCCGGGAACCTCGACAACTTCCGCCGGCTCCTCGACCCGTCGGTCGGCGACTACCGCGGGCGCTACCCGTTCCTCGACACCGACGTGTACAAGACGCTCGAGGGGATCGCCTACGAGCTCGGCCGCGACCCGGCCGACGACGGCGAGGCGGCGGCGCTGGAGGCGGCCCGCGACTTCTTCGAGGAGGCCGTGGCGCTGATCGAGCGGGCCCAGCGCCCCGACGGCTACCTCGGCACCTTCTACCAGTCGCCGCAGAGCCCCAAGGAGCCCTGGCAGGACCTGTCGTGGGGGCACGAGATGTACAACCTCGGCCACCTCGCCCAGGCCGCCGTCGCCGCCACCCGCCAGCTCGGCGACCGCCGCCTGCTCGACGTCGCCACGCGGTTCGCGGACCTCGTCGTCGAGCGGTACGGCCCCGACGGCGAGCCGGCGTACTGCGGCCACCCCGAGGTGGAGATGGCCCTCGTGGAGCTCGCCCGCGAGACGGGCGACCGCCGCTACCTGGAGCAGGCCCGCCTGTTCGTCGAGCGCCGGGGGGCCGGCACGCTCGCGCACACGATCTTCGCGGCGGACTACTTCCAGGACGCCGTGCCGTTGCGCGCGCTGGGCTCCGTCACCGGGCACGCCGTGCGCATGGTCTACCTCGCGGCCGGGGCCACCGACGTCGCCCTCGAGACGGACGACGACGGGCTCCTCGCCCACCTCGAGCACCTGTGGGACGACATGGTCGCCCGCAAGTCCTACCTCACCGGCGGCATCGGCTCCCGGCACTCCGACGAGGCGTTCGGCGACCGGTTCGAGCTGCCCGCCGAGCGCGCGTACGCCGAGACCTGCGCCGCGATCGGGACGGCGCAGTGGGGCTGGCGGCTCTTCCTCGCCACAGGGCGGGCCGACGTCCTCGACCACGTCGAGCGGGTGCTGCACAACGCGTACGCCGTGGGGCTGTCGGAGGACGGCGCCGCCTTCTTCTACGACAACCCGTTGCAGCGCCGCCCGGACCACGAGCAGCGCAGCGGCGCGGAAAAGGACGGCGAGCTGCTGCGCCGGGCCTGGTTCGGCTGCCCCTGCTGCCCGCCCAACGTGGTCCGCTGGACGTCGGAGCTCCAGGACCACCTGGCCGTGGCCGACGACGACACCCTCACCCTCGCCCTGTACGCGAGCGCCGCGATCGACTCCCCCGCGCTCGACGTCGACGTGACGACGGACCTGCCGTGGGACGGCCGCGTCACCGTGCGGGTGCGCCGGGCCTCGGACGGCCCCGCGACCCTCGCGCTGCGCGTGCCCGCGTGGGCCGAGGGCGCCACCGCCACGGTGGACGGCGAGCCCGTCGCCGAGCTCCCGGCCGACGGCTGGCTCCGCCTGACCCGCGCCTGGACGGCCAGGCAGACGGTCGTGCTCGACCTGCCGATGCCCGTGCGGGCGGTCACCGCCCACCCGCACCTGGACGCCGCGCGCGGCAGCGCCGCCGTCCTGCGCGGGCCGCTCGTGTACTGCGTCGAGCAGCAGGACTCGCCCGCCCCGGTGGACGACCTGCTCCTCGGGGCCGACGACGTGGCGCGCCTGGCCGTCGACGACGCCCACCCGTGGCGCGTGCTGCGCGGCGAGCTCGCCGTCGCGCCCCCGACGGGCGACGACCCGTACCCCCCGCTGGGCGCCACGGCGCCCACCACGCACCGCGCGCCGGTGGCCTTCGTGCCCTACGCGCTCTGGGGCAACCGCGAGGTGGGCGCCATGCGCGTCTTCCTCCGGACGTCCTGACCCGCACCACCCGCACCACCGCACTCCCCGACCGACCCGTCGCACCATCCCCACCCTGGGAGGTTTTCCATGACACGACGAGTGACCAGACCAGCCCTCCGTGCCGCAGCGTTCGGCGTCGCGGCCCTCCTCGCGCTCGGCGCGTGCTCGTCCGGGGGCGGAGGCGGCGGCTCGACGGCGAGCACCGCCGGCGGCCTCGAGGGCCAGCCCGCCGAGGGCGGCGTCGTCCAGGTGCTGCAGAACGCCGACTTCTCCTACCTCGACCCGGCCAAGGGCTGGGACGGCGGCGTCAACAACTTCTACCGCCTCGTGTACCGCACCCTCACGACGCCGGCGTCCGGCAGCGCCGAGGACCCGAACGAGATCGTGCCCGACCTCGCCACGGACACCGGCACGGTGTCGGACGACGGGCTCACCTGGACGTTCACGCTCAAGGACGGGCTGAAGTTCGACGACGGCACGCCCATCACGTCCGCCGAGGTGAAGTTCGGCGTCTCGCGGGCCTGGGACCCGGAGATCGGCATCGGCTCCCCGTACGCCAAGCAGGTCATCGACGCGCCGGAGGACTACGAGGGGCCGTACAAGTCCGGCGACCTGAAGACCATCGAGACGCCCGACGACACCACGATCGTCTTCCACCTCAAGGCGCCGTTCCCCGACTTCCCGGCCGTCGCGTCGCAGCCGAACTTCGCGCCGTTCCCCGTCGGCTCCGGCGCCGGCGACGAGTTCCTCAACGACATCGTCGCGTCCGGCCCCTACACGCTCGACGAGTACACCCCCGGCAGCGTCATCAAGCTCGTGCGCAACGAGAATTGGGACGCCTCCACCGACGAGGTGCGCACCGCCAAGCCGGACGGCTGGAACTTCCAGCTCGGCCTCGACCCGGCCACCATCGACGAGCGACTGCTCGCCGGCCAGGGCACGGACGTCAACGCCATCGGCGGCAACCTGCAGCCCGCCACCCTCGCGCGCCTGCAGGACCCGAAGTACAAGGACCGGCTGGTCGACTGGCCGGGCGTCTGCACGACCTACATGGGCCTGAACACCACCAAGAAGCCCTTCGACGACGTCAAGGTGCGCCAGGCGATCTCGTACGCGGTGGACAAGGCGGCCGTGCAGAACGGCACCGGCGGCACGATGCTCGCCGACATCGCCAGCACGACGATCCCGCAGTCGGTGGCCGGGTTCAAGGACTTCGACCTGTACCCCAGCGAGGGGAACACCGGCGACGTCGACAAGGCCAAGGAGCTGCTCGCCGAGGCCGGCTACGCCGACGGGTTCGAGATGACGCTCGACATGCGCACGCAGCCCAAGCTGCAGGCGCAGGCCGAGGCCGTGCAGCAGTCGCTGTCCCGCGTGGGCATCAAGGTCACGTTCAACCCGATCGACACCTCGAAGTTCTACGAGACGATCGGCACGCCCAAGCTGCAGAACGACGCCGCGATCACGGGCTGGTGCCCGGACTGGGCGTCGTCGGCGAGCACCGTGATCCCGCCGCTGTTCGACGGGCGCCGCATCACGGACAAGGGCAACTCGAACCTCGCCCAGATCGACGACCCGGCGATCAACTCCGCCATCGACGACGCGCTCGCCGTCACGGACCCGACGGCGGCGAACGAGGCGTGGGGCAACCTCGACGAGCAGGTCCTCACCGAGGCACCGATCGTGCCGCTGCTGGTGGAGAAGGTCGTGCTGCTGCCCGGGGAGAACGTCACCGGGGTGTACTCCAGCCCCGGCGTCGCGACCGGTGGGCTCGACTACACCGGCGTCGGGCTCAAGGACCCGAGCAAGGGCTGAGCCATGACCCTCAGCATGACCACGCTCGAGACCGAGGCCGGGGGCGCGCCGTCCGTCGGCGCCGCGCCCCCGGCGCGCCGGCAGGGGGTCTGGCACCACCTGCTCCGCCACCGCGGGGCGGTGCTCGCCCTGTCGTACATCGCGCTCGTCGCGCTCCTGGCGGTCGCCGCGCCGCTCGTCGTCAAGCTCTCGGGCTGGGGCCCGTACGAGTTCGACCAGACCGCCATCGACCCGGACCTCGGCGGCCTGCCGATCGGACCGCTCGGCGGGATCAGCGCCGAGCACTGGTTCGGCGTCGAGCCCGGCACGGGCCGCGACCTGTTCGCGCGCATCGTCTACGGCGCGCGCACCTCCATGCTCATCGCGCTGGCCGCCACCGCCCTCACCACCCTGCTCGGCGTCCTCTTCGGGCTCCTCGCCGGGTACCACGGGGGCAAGGTCGACCAGGTCGTCTCGCGCGTCATGGACTTCCTCATGGCGTTCCCCGCGCTGATCTTCATGATCGCGATCCTGTCGGCGCTCCCTGCGAGCAACCGGGCGCCGTTGCTGGTGCTGGTCATCTCCGTGTTCGGGTGGCCGTACCTGGCGCGCGTCGTACGGGGGCAGACGATGACGATCACGCAGCGCGAGTTCGTCGAGGCGGCCCGGGCCTCCGGGGCGTCGGGCTGGCGGATCGTGCTGCTGGAGATCCTGCCGAACCTGCGCTCCACGATCATCGTCATGACGACGCTCGCCGTGCCCGGGTACATCGGCACGGAGGCGGGGCTGAGCTTCCTCGGCGTGGGCGTGGTCCCGCCGACCCCGTCCTGGGGGCAGATGATCGCGCAGTCGATGAGCTGGTACGCCGTCGACCCCATGTACTTCCTGATCCCCGGAACCTTCCTGTTCCTGCTCGTGCTGTCCTTCACGGTCCTCGGCGACCGGCTCAAGGACGTCGTCGACGCGGGGGAGAGGCGCTGATGGTCCGCTTTCTCGTGACGAGGCTCGCCGGCATGGTGGGCGTGCTGTTCCTCGTCGTCCTGTTCACGTACGCGATCTTCTTCGCGCTCTCCCCCGACCCTGCCGTGCAGATCTGCGGCAAGAACTGCACGCCCGAGCTGATCGACCAGATCCGCACCAACCTGGGCCTCGACCGGCCGTTCTACGAGCAGTTCTTCGGCTTCCTGTCCGGGCTGTTCGTCGGCACCACCTACGGCACGGGCGCCAACGCGATCGACTGCGCCGCGCCCTGCCTGGGCTACTCCTTCCAGACCGGGCAGCCCGTGCTCGAGATGTTCGAGCAGCGCTTCGGCGTCTCGGCCACGCTCGCCGTGGGCGCCGCCGTGCTGTGGCTGCTCATGGGCGTCTCGGGCGGCATGATCGCGGCGATCAAGAAGGGCACCTGGTTCGACCGGGCGGCGACCGGCGCCGCGCTGGGCGGCGTCTCCATCCCCAACTACGTGCTCGCCCTGGTGCTCCAGTACGTGCTGGTGGTCAGGCTCGGGTGGCTGCCGTTCCCCCAGGCGGTGCCGTTCGCCGCCGACCCCGGGCAGTGGTTCCTCAACTTCGTCATGCCGTGGCTGGTGCTCGCGTTCACCTACGCGTCGATGTACCAGCGGCTCACGCGGGCGAACGTGCTCGACACCCTGGACGAGAACTTCGTGCGCACGGCGCGCGCCAAGGGGCTCGCGCCCCGGCTGGTGTGGCGGCGGCACGCGCTGCGGCCCGCGCTGACGCCGGTCGTGACGCTGTTCGGCATGGACTTCGCCGGCCTGCTGGGCGGCGCGATCATCATCGAGACCGTCTTCGGCCTCAACGGCATCGGCAAGATGGCGTCGGACTCGATCACCAAGAACGACCAGCCGGTCATCATGGGCGTCACGCTCGTCGCGGCGTTCCTGGTGATCGTCGGGAACGTGATCGTCGACATCGTCTACACGACCATCGACCCGCGCGTCCGGGTCGGGGCCAGGGCATGAGGGGGCCGGCATGAGCACGCTGCTCGAGGTCGAGGACCTCACCATCACCTTCCGGACGGCGCACGGGCCGGTCGACGTCGTGGACGGGCTCTCGTTCACGCTGGAGCAGGGCGCGTCGCTGGGGATCGTCGGCGAGTCGGGCTCCGGCAAGTCGATGACGTCGCTGGCCGTCATGGGGCTGCTGCCGCCCACGGCGAGCCTGCGCGGCCGGGTCTCCCTGGACGGCGCGGAGCTGACGTCGCTGCCCGAGTCGAAGGTGCGGCGCCTGCGCGGCGACCGCATGTCGATGATCTTCCAGGACCCGCTGTCGTCCCTGAACCCGTACTACTCCGTGGGGATGCAGATCGAGGAGGCCTACCGGGCGCACCGGCCCGGGGTCACCCGGCGCCAGGCGCGCAAGGTCGCGGTCGAGGCGATGGAGCGCGTGCACATCGCGGACGCCGCCCGGCGGGTGGACCACTACCCGCACCAGTTCTCCGGCGGGATGCGCCAGCGCGTGATGATCGCGATGGCGCTCTCCACCGAGCCGGACCTGCTCATCGCCGACGAGCCGACCACCGCGCTCGACGTCACCGTGCAGGCCCAGATCCTCGACCTGCTCCAGGAGGTGCGGCGGGAGACGGGGACGGCGCTCATCCTCATCTCGCACGACCTCGCCGTCGTGTCCGAGATCGCCGAGGACGTCGTCGTCATGCGGCACGGCGTGGCCGTGGAGCAGGCACCGGCCGAGCGGCTGTTCTCCGACCCGCAGCACCCGTACACGCGGGCGCTGCTCGACGCCGTCCCCCGGATCGACGACGAGATCGGCGAGCTGCGCGGCATCGACAGCACCGCCGGCACCGCCGGCGTGGGAGGGAAGCCATGAGCACGACGAGCACCGGGCAGAGCACCGGGGCCGACGCCGTCGCCCCCGCGAGCGCACCGGCGTCGGCGACGTCGCACGACGCCGGGCCGCTGCTGCGCGCCACCGACCTGGTCAAGGAGTTCGCGGTGCCCGGCACCGGCGGGCTGCTGGGCCGCGCGGACACGTTCCGGGCGGTCGACGGGGTGAGCCTCGAGGTGCACGCACGGGAGACGCTGGCCCTGGTCGGCGAGTCGGGGTCCGGCAAGTCGACGACGGCGCGGATCGTCGCGCGGCTGACGGACGCGACGTCGGGCGAGGTCGTCTTCGACGGCGAGCCCGTGACGCACGCGAAGGGCGACCGGCTGCGGCGGTTCCGCAGCGACGTGCAGGTGGTCTTCCAGGACCCGTACTCGTCGCTCAACCCCCGGCACACCGTGGAGCGCATCGTCACCGCGCCCCTGGTCTACCAGGGGCGCGAGGTGCCGGGCGGCGCGCGGGCGTTCACGCAGCAGCTCATGGAGCGGGTGGGCCTGGACCCCGACCAGCACCGTCGCTACCCGTCGCAGTTCTCCGGCGGCCAGGCGCAGCGCATCGGCATCGCCCGCGCGCTCGCGGTGTCGCCGCGGCTGGTGGTCTGCGACGAGGCGGTCTCCGCGCTCGACGTGTCCGTGCAGGCGCAGATCATCAACCTGCTGCGCCGGCTGCAGCGCGAGGAGGGGTTCAGCTACCTCTTCATCGCGCACGACCTCGCCGTGGTGCGGCAGATCGCGGACCGGGTCGCCGTGATGTCGCAGGGCCGCATCGTCGAGCAGGGTGAGCGCGACGCCGTCTTCGACGACCCGCAGCACGAGTACACCCGGACCCTGCTGGCCGCCGTGCCGCGCATCCGGCCCGAGTGGGAGCGGGCGCGCCGCGAGGCGGCCGCGGCGCGGGGCACCACGACGAGCGAGCCCACCGCCACCGCCACCGAGGAGGAGACGACCGCGTGACCACCTATCACCTGCCGGGCCTGCACGTCACCGAGCACAGCACCACCGTCCCTCTCGACTGGTCGCGGCCCGACGGCGAGCAGATCCGCGTCTTCTGGCGCGAGCTGGTCGACCCGGACCGGCGCGGCGACGACCTGCCCCTGCTCGTGTACCTGCAGGGCGGGCCGGGCGGTGCGTCGCCCCGCCCCCTGAAGCGCGACGGCTGGATCGACGAGGCCCTGACGACGTACCGCGTGATCCTGCCGGACCAGCGCGGCACCGGCCGCAGCACGCCGTTGGACGGCGAGGCCGTCGCGGGCCGCGGGGACGCCGTCGCGGGCGCCGACTACCTGGCGTGCTTCCGCGCCGACTCGATCGTGGCCGACCTCGAGCACGTGCGCCGCACGCACTACGACGGCCGCCGGTGGGCGAGCCTGGGCCAGTCGTTCGGCGGCTGGATCACGCTCGCCTACCTCTCGACCGCGCCGGAGGGTCTGGCGGCCTGCTACGTCACGGGCGGCATCCCCGGCACGCCCGCGAGCGCCGACGAGGTCTACCGGCGCACGTTCGCGCGCGCCGAGGCCAAGACGCGCCGCTACTACGACCTGTACCCGCAGGACGTCGACGCCGTGGCCGCGATCGCCGACCGGCTCGCCGAGGGCGACGTGCGCCTGCCCGACGGCGACACCCTCACGGTGCACCGGTTCCAGTCCCTGGGGATCGACCTGGGGATGAAGCCCGGCTCGGAGCGCATGCACTGGCTGGTGGACGAGGCGTTCGTGCGCCCCGGGCGGCTCTCGCACGGCTTCCTCGAGCAGGTGCTGGTGCGCTCGTCGTCGGCGTCGAACCCGCTGTTCTGGACGCTGCAGGAGTCCATCTACGGCGACGGCGCGAACGGCCCGACGGCCTGGGCCGCGCAGCGCGCCCGCGACGAGCGCCCGCAGTTCGGGCCCGACGAGCGACCGCTGCTGCTCACGGGCGAGATGGCGTTCCCGTGGATGTTCGACGAGGTGCGGCTGCTGAGGCCCTTCGCACCGGCGGTGCACGAGCTCGCCGCGCGCCGGGAGTGGAGCCCGCTGTACGACGTCGAGCGGCTCGCCGCGAACGACGTGCCGCTGGCCGCCGCCGTGTACTTCGACGACATGTACGTGGACTCGGGCCTGCAGCTCGACACCCTGTCCAGGCTGGGGAGCTCGCACGCCTGGGTGACCAACGAGTACGAGCACGACGGGATCGGCGACCCTCGGGTGCTGCGGCGCCTGCGGGAGCTGGTCCGGGACGCAGGAGGAGAACGATGACGCAGCACCACGACCACCGCCCCCCGCACTCGGGGAACCGCACCCCACGCCTCACGGAGGTGCCGGCCTTCACCGAGATGATCGCCCAGGGCTGGTCCGCCGACGTCGTGCCCGCCCGGGTGCCCGACGGCGCGGCCGAGGCCGCCGCGGCCCACCGCGCCCGGCTGGCCGAGCGGCTCGGCGGGCGGACCGTCGTCGTCGGCGCAGGGCGAGCGCCGGTGCGCAGCAACGACACGTCGTACGACTTCCGCGCCGACAGCGACTTCGTGTGGCTCACCGGCTGCCAGCTCGAGGACGCCGTGGTCGTGCTGCACGGGGCGGACGCCGTGCTCTACGCGCCGCCGCCGGCCCGGCCGGGCGACCCGGCGTTCTTCTCCGACGCGATGCACGGCGAGCTGTGGGTGGGCGCCTCCCCCGGGCTCGGCGAGTGGGAGCAGGCGCTGGGCGTCCCGGTGCGCCCGCTGGCGGAGCTCGACGACGCGCTCGCGCACGGCTCCGGCTGGTGGGCCGGCCGCGCGGTCCCGGCCGACGTCGTGGCGCGGCACGGCCTCGAGCCCTCGCCCGAGCTCGCCCGCGCGTGCGCGGACCTGCGCATGGTCAAGGACGCGTGGGAGGTGGCGCAGCTGCGCGCCGCCGTCGACCACACGGTGACGGGCTTCGAGGCCGTGGCCCGGGAGATCCCCGCGGCGGTGCGGTCCGGCGGCGAGCGCTGGCTGCAGGGCACGTTCGACCGGCACGCCCGCACCACCGGCAACGGGCCGGGCTACGCCACGATCGTCGGCAGCGGCCCGCACGCGCCCACCCTGCACTGGGTGCGCTGCGACGGCCCCGTGCTGCCCGACGCGGCCCTGCTGCTCGACATGGGCGTCGAGACCGACACCCTGTACACCGCCGACGTCACGCGCACCGTGCCGCCGTCGGGCCGGTTCAGCGCCGAGCAGCGCGCCGTGCACGACCTGGTCGAGAAGAGCCACCGCGCGGGGATGGCGCACGTGAAGCCCGGGGTGAACTACCTCGACTTCCACTACGCGGCGATGGAGGTCATCGCCCAGGGCCTGCACGACTGGGGCCTGCTGCCCGTGTCCGTCGACGAGGCGCTGTCCCCGCAGGGCCAGCACCACCGCCGCTGGCTGGTGTGCGGGATCGGCCACCACCTGGGGCTCGACGTGCACGACTGCGCGCACAGCGACTGGAAGGACTACATGGGCGCCGACCTGGAGCCGGGCGTCGTCATGACCGTCGAGCCGGGGCTGTACTTCCACGCCCACGACCTCACCGTGCCGCCGGAGCTGCGCGGCATCGGCGTGCGGCTGGAGGACGACCTGCTGGTCACCGAGGACGGCCACGAGGTGCTCTCCGACGCCCTGCCCATCGACGCCGCCGGCGTCGAGGCCTGGACGTCGGCCCTGCTGAGCCCCTGACCGCCCCCGCAGGACGACGAACAGGCGGTTGACACCGTGATCGAGCGAACTGGCGCTCGATAGCGGTGTCAACCGCCTGTTCGGCAGTGCGGTGTGGCGGGGTCAGCCGCGCTCGTGCGCGCCGATCATCGGCAGGCCGAAGGCCAGCGAGACGGCGAGGATGCCGCCGACGACGAAGTAGGGGTCCAGGGTCGGGTTCCCGCCGGAGACGCCGGAGCCGAACAGCACGAGGCCGCCCAGGAAGAGCACGAACGCGCCGAGGAAGCGCCCGAGGACGGCACCGGTGGGCTCGGACTTGACGCGCGGGTTGACCTGGAAGTCGCTCATGCTCCGAGGATAGGCCGACCGCGGCGGGCGGGGCGAACGCCTGCCGCGGTCGGCGCCGGCGTGCTCAGCGGCGCACGCGGACCGTCAGATCCTTGCTGCGGGTCTCGCCCGCGGCGTTGGTGAGCACGGCGACGTACCGGTAGGTGCCCGGCTCCCGGCCCGTCACGGCGGTGGTGGCGTGCTGCGCCTCTCCCCCGGCGCCGGGCACGAGCTCCTGTCGGTCGATCTCGACGCCGTCCTCGTACAGCACGTATCCGGTGGCCTGCGTGCCCCACCACTTGGTGGTGGTGACGGCGTAGTCCCCGTCCCCGTCGTGGTTGTCGTGGGAGAGCACCGGCGTGCCCGGGTTCGCGTCCACGACGCGCACGGTGTGCGGGCCGGCGCACGGCGTGGTCCCCGCGGCGTTGACCAGCTCGCACGTGTACACGTACGCGCCGTTCGGCCTGCCCGTCACCGGGACGGCGACCCGCTGCGCGTCGGTGCCGCCGTGCGTCAGCCTCTCCGTGTGGATGAGCTCGCCGTCCTCGTAGAGCCGGAGGCTCGTGGCGTTCTCGCCCCACCACAGGTCGACGAGCACGCGGTAGTCGCCGTCGCGCAGGCCGGTGTCCCAGCCGTTGTCGTCGCTGATCCGCGCCTGGCCGGGCGCCCCTGCCGGGACCAGCACCTCGCGCGTCCCGACGACGCCGTTCACCTCGACCTGGACGGTCGCGCGGCCGGGGGCGACGGCGGTCGCCTCGTGGGTGACCGGGTCGAGGGCGAGGACGGTGCCGCGAGGGGCGTCGTCGGCCGACCCGACGAACACCCGGTCACCGCCCCAGCGCGAGGAGACCGGCCACGCGACCGGCACCTCGCGGGAGCCGTCCTGCGTGAGCAGGGCGCTGACCTGGCCGGACGTACCGACGGCGAGCTCGTCGGGCCCGCTCACCGCGACGCTCGCGGCGCGCGCCTCGACCTCCCACGAGAACCAGCCGCCGTCGCCGGTGCCCTCGGCCGCCGGGTCGATCCCGATCATCGACCAGCCGGTGAACCCGCCGTCCGCAGGCGTGCTGGCCGGGCTCTTGCCGGAGTTGCCGTTGACGACGTACGGGATGCCGTCGGCGGTGGCGGCGTGGAAGACGCCCACGTGCGACCCGACGGAGGCGACCTGCTTGCCCGACGTCTCGCGGAAGTCCTCGAACCAGCCGCGCAGCGTCTCGGCCTCCACACGGTCGACGAGCTGGCTGGCCTGGGTCGGCAGCGGGTCGTCCAGCGGGTGGTGGAAGAGGGTCACGACGCCGGTCACGGCGTCGTCCGTGGCCGCGCCGTCGAGCGCGTCCCGCAGGGCGCGGAGCTGGGCGAAGTCGCTGCCGAGCCGCCCGCTGGACGAGTCGAGCATGACGAGGCGGGTGGTGCCGCCGTCACCGCGCGGGTCGGGCACGTCGACGACGTGCGTCCGCTCACCGAACTCGTCCTCGAAGTTCTCGATCGAGCCGCCCATGACCTCGTGGTTGCCCGGCAGGTAGTACCAGGGGAAGTCCGCGTCGGCGAGGCCCTCGTCGAGCACCTCCCGGGCCAGGTCGAAGTCGGCGGGCGACGCCTCGTCCACCAGGTCGCCGTTGATGACGAGCAGGTCCGGGTCGGCAGCGACGATCTCCGCCAGCGCCTGCCGCGCGCCCTGCACCGCCCCGGACTCCGGGTCGCGGGCGACGAACTGCGCGTCGGACAGGACGGCCACGCGCAGCGGCGCGTCGTCCGTGGCGCCCTCCGCAACCACCACCGGGTCCTCGACGCGCTCGGCCTGCGGCGCGTCGACGTCCGGCGGCACCTGCGCCCGTACGTCCGAGATCGTGAGCGTGCCCTTGTACTGCGAGGCCGCGCGGGTCTCCAGCACCCGCACACGCTGCAGCGTGAGCGGGTACGCGACGCCCTCCGGCACGGCGAGCTCGACCTGGCGCCAGCCCTTCCACGAGACGGTCGGGCCGTCCAGGTTGGTGACGACGCCGTCGCCCTGGCGCACCTGGAGGCGCAGCCAGGCGCCCTGCTCGTCGCCGTCGACCCACATCGTCACCGTGCGCGGCTGGCCCGTGACGACGACCCCGCCGTCCGGGGCCACGGCGTACTGGCCGCGCGTGGCGGTGGACTGCATGAAGTCGTAGGTGAGCTTCAGCCCGGCCGCGCCGTCGTGCCCGGCGGCGGGGACGACCGAGCCTCCGGGGGCCCGGTCGTGCGCGGAGGTCCAGCGGGCGGCGTCGGCCAGGTCGGCGACGACGACGTCCTCGAGCGAGACCGCGACGGCGACCTCCACCTGCTCGTCCCCGACGGCGAGCGTGAAGCTCGCGGCGCCGGAGTCCTGCAACGCCCGCACCGTGAACGACCCGTCGGCCGCGGGCTCCAGCGCGGCGACGCCGTCGCCGCCCGAGACCTCGACGTCGCGCGCCTCGATCGGCGCGGAGTACCCGTCGGCGTCGTGCCCGACGACGGTGAGGGACGCCGTCGCCTCGTCGTCGGGGAGCGTCACCACGGGTTCGGGGACGGTGAGCCGCACCGGCTCGCCCAGCACCGTGAGGTCGGCGGAGCCCGTCGCGACGCCGTCCGACACGGGGGTCGCGGCGCGGACGGTCGTCGTGCCGGCCGCGACGCCGGTGACGACGCCCGCGCCGTCCTCGCCGGTCGCGACGGTGGCCTCGCCCGCGTCGCTCGTCGTCCAGGAGTCGGGCCGGGTGTCGACCGGCGCGCCGGTCTCGTCGAACCCGGCCGCCGTCAGCGTGCGGTGCAGGCCGGGGAAGACCCGCAGCGCGTCGGTCGCGGGGGCGTCGCCCGTCGGGACGGCAGCGCGCACGTCGAACGCGTGCACCTCGCCCGAGCCCTCCGGGGTGAACAGCCCCAGACCGTTGGCGTCCAGCCGCTCCGTGCCGTCGGACGGGCTGTTGAGCACGCTGGTGCCGGCGTCGCCGGGCAGCCGCGCCACCATCGTCGTGGAGCCGCCGCCGTCGAGGTTGATCGCGTCGTCCGCGCCGAGCTGGCCGAGGAGCCGGCCCAGCTCCGGCAGCGACGCGCCGATGCTCTGTGCCTGCCGGCCGTCCACGACCACGAGGTACGCCGTCGTGCCGTCCGCGCTGAGGCCCACCGCCGTGCGCGGGTGCCGGAGCGTCGCGAAGTCGCTGGTGGACGACGTGACCTCGCCGTCCTCGAGCAGCCAGTCGTCCGGGTCACCGCCGATGGCGGTGCGGAGCTCGCCGAGGTCGTCGCGCAGCCCGTAGGCAAGGGACACCTTGTTGCCGGGGGCGAGCGCCTTCAGCGCGTCGGCCGCGGCCCCCGGGCGGGCGACGACGGCCCGCACGTCCGCGGGCAGGCGGCCCTCGCCGGGCGAGCCCACCGCGACGACCGTCCCCGCGGCGGCGCCGCCGGTCGTGCGGACCTGCACCTCCACGCCCTGCTCCCCCGCGCCGAGCGGGCGGGTGCGCGCGGCGTCGCCCCAGGACGCGTCGAAGACGGCGACGCCGCCCGCCGGGACGGCGGTGACGTTGAGTCCCGCGACGGGCAGGTCGTGCCGGTCCGCCCCGGCGCCGAAGGACACCGTGCCCTCCAGGAACACCTCCGCGAGGCGCGCGACGCCGGACGCGTCGACCGTGAGCGCCTTCTCGCGGCCCGGCGTCGCGGACTTGAGCAGCTCGCCGTCGTCCACGGCCGCGCCGAGCGCGGCGCCGGAGTTGTTGATGTCGAAGAAGTCGCCGTTGATCGCGGCGACGGCGCCCCGGTCGGCGGCCATCTCGCTCACGGTCGCGTTCCCGGCCACGGCGTCCGGGCCGAGGTAGCCGAGCCGCGGGCCGTCGTCCTGGCCGAGGTGCGCGACGAGCACCTCCCCGCTCAGCCAGCCCTCGGCGGAGACGCGCGCGAACTCGGTGAGCTCCAGCCCCGGGGCGATCAGCCGCTCGGTGCGCTCGGTCACGATCGCGGCGCCGCCGTCGTCCAGCGGCAGGTCGGCGACCTCGTCGGTGCGGGTCGTCACCTCGGCGGGGGCGGTGCCGGCGGTCGCGACCGGCAGGTCGCGCGGGTCGGCCGGCGCGGCGGCCGCGGCGGCGCCCGCGGGCACCGCCATCGCCAGGCCGAGCAGGAGACCGACCCCGACAGGGACGGTACGTCGGGCAGGGGGCAGAGCTCGGATCGGTGCTCGGCTCATCGGGGATCCTCCGCTGGTCGGGCCGGGACGTGCGCCGTCGCAGCGTCCCGCGACCAGGTTGCCATCAACTTTCACGATGTCAACCGACAGGGAAACTCTTCTACCTCCTCGGGCCACCGCCCGGTTGTCCCTCAGACGCACACGGCTGTCCCCGGCACGCAGACGGCCCCGTCGAGGGCGGCCCACCCGTGGTGTGGTGATCCACCGGCATCGGCAATCGGTCCCGGAAGCAGACCGCGCACCGATCCCGCCGGAACGCGCATGGCCAGGAGGTGCCCGTGGATCCCCGTCGCATGCCGACCGACCCGCCCCAGCCCACCTCTCCGCCCGCGCCGGCGGACGACGGCTCCACCCTGGAGCACGCGCTCGACATCCCGCCGGCGCCGCTCACCGGCTCCTACCGCTGCCTGCTCCCGGCTGAGACCTGGTGGTGGTCGGAGGGGATGTACCTCGTCCACGGGTTCGAGCCGGGCGAGGTGGTGCCGTCCACCGCTCTCGTCCTGGCCCACAAGCACCCCGACGACCGCGAGCGGGTGCGGCGGCTGCTCGCCGCGGCGCAGCGCACCGGGACCCCCTTCGCCAGCGTGCACCGCATCATGGACGCGCGCGGTCGCGAACGTACCGTCGTGCTCTCCGGCCAGGTCCGGCCCGCCGCGGAGGACCCCGCCACGGCCGTGCTCCAGGGCTTCGTGACCGACGTGACGGCCGAGGTCAGCGAAGACGCGGCCCGGATGGCCTCGCGGCAGGTGGCCGCGTCGGCGCAGAGCCGGTCCGCGATCGACCAGGCCAAGGGGGTGCTGATGCTGCTCTACGGCCTCGCGGCCGAGGACGCCTTCACCGTCCTGCGCAGCGCCTCCAACACGCACAACGTCAAGGTGCGGGACCTCGCCGCGGCCGTGCTGGCCGCCGCGCGCACGCACGGGACGGCGGCGCGGCCCGTCGTCGAGGACCTGCTGCGCCAGGCGCTCCTCGCGACCGGACGGTCCGTCACGACGCCCTGACGTCCGGCGCTCACCGGCGCAGGGTCTGCGACGGCAGTTCGTCGTGCGCCCGGCGGTAGGCGGCGGCGAAGTGGCCGAGGTGCAAGAAACCCCACCGGCGCGCCACGGCCGCGACCGTGACCACCTCCGGGTCACCGTCCAGGAGCTCGCGCCGCGCCCCGTCCAGCCGGGCCCGGCGCAGCGCGTCCCCCGGGGTGGCGCCCAGCGAGCGCCGGAACGCCGCCTGCAGTCCGCGGGTGGAGACGTGCACGGCGGCCGCGACGTCGTCGACCGTGATCGCCTCGTGCGCGTGCTCGTCGATGTACGCCGACGCCCTGCGGACGACCGGCGGCAGCACGCGCTCGGCCGCTCGCCCCTGGTCGTCGAGGGCGACGTTCGGGAAGGCGTGCAGCAGGGAGAGGGCGACGTGGTGCGCCAGCGAGCTCTGCAGCACCGCCGACGACAGCGCCTCGGCGTCGCGGGTCAACGACTGCGCGGCGTACCGTGTCGTCGCCTTCCAGGCGCGCGCCGCCGCCGGGTCTCGCGGGGACCCTGACCGGAACAGGTGGGTCGGCTGGTCGCGCCCGGTCAGCCGCGCGGCCACCGCGCGCACGTAGCCGCGGTCGAGGGTGAGACCGCTGGTCCGGGCGGTCTCCCAGGTCGCCGTCGCGCGGTCCGGCGCGTCGAGCAGCACCGGGCCAGGGCCGAAGGCCTCCCCCGCGTGCTGCAGCTCGATCTCCCCCCGCAGCTGGAGCACGACGATCGGCTCGGGCTCGTCCAGAGCCGAGCTCCCCGGCATGGGGAGCGTGTGGTCCGTCCAGGCCAGGCGCGCGATCGCGGCGGAGCGGATGGAGAACTCGAAGGCCTGCTTCGGCGCGCGCAGGTGGACCCGGGGAAAGATCCTCTCGAGCGCCTGCTCGGCCTCCTGGGCGTCGGAGGTCCGCAGCTCGAAGCCCGCGACCGGTGTCGTCATCCGCCTACCGTCGCGATCCCGCGGGCGCAGCGCAACAGACCAGGTCACGAGTTCGGGACACGGGCCGGTCGCCCCGCCCCGCCGCGTTCGGCGGGCGTCCGACACCGTTCTCCGCCACTGTGGGAGAAGCGCCTCGGGACCCGCCCGCCACAGGAGACCCCATGGACCACCGTCTGGACCACCGCCGCTCCAGCTCACGCCCCCGCCGCACCCGCGTGCTGGCCGCCCTGGGCGCGGCGGTGCTGACCGCGACGACCGCCGTCGTCGGCACCACCGCCGCGTCCACCGCGAGCGCCCACCCGCACGGTGGCGGGCACGGTGACGTGAAGGTGCCCACCGCGGTCGGGTACGGCGGCGCCGTCAGCACGGTGGACCCGGAGGCGAGCCGGGTCGGCCTGGACGTGCTGCGCAAGGGTGGCAACGCGGTCGACGCGGCGGTGGCGGCGGCCGCCGCGCTGGGGGTGACCGAGCCGTACAGCGCCGGGATCGGCGGCGGCGGGTACTTCGTCTACTACGACGCCGACACCGGCGAGGTGCAGACGATCGACGGCCGGGAGACGGCGCCGGCGGAGATGCCGAACAACGCGTTCATCGACCCGGCGACCGGCAAGCCGTACCCGTTCACGCCGGACCTGGTGACGAGCGGCGTCTCGGTGGGCACGCCGGGTACGCCCGCCACCTGGCAGACGGCGCTCGACGAGTGGGGCACCTACTCCCTGAAGAAGGCGCTGAAGCCGGCGACGCAGCTGGCGCGGCGGGGCTTCGTCGTCGACCAGACGTTCCACGACCAGACGGCGGACAACGCCGAGCGGTTCGCGGCGTTCCCCGCCACGGCGGAGCTGTACCTGCCGGGCGGGGCGCCGCCCGCCGTCGGCAGCGTGTTCCGCAACCGCGACCTCGCCGCCACCTACGACCTCCTGGCCAAGCGCGGGACCGACGCGTTCTACGGCGGACGGCTCGCGGCGGAGATGGTCGACGTCGTGCAGCACCCGCAGACCTCCCCCGACACGGACCTGCCCGTGCCCCCGGGCTACCTCGACCTCGACGACCTGGCCGGGTACGAGGCGCTGGTGCAGGACCCGACCGTGTCCGACTACCGCGACTACGACGTCTACGGCATGGCGCCGTCGTCCAGCGGCGGGTCCACGGTGGGCGAGGCGCTGAACATCCTCGAGACGTTCGACCTGTCCGGGATGGACGACGCGGCCTACCTGCACCACTACCTGGAGGCGAGCGCCCTGGCGTTCGCCGACCGCGGCGCGTACCTGGGCGACCCGGCGTTCGTCGACGTCCCCCTCGACACCCTGCTGTCGGACGACTTCGCGGCCGAGCGCGCGTGCCTGCTCGACCCGGAGGCGGCGGCGACCAAGCCCGTGGCACCCGGGGACGTCGACGCCGACGACGCGGCGTGCGGCGAGACGATCGCCCCCGCCGACTCGGACACGGAGAACGTCTCGACGACGAACCTCACCGTGGTGGACGAGGACGGGAACGTCGTCGAGTACACCCTCACGATCGAGCAGACGGGCGGCTCGGGGATGCTCGTGCCGGGCCGCGGCTTCCTGCTGAACAACGAGCTCACCGACTTCTCCACCGTGTGGGCGGCCGACGACCCGAACCGCATCGAGCCGGGCAAGCGGCCACGGTCGTCGATGGCGCCGACGATCGTGCTGCGCGACGGCGAGCCCGTCCTGGCCCTCGGCTCGCCCGGCGGCTCCACGATCATCACGACCGTGCTGCAGACGCTCACCAACCACCTCGACCGCGGCATGCCGATCGGCGACGCGCTCGCCGCCCCGCGCGCCGCTCAGCGCAACACGGCGTCCGTCACCGCGGAGCCGGAGTTCATCGAGGCCTACGGCCCGGAGCTGGAGGCGTACGGGCACACGCTCGTGCCGGCCGGAGACGCGTTCACGTCCGCCGCGGAGATCGGCGCCGCGACGGCGGTGCAGATCGGCGACGACGGCCTGCTCACCGCCGTCTCCGAGCCGCGCCGCCGCGGCGGCGGCGCGGCCATGGTGGTGCACCCGGCCGAGGAGTGAGCCGCTACAACCGCGGCGGCTGCTTGTACTGCTCCAGCAGGGTGCGACGGTCGAACTCCGGCGTCGGCCCGCTCTGGCTGGCGCCGTCGGGCTTGTCGTAGCGCTGGCTCGCGCGCTGGCGGTGCCGCATCGAGCGGGCGGTGCCCCAGCACAGGACGACGACGACCACGACCCACACGCCCTGCAGGGCGAGCTCGACGCCCTCGGGGAGCTCGACCGTGAACAGCACGACCGTGGCGGCGACGAGCACGGCCAGCCCGGCGCCGGCCAGCACCCCGGGCCGGATCCTCATGCCAGCGAGCGTAGCGGCCTCCCGGGGACAGCTCTCGGGGGCGGCCGTGCCGCAGGGCCTCAGCCCTGCGGCAGGACGACGTTCACCAGGTTCGCCGAGGAGCCGCGGACCATCTCTCCCGCGGCGTCCTCGACCCAGCCCGCGACGGACAGCCGCGTGAGCGGGACGTCCGTCGTGCGCATCGGGAACGCCACGTAGGAGCTCGCGCCCGGGGCGACCTGCCTGGTCACCTCGCCGTAGACGGACGAGGCCACGATCGTGAGGGTCTCCGGGTCGGTGTTGAGCACCCGCACCGTGAGGTAGTTGCTGCCGCCCATGGTGCGGATCTGGGCGGTCGGCAGAAAGTCCGTGCCCCCGTTGAACCCGTCGCCCGAGACGACCACGAAGTCCCGGACGGCCTCGTCCTCGACGACCGTTCGCACCCCGTCCGGTGAGGCGGCGGACGCCGTGGCCGCCCCGGCCGCGCCCGTGGCAACCAGCGACAACGCGAGGAGGACGCCGGACGCGGCGCGGACGGTGGATCGCGTGCGGGACATACGAGGCTCCTTCGGCCGGGACGGGTGGCCACGTCGCCGCGGCCAGGCACGAAACTACTGGCAGACCCCGTCCCGGCACGACGGACACCCGGCGCGCGCCGCCAGCCCGGCGCCGGGCTGCACCCGGGCCTCAGCCCTCCGGGAGGACCACGTTCATCATGTTGATCCCGGTGCCTCGCACGACGTTCCCCTCGGCATCGAGCACCTCCGCCACGATGAGCAGGGGGACGAGCGGCACGGTCGACGTCCGCAGGTTGACGGCGACGTAGCCGGACCTGCCGGGCTCGACGAGCAGCGACCTCTCGCCGTAGGCGCTGGAGACCCGCACGTGCGCGGGCTCGACGTCATCGTTGTGCACTCGCACGGCGAGGTAGTTGCTGTCTCCCATGAGCCGGATCTGCGCCTCCGGCCGCACCCAGACACCGCCGTTGAGCGCGTCGCCGCCGACCCCGACGAAGTCGCGCACCGGGGTGACGTCGGCGGCAGACGCGACGGCGACGTCCTGCGCGCGCGCCGGAGCTGAGGCAGACGCGGGGATGGTGGTCACGCCCGCAAGGACGGCCGCGACCCCCGCGATCGCGGCGGCGCGGGACCTGCGGGACAGACTTCTCGAGGACATGCACGATCTCCTTCGAACGGGACGGTGTGGCCGCGTTCGTCGCGGCCGGGCACGAACCTACTGATGGCCCCGGTACCGGCGCGGTGACGCTCAGCGTGAGGCCGCGTGCGACAGGGGCGACGGTGTCGCGGCGCCCTCCAGGACGGCGGGCAGGTCGGCGACGCTGTCGAGCAGGTGCGTGTGCGGCGCGGCCTCCAGGACCGCACGCGGCACGCCGCCGCTGAGCACGCCGACGACCAGCGCGGCGCCGGCGTTCGTCCCGGCCTCGAGGTCGAGCACCGTGTCGCCGACGGTGAGCACGCGCGCGACGTCGGCCACCCCCGTGCGCTCCATCGCCCGGTGCACCATGAACGGCGCGGGGCGGCCCGCGGGCACGTCGTCGGTGGTCACGACGGCGTCCACGACCCCCTCGGTCCAGCCGAGCCGGTCGAGCAGCAGGCCGGTGACGTCGGCGGAGAAGCCGGTGGTCAGGGCGATCCGCGCGCCCCGTGCCCGGAGGTCGGCGAACGTGTCGAGCACGCCCGGCATCGCCACCGGCGGGGTGGCGTCGTACGCCTCGCGCAGCAGGCGCTCGAAGTCGGCGAACGCCGGCTCGACGGCGGACGGGTCGCCGCCGAGCGCCAGCAGCGCACGGATGGCGGTGCGCTTGTCGGCGCCCATCCAGCGGGCGACGTCGGCGACGTCGGCGGTGCTGCCGTGGCGGCGCACGGCGTCGTGCAGCGCGCGGTAGACGGCGCCGCCCTCCTCCACGGTGGTGCCGGCGACGTCGAACGCGGCGAGCGCGATACGGGCGGACTCGATGCGGTCGGGGGCGGCGGGTTCGGTCGTGGCGGTGTCGTTCACGGGGTTCCTTCCGGTGGGTGGGTCGGTGGCGGGGCGCTCAGGCGATGACGCCCGCCCGGTCGAGGACGTCGGCGGCGAGGCCGAGCCCGGTGGTCATGCCGATGCCCGTGGTGACGGCGGCGACGTGCACGCCGGGCGCGGGCTCGGCGACGAGGAACTCTCGCCCGGGGGCGGTGGCGTAGGTACCCTGCCAGCGCTCGACGACGCGCAGGTCGGCGCCCGGACGGGACGCGAACAGGTCGCGGCCCAGGCGCAAGAGCACGTCGAAGCCCTCCTCGTCCTGGAACACGGGCGCGTCGTCGGCGCGCAGGTGGGTGTCGCCGAGCAGCAGCGAGCCGCCCTGCGGGGTCGCCATGAGGTTGACGTCCCAACGCGCCCCGGCGGGGTCCGCCGCGGCGAGCTCGGCCGCGACGTCGGCCGCCGACGGGCAGGCCGCGAACGCCGCGTAGCGCACCATCGACCAGCCGGTGAGCAGCGGCGTCGTCAGGCCGAGGGGCACGTCGGGCCGCACCCGCAGCATGTGCAGCCGGCAGCGGCGCAGCCCGGCCTCCTCGGCGAGGTCCGGCAGCAGCCGGTCGAGGTCGTGGTGCGCGGCGACCACCACGACGTCCGCCTCGAGGGCGCCGCGCGTCGTCTCGACCCGGCCGGGCCCGACGGAGCGGGCCGCCGTGCGCCAGCGGAACGTCACGCCCTGCGCCTCGAGCCACCGTGCCAGGGCGGGGGCCGCCGCCCTGGGGTCGACGAGCAGGTCGAGCGGCAGGTGCGCTCCCCCGACCACGGGCTCCGGGCGGACGGGCACGGCCGCCCGCGCCGTGGCGGCGTCCAGGAGCCGCACCTCGTCCGTGCCGCGCTCGGCCGCGAGCTCGCCGAGCAGGCGCAGCTCGGCGGCGGTGCGCGCGACGACGTGCGTGCCCACCGGGGCGACGTCGAACCCCGCCGCGGCCCCCAGGGACAGCCAGCGCTCGCGGGCGGCGAGGGCGTACCGGCGCGCGTCGCCGGCCTGCGCCGTCGTGCACACGTGGCCGAAGTTCTGCACGGAGGAGCCGACCACCCCGGCCGCCTGCTCGACGACCGTCACCCGGTACCCGCGCCGGTGGGCCTCCGCCGCGGCGCCCAGGCCGACCACCCCCGCCCCCACGACGACGACGTGGCCTCGGGTCGCGGGGGCGCGGCGGGTCGAGGAGGGGTGCGGGACCGTCGTGGCGGGGCGGGTCATCGTGTTCCTCCGGGGTGGTGGTCGGGCTCGTTCACCGCACGGCCACTTGGGGCCGGTACGGTCCGGGCGTGAGCAGCGAGAAGGGGCCGTCGGCGCGGATCGTGCGCGTGCTCGCGGACGAGCTCGCGGGGCTGCCGTCGGGCACGCGCGTCGCCTCCGAGGCAGAGGTGGGGCGCCGGTTCGGCGTCGGGCGCGCCGCCGCGCGGGCGGCGCTGGGCGAGCTGGAGCGCCGGATGCTCGTGAGCCGCATCCAGGGTCTGGGCACGTTCACCCGCCGCCGCGTCGACTACCTCGTGGCGCCGGGGCGCGCGCCGTCGTGGAGCCGGACCCTGCGCGAGGCGGGCGCGTCGCCGCGCACCGTGGTCCTGGCCTGCGACGACGTGCCCCTGCCCGACGACGTCGCCGCCGCGCTGGAGGTCCCGACCGGCACCCGCGGGTTCCGGCTGGTGCGCCGGTCGCACATCGACGAGATGCCCGCGGCGTGGGGCGTCGAGTGGCTCGCGCACGGGCTCGTGCCCGAGCTGCCCGCCGCGCTGCGGCTGGAGGAGTCGCTGGACACGATCCTGCGCGCGTCGGCCGGCACCCGCCCCGAACGGGCGTGGACGCGGGCGAGCGTGGAGCCCGCGCCCGAGGAGGCGAGCGACGGCCTCGGCTGCCGGCCGGGCGACCCGGCGTGGCTCATGGTGAGCCTCGCGCGCGACGGCGCGGACGGCCGCCCGCTGCTGTTCACGGAGCGCTGGGTGCGCGCCGACGCGGTGCGCGTCGTGCTGGAGCTGGGGCAGGGCCGCGACGCCTGAGCGGAGAGGCGTCACGGCGCCACCGCCGCGCGCGGCGCGGTGCCGGCGGGCCCGGTGAGGAGCCCGGCCAGGTCGACCAGCGGCGCGGCGGGGGTCACGAGCTCGCCCCACGGCACGACGTCCCGCGTGCGGTCCAGCAGCCTGAGCGCGGCCCGCAGGTGCCGCGGCTCGTAGTTGTGCACGCCGGTCACGGTCAGCCAGCCGCGCACGACCCGCTCCGGGTCGAGCGGCACGGCCGGCGACGGCGCCACCGACCCGACGAGCACGAGCCGCCCGCCGACGTCGAGCGCGTCGAGGCACCGGGTCACGGCCGGGGTCGCGCCGGAGAGCTCGATCGCGACGTCGGCGTCCCCCACGGACTCGCCCGTCCCCAGGGCCGCATCGGCGCCGAACCGGGCGGCGAGGTCGCGGCGGGCGGGGTCGGGGTCGGTGACGACGACCTCCGCGGCCCCGGCGTCCCGCGACGCGACGACCGCGGCCAGGCCGAGCATCCCCGCCCCGCTGACGAGCACGCGGCGGCCGGCGAGCGGCCCCGCGGCCTCGACCGCCGCCATCACTGTCGCGGTGGCGCACCCCGCGGGGGCAGCCAGCGCGTCGGGGACGGTCACGGGCACGCGGGCGATCGTGGCCCCCGCGGGCAGCACGAGGTGCCGCGCGTAGGTGCCGGACAGCGGCCAGCCCGAGTCGAACGCCTCGTGCCCCACCTTCCGCACCGACCGGCACTTCGCGGTGCGCCCGGCGCGGCAGCGGTCGCACTTGCCGCAGGCGACGGTGACGCCCCAGACGACGCGGTCGCCCGCGGCGAGCGCGCCGCCGTCGTCCCCCACGGCGCCGCCCGGGCCGACCTCGACGATCTCGCCGACCGCCTCGTGCCCGAGAACGGACGGCGACGGCGACGACCGCCGCCCCGAGACGGTGTGCCGGTCGCTGCCGCACACGGTGGCGAGGAGCACGCGGACGAGCACCTCGCCCGGGCCGAGCGCGGGGAGCGGGACGTCGACGAGGCGGACGGCGTCGCCGCCCTCCCACAGCGCGACGGTGGTCAGGACAGCTGAGCGCGGATCCACCCGGAGAGCCTCTCGATGAGCAGGACGACGACGAACACGAGCAGGACGATCCCGCCCGCCACCTGGAAGTGGAGGGTGCGGACGGCCTCGAAGAGCAGGAAGCCGACCCCGCCGGCGCCGACGATCCCGAGGATCGTCGAGGTGCGGATGTTGACGTCCAGCAGGTACAGGCCCGACCCGACGATCCCGGGCATGGCCTGCGGCAGCACGGCCGAGCACAGGACCTTCCACCAGCCGCCGCCCACCGAGCGCACGGCCTCGGCGGGCCCGGCGGGGAGCTCCTCGACGGCGTCCGCGACGAGCTTGCCGAGGAAGCCGATCGAGCCGATGCCGAGCGCGACGGCCCCCGCGACGGGCCCGAGGCCGACCGCGGCGACGAACACCACGGCGAGGATCAGCTCGGGGATGGCGCGCACCACGAGGACCACGGTCCGCGCCGCGCCGTACACGAGCGGGTGCGGCGCCACGTTGCGCGCGGCGAGCAGGCCCAGCGGCAGCGACAGCAGCACGCCGATACCGGTGGCGGACAGCCCGATGGCGAGCGTCTGGAGCAGGGCCGCCCACAGCGCGGGCCCCAGGGTGGTGAGGTCGGGCGGGAACGTGCGCCCGGCGACCGCGAGCAGGTCGGGCACGGACGTGGCGAGGGCGAGGGGGTCGATGTCGAGCCGCACGAACGACACGACCAGCAGCGCGGCGGCAGCCCCACCGGCCGCCCACCGCACCGCGCGGTCCCGGCCGTACGGGGGGTTCCGGGGCGCGAGGAGCGTGCGGCGGATCGCGACGGACAGCAGCTCCATGCCCGCCACCAGCACGAGGATCACGAGCACGATGCCCATCGCCTTGGGGTAGACCAGGCCGCGCAACGCGTCCTGCAGCGCGAAGCCGATGCCACCCGCGCCGACGAAGCCGAGCACCACGGACGTGCGCAGGTTGATGTCCACCCGGTACACGAACGCCGAGACCCAGGCGGGCACCACCTGCGGCACGACGCCGTTGAGCAGCTCGCGCACACGGCCCACGCCGACGGCGCGCACGGCCTCGCGCGGCCCCTCGTCGGCGCCCTCGATCGCGTCGGCGAACAGCTTGCCGAGCATGCCCACGGAGTGCAGGGCGAGGGCCAGGACGCCCGGAAGCACGCCCAGGCCCAGCGCCCGGACGAACAGCACGGCGAACACGAGGTCCGGCACCGCGCGGCAGAACGTGATGATCCCGCGCGCGACGGCGGCCACCGCGGGGTGCGGCGTCGTCGTGCGCGCCGCGAGGAACGCCAGCGGCACGGACAGCAGCGTCGCGAGCACCGTGCCGAGGAACGCCATGAGCACCGTGTCGAGGGCGAGCGTCGCGATCCGGGCCGGGTCGGACAGCTCCGGCGGCACCATCCGGCCGAGCAGGTTCGCCACGTCCTCGCCGCCGGCGACGAGCGTCGGCAGGTCCAGGCCGATCGCCGACGACGCGGCCAGCGCGAGCAGGACGGCGCCGCCCGCGAGCCAGCGCAGGGCGCGGCGCCGGCCGTCGGAGGGCGGGCGCAGCGGGTCCCCGCCGGACGGCGGTGCCGGGGCAGGCGCGAGGGACGTCGTCCCGGGAGGCGCCTGGAGGGACGCCGTCATGCCGCCACCGCCGCGGGCTCGACCCGCCGATAGATCGCCATCGCCTCGTCCCTCGTGAGGCCCGCCGCGGGCCGGTCGAGCACCTTCTCCCCCTGCCGCAGGCCGACGAGGCGGTCGGCCCAGCCGAGGGCGAGGTCCACCTGGTGCAGCGTGCACAGGACGGTCAGCCCCTCCTCCGCGCAGACCCGCACGAGCAGGTCCATCACCGTGCCGGCGTTCTCCGGGTCGAGGGAGGCGACGGGCTCGTCGGCGAGCACGACCTGCGGGCGCTGCATCAGCGTGCGCGCCAGCGCGACGCGCTGCTGCTGGCCGCCCGACAGGGTGTCCGCCCGCTGGTACGCCTGGTCCGCGAGACCGACGCGGTCGATGTGCGCCATCGCCTCCGCACGCATCCGGCGCGAGTAGGTCGACACGCCGTAGCGCGGCCCGCGCACGCGGCCCAGGCCGCCGATCAGCACGTTCTCGAGGCAGGTGAGCCGACCCACGAGGTTGAACTGCTGGAACACGAAGCCCACCTCGGTGCGCAGGTGCCGCAGCTCGCGCGCCGACGCGCGGTCCACGCGGGTGCCGGCCACCGTGACCTCGCCCGCCGTCGGCCGGTGCAGCCCGTTGAGGCAGCGCAGGAGCGTCGACTTGCCCGACCCGGACAGCCCGAGCAGCACGACGAGCTCCCCATGCCGCACGTCGAGGTCCACGCCGTCGAGCGCGGCGGTCCGACCGAACTCCTTGCGCAGCCCACGCACCCGCACCAGGGGCTCGTCGGTCGCGACGCCGGGCGCCGTCGGCATCGTCGGCATCGTCAGCCCTCGCACTTGTCGGACTTGGTGATCGTGCAGACCTCGCGGGTGCCGTCGTAGTCGGCGTCCTGCGCGGGCACGAAGCCCCACGCGTCCTCGTCGGTGAGCAGGCAGTCCCCGTCGCAGTACCCGTGCTCGCGCAGGTAGTCGGAGTTCGCCTTCTCGGTGAGCAGCGTCGCGAGCTTCTCGTTGACGTCGGCGCCGAGGGCGTCGTTGCCGACGAAGAGGGAGCCGGAGATCGTCTCCGACCTCCACACCTCCTTGAGGTCGCCGTCGGCGAGGTCACCGGCCGCCGGCAGGGTCTCCTCGACCATCGACTGCATCGCGAAGCCGACCTCGCAGTCCCCCGAGGCGACGGCGAGCGCCGACGCGTCGTGGCCGCCCGCATACACGGGCTCGACCCCGGCGGCGACGTCCTGCTCGGTGCCCGACGCGATGACGCCCGCGTCGATGAGCCCGGCGGAGGGGTAGAGGAAGCCCGACGTCGAGCCCGGGTCCACGAAGCAGACCGTCCTGCCCGCGAAGTCCTCCAGGCCGTCCACGGCGTCGTTGTCGCCCTGGGTGATGCCGAGCGAGAAGTAGCCGGGCTCGGCACCCTCCTCCGCGATGACGGACGCCAGCGGCGTGATCGCGGCGTCGTTGTGCGTCGCGAGGACGTACGCGAACGAGCCGAGGAACGCGAGGTCCACCTTGTCGGCGATGAGCCCCTCGATGACGCCCGCGTAGTCGGAGGCCTGGCTGACCTCGACCTGCGCCCCCGTCTCTTCCTCGAGCATCGCGACGATCGGGTCGTAGCCCTCGGCGAGGTTGGTCGAGTTCTCCGCGGGGATGGCGCCCAGGCGCAGCACCTCCGGGAAGCCCTGCTCCGTGGTGCCGCCACCCGCGGACGCCGTGCCCAGCGCACCGCAGCCGGCGAGCGTGAGGGCCGCGGCGCCGGCGAGCGCCGCGGCGGCGAGGGTGGTCCTGGTGGTCTTCATGTCGTCTCCGGTGAGGACTCGGCGATGGGGCTCGGCGCGGGCGCCGGTGGCCGGCGCCGTGCAGGAGTCTGGGAGCCCGCGACGACCGGCCGGCCCCGGGGAGGTGAACCCCCGGTGAAGCCTCGTTAACCGTCTCGCCAGGTCGTCCGGACAAGATGCACCGGTGTTCACCTCCCTCCCCTCCGCGACCGACAGGCCGTGGCCCCTCGGCGCCGCGCCCGCGGAGTGGTCGCTCGCCGGCGTCCGCGCCGTCCTGCCCGACCGCGTGGTGGACGACGCCCGCCTCGTCGTGCACCACGGCCGCGTGGCGGAGGTGGGCGAGCGGCCGCCGGGGTTCCGGGCGGACCTCGACGGCGGGGGTGCGTGGTGCCTGCCCGGGCTGGTCGACGTGCACACCGACGTGCTGGCGCACGAGCGCCGGCCGCGGCCCGGCGCCGACCTGCCGCCCGACCTCGCGGTGCGGACGGCGGCCGACCGCCTCGCCGCGAGCGGCGTGCTCACCGCGTTCCACGGGGTGCCGTTCGGCGAGCGCACCCCCGTGGGGCTCGCCGCGGGCGACCCCGGACCCGGCCCGCTGCTGGGGGCGCTGCGGGACCCCGAGGCCGCGGGGTCGGGGTCCCGCGTGCTGCACCGCGTGGACGTGCGGTGCGTGACCGGGCTCGCCGACCTGGAGGCGGCCCTCGCCGGTGACACCGGGGACGTCCCCCCGCTGGTGTCGCACGAGGACCACACCCCCGGCATCGGGCAGTACGCCGACCCCGCCACGATGGAACGTTTCCTCGTGGAGCGCGAGGGCATGACCCCGCCCGACGCGCGCACGCACGTGGCCGCCTGGCGCGCCGAGCGCGAGGACCGGGCGGACGTCGCGGCGGCCGCCCTCGACCGCCTGGGGTCGTGGGCCCGCGCCGGCCGGGTCCGGCTCGCCGGGCACGATCCCGAGACCCGCGCCGACGTCGAGGCACTGGTCGCGCGCGGCGGCGCCGTCGCGGAGTTCCCCACCACCGTCGAGGCGGCGCTCGCGGCCCGAGAGCTCGGCCTTCACGTCGTGGCAGGCGGGCCCAACGCCGTCCGCGGCTCCTCGCACGCCGCCAACGTCTCCGCGCGGGAGCTCGTGGCCCGCGGCCTCGTCGACGCGCTGGCGTCCGACTACGTGCCGTCGTCCCTGCTCACGGCCGTCGAGGTGCTCGTGCGCGAGGGCCTCGCCGACCTGCCGGGCGCCGTCCGGCTCGTCACCTCGGGCCCCGCGCGCGCCGCGGGGCTGGACGACCGCGGCGCCCTGGTGCCCGGTGCGCGGGCCGACGTCCTGCTCGTCCGGCGCGCGGGGCGGTGGCCCACCGTGGTCGCCGCACTGCGCGCCGGCCCGGCGGCGCGGTCCGGCCGAGGGGCGGGTGGCCCCGGCGTCAGCCGGTGACGAGCTTGCGGAGCAGGCCCTCGAGCTGTGCGCGCTCCTGGCGTGAGAGGGGCGCCAGCAGCCCGTCCTCGAGCTCGAGGTGCGCGGGGTAGGCCTCGTCGATGAGCCGGCGCCCCTGCGCGGACAGCGTCACGACGCGACCGCGACCGTCGTCGGCACGGCCCTGCCGGACCACCAGGCCCGCGGCCTCCAGCCGGTCGACCCGCTTGGACGTCGCGCCGGCCGTCACCATGGTGTGCTCCGCGAGCTCGCCCGGGTTCAGCGCGAACGGGGCGCCCGCGCGCCGCAGCGCGCACAGGACGTCGAACTCGCCCTCCCCGATCCCGAACCGCCGGTAGTTCGCCACGAGCGCGGCGGTGAAGTCGTCGGAGATCCGTCGCATCCGCCCGATCACCGCCATCGGGCTCGGGTCGAGGTCGGGGCGTTCCCGCCGCCACTGCGCGACGAACGTGGCGACGCGATCGGTCTCGGTCATGACCCCATCCTACTTTCCACGGAAAGTATGATGGTTTCCATGGAAACTTCTTCGCCGGCGCGCCGGGCGCTGGCCCGCGTCCGCTGGCCCCTCGTCGCCGCCGTCGGGCCGGTCGCGTTCGGGTCCACGTACTTCGTGACCCATCACTTCCTCCCCGGGGACGCCCCGCTGTGGGGGTCGGCCCTCCGCGCGCTGCCGGCGGGCGTCGTCCTCCTGCTGGTCGCGCGCCGGCTGCCTCGCGGCTCCTGGTGGTGGCGGTCTGTCGTGCTCGGCACCCTCAACATGGGGATCTTCTTCTGCCTCGTGTACGTCGCGGCCCAGCTGCTCCCGTCGAGCGTCGCCGCCTCGCTGATGTCGCTCAGCCCGCTCGCGATCGCGGGCGCGGCCTGGCTCCTGCTCCGCGAACGGCCCACCCCGCGCGTGGTCGTCGGGGCCGCCGTCGGCGGGGCGGGCGTCCTGCTGATCGTCGGCACCGCGACCGGCGCGCTCGACGGCTGGGGCATCGCGGCGTCCGTCGCCTCGATGGCCCTCTCGTCCGTCGGGGCGGTCCTCACCAAGCGGTGGCAGGACGGGACGCCCGTGCTCACGGTCACCGCGTGGCAGCTCGTCGTCGGCGGGGTCGAGCTGCTCGTCGCCGCGGCGCTCGTCGAGGGCGCGCCCCCCGCGCTGTCGGGCACCGAGGTCCTCGCGTTCGCGTACGTGAGCCTCGTCGCGACGGCGCTCGGGTTCGTCTGCTGGTTCAGCGGGTTCCGCCACCTCCCGGCCGGGGCCGTGGGCGTGATCGGCCTGCTGAACCCCGTCACCGGAGTCACCCTCGGCGTCGCGGCCGGGGGCGAGGTGCTCACCGGGTCCCAGGCGCTCGGGATCGCCCTGGTGCTCGCGAGCATCGTGCTCGTCAACCTGCCGCGCGGGACGCGTCGTCGCAGGGAGCAGCCGGACCTGGAGGTCGAGCCCGCTCAGCGCGTCGCCGCCTCCAGCAGCTCGAGCACGTGCACGTAGTCGCGCCCGGTGGCACGCGCCATGCCCATCTCGCAGGTGCGGTTGTTCGAGACGTACGCGTCGTAGCGGCCCCCGGGCAGCTCCCGCTCCCCCGCCGCGACGTCGGCCGCCTCGGCGTGCGTGGCGGCGGCGGTGAGCTCGGGGTGCAGCATGCCGCGGTCGCCGGCGAAGCCGCAGCAGCCCCAGGCCGCGGGCACGACGGCGTCGTCGGCGACGGCGGCCGCGACGGCGCGCAGGTCGTCCACGGCGCCCAGGTGCACGGTCGCGCAGGTCGGGTGCACGACGACCCTCCCCTGGCGCTCGACGTCGACCCCGCGGTCCGCGAGCGCCGGCAGCACGTCGGTGCGCACGAACGTCACGGCGTCGACGATGCGCAGCCGGGCGAACCTCTCGGCGTCCTCACCGGAGAGGTGGTGCGGCGTCTCGACCAGGCCGTGCGTGCAGCTCGACGCGTCGCACACGACCGGCAGCTCTCCCCCGCGGGTCGCCGTCCACAGGGCGTCGAGCACCTGCCGCGCCATCCGCGCCGCGCCACCCGGCAGGCCCTTGCTCACCCACGGCGTGCCGCAGCACAGCCCGCCGATGCCCTCCGGTACCGCGAGCCCGATCCCGGCGCGCTCGCACAGCACGCGGAAGGCGTACTCGGCGCCCACCGCGCTCCCGTCGAAGTCCGGCAGGCCCCGGGGCGCGGGGGCGAACAGCTCGCCCATGCACGACGAGAACAGGACGGCCCGGGGCGCACCACCGTCCGCGGCCGGGAGGTCGTCGGCCTCGCGCCGGAGTCCCGGGCCGGGCAGGTCGGCGTCGGCCCGCGGCACGACGTCGGTGCCGACGACGCCGCGCGCGACCTCCGAGGCGACCCGCACCACGGGCGTCGGCACCTTCGCCGCGACGCCCAGCGCGCCGCGCAGCACGTCCACGACCGGCCCCCACGACCCGGCGAGCGCCTCCCCGCCCTTCTGCACGACGGGCGGGTTCGACCGCGCCCGGTGCCCCTTCATCACGACGCCCGTGTCGATGCCGACGGGGCACGCCTCCACGCACATGGAGTCGGCGGCGCAGGTCTGCACGCCCCAGTACCGGTACGCCTGCTGCAGCTCCTCCCGCTCGCCCTCGGGCGCGACGGCGAGCTCCTTGAGCAGCGCGATCCGCTGGCGCGGCGTCGTCGTGACGGTGCGCGACGGGCAGCCGGGCTCGCAGTAGCCGCACTCCACGCAGCGGTCGACGAGCGGCGCGTCCTCGCCGCCGGCGGACGCCTCGACCTTGAGGTCGCGCAGGTGCTCGTGCGGGTCGTCCGTGATGACGACGCCCGGGTTGAGCAGGCCCCGCGGGTCGAACAGGTCCTTGACGCGGCGCATGACGGCGTACAGGTCGTCGCCGTACTGGCGGCGCACGAACGGCGCCATGATGCGGCCCGTGCCGTGCTCCGCCTTGAGCGAGCCGCCGTGCCCCAGGACCAGGTCGACGAGGTCGTCGCTGAACGCCGCGTACCGGTCCAGCTCGGCGGCGTCGCCCAGTCGCGGCGTGATCATGAAGTGCAGGTTGCCGTCCTTCGCGTGCCCGAAGGTGACGGCGTCGTCGTAGCCGTGACGGGCGAATAGGCCGCCCAGGTCGCGCACCGTGGCGGTGAGGTCCGGCACCGGGACGACGACGTCCTCCAGCAGCGCCGTCGCACCCGCGGGGCGGGCGCCCGCGACCGCCGTGTACAGGCCCTTGCGCACGCGCCAGAGGCGCTCGCGCGTGGCGGTGTCGGTGGTCAGCGCGGCGGGCAGCTCGAGCCTGAGGCCGTCGACGACGGCGCGCGCGGCGTCCTGCAGCGGGGCGAGCGCGTCGTCCGTCCCGGCGCGGTACTCCACCAGCAACGCCGTCTGGCCGGTGATGCCGGCGCCCTCTGCGAGGGACCGCATCGACGCGTCGGCCTTCGGGTCGGCCGCCGCGACCCGCAGCGACGCGGCGTCCATGAGCTCGATCGCCTCCGGCCCGGAGGCGCCCAGCGGCACCAGCGCGTCCGTGGCGCGCTCGAGGGAGTCGAACACGAGCAGCGTCGTCGCGACCTTCGTGAGCAGCGGCACCGTGCGGAAGGTGACGTCCGCGACCCAGCCCAGCGTGCCCTCGGACCCGATCATCAGGTGCTCGAGGATCTTCACCGGGCTGTCGTGGTCGAGCAGCGCGTTCACCGAGTAGCCCATGGTGTTCTTCATCGCGAACTGCCGCTGCACCTCGGCGCACATCGTCGCGCTGCCGCGCACCCGGTCGCGGAGCTCCGCGAGGCCGCGGTGCAGGTCCGGCTCCAGGACGGCGAGGCGCGCGTCGGCGTCCGGCGCCCCCGTGTCGACGACGGTTCCGCCGGGCAGCACGACCGTCATCGCCTCGACCGTCCGGTACGCGGTACGGGTGGTGCCCGACGACATCCCGGAGGAGTTGTTGGCCACCACTCCCCCGACGGTGCAGGCGATCTCGCTCGCCGGGTCCGGGCCCAGCCGCCGCCCGTGCCGCGCCAGGTGCCCGTTGACCAGGCGCAGCGTGGCGCCGGGCTGGCAGCGCACCCGGTCCCCGCCGTCGAGCACCTCGACGCGCGCGAACCGCGTGCGCGTGTCGACCAGCATCCCCGCGCCCGACGCCTGCCCCGACAGGCTCGTGCCGCCGGAGCGGAACGTCACCGCGAGGCCGCGGCGGCTCGCCTCCCGCATCGCGGCGACCACGCCGTCGACGTCGTGCGCGCGCACCACGACCTCGGGGCGCAGCAGGTAGTGCGACGCGTCGTGCGCGTGCGCCACCCGCGTCAGCAGGTCCGTCCGCAGCTCGTAGCCGTCCGCGCGAGCCGCCCCGCGCGTCGTGTCCCGTCCCGTCATCGCCCCTCCTGCGTGCCGAGCCCTGCGGCGAGCGCCGCCAACCGTCGACGCCGCGCCACGACGCTCGACGCCCGACCACCGTGGACACGGTTCGTCAGCAGCACCGCCGTCGCTCCCGTGGCGAGGTCGACGACGAACGACGTCCCCGTGAACCCCGCGTGCCCCACCTGGTCTCCCGACACCATGAACCCGGGGTCGCCCAGCCGCAGCCCGAGCGCCTGCCCCCACGGCGCGCCGGCGCGGCGGGCGACGTCGTCCGGCTCGACCAGCGCGCGCGACGACGCCTCGCTCACGACCTGCCGGCCGCCCGCGGCCCCGCGGTCGGCGACCAGCGCCGCCAGCCGTGCGACGTCGTCGAGCGTGCCGAACAGCCCGGCGTTCCCCACCGGACGGGCGGTCGCCGCGGCCAGCTCGTCGTGCACGCGACCCGTCGGCGTGCCCGGCTCGGTCGGTGCGACGTCGGCGGCGTCGACGACGTCGACGGGCGACCACCGCAGCCCCGCCGCCCCGAGCGGCGCACCGACGCGCCGCGCGACCACGCGGTCGAGCCGCTCGCCGGCGAGCTCCTCCAGGACCCGGCCGAGCGCGATGAAGCTCAGGCAGGAGTAGGCGTGCGCCGTCCCCGGCGGCGCGACCGGCGGCCCGAGGGCGTCGGCGAGCACGGCGTCCGGGTCGGCCGTGGTGCGCCAGGCGAGGGCCGTGGGACGCAGCCCGGCGGTGTGCGTGAGCAGGTGACGCGCGGTCGCGCCGGACGACGTCGCGGGCACGTCGAGCACCTCGCGGGCCGGAGCGTCGAGGTCGAGCAGGCCGTCGTCGACCAGCGTCGCCGCGGCGAGCGCCACGAAGGCCTTGGTCACCGACGCGAGGTCGAACCGGGTCTGCCCGCCCGTCGTCGCCCCCACGTCCCCCGGCCCGTCCGCGAACGCGCTCACCGTGCCCGCCGACGACGCGACGAGGGCCGCCGCGGAGGACCAGCCCTCGTCGGCGGCGCGCCCGTCGAGGAGACCGGCGGGCTGCGCGGGGTGCGGCACGGTGCGCTCCGTCCTCCGGGGTCGGCGCCGATCCCGGTCCTGGCAGATTTCTCCCTACCGTACTAGCGGTCCGGCACATGTCTTCAGGCCGGTGGCGGTGTCCGCGCCGCGACCGCGTTCCGTACTCTCGGCGGGTGCCCCACGACGCCCCCGCTCCCCCGCCCGCCGTCACGGCCCGCCGGATCCTGGTGGCGGGCACGTCCGGCGCGGGCAAGACGACGCTCGCGGGTCGGGTGTCGACCGTCCTCGGCCTGCCGTACACGGAGCTGGACGGCCTGTACCACGGCACCGGGTGGACACCTCGCCCGGAGTTCGAGGACGACGTGCGCGCCGTCGTCGCGCAGGACGCCTGGGTGAGCGAGTGGCAGTACACGGCCGTGCGGCCCCTGCTGCTCGAGCACGCCGAGCTGCTGGTCTGGCTCGACCCGCCGGTCCCCGTCGTGCTGTGGCAGGTCGGGACCCGCACGGTCCGGCGCCGGCTGCGCAGGACGGAGCTGTGGCACGGGAACGTCGAGCCACCCCTGCGCACCGTGCTCCGGGACCGCGACCACATCCTGCGGTGGGCGTGGCGCACGCGGCACAAGCTCCGCGGCCTCGACGAGCGGCTGGCCCGCGAGGCGCCGCACGTGCGGGTCGTGCGGCTGCGCAGCCGCCGTGACGTCGAGCGCTGGGTGCGCTCCCTGGCGTGACCCCGGGCGGCGTCGTCAGGAGCCGAACGTCTCCAGCCGGGTCGCGCGCTCCGTCTCCGTGAGGTGGGTGGTACCGCGCGCCGAACCGGAGGGCCGCGGCTACGTTCGCCCCTGTGACGACCGACCAGTCCGCCGCGACCGCGCCGCTGACCACCGCCCGCCTCGCGGCGCTCGCCGTCCCCGCCGCCGTGGTCGGCGTCCTGTCCGCCCTCGGCCTGGTGCTGGTGTCGTGGATCGCGGGCCGGCTGCAGGGCTGGCTGTGGGGCGCCCTGCCCGAGGCGCTCGGGGCACGCGCCGACTCCCCCTGGTGGATCGTCACGGTGCTCACCGCGACCGGACTCGCCGTGGGCGCCGTCGTGCGCTGGGCGCCGGGGCACGCCGGCGACGACCCCGCGACCACCGGGCTGGTCGCCGCCCCGCTCCCGGTCGGCACGGTCCCCGGCCTGGCGGCCGCCCTGGTCCTCGGTCTCGCGGGCGGGGTGAGCCTGGGCCCGGAGAACCCGATCATCGCCGTGAACGTCGCGCTCGCCGTCTGGCTCGTGACGCGGTCGCGCGTCGGCGTTCCCGTGCCCGCGGTGACGCTCATGGCGTCGGCCGGCACCATCGGCGCGATGTTCGGCACCCCCGTCGGCGCGGCGCTCGTCATGACCGAGTCGCTCGGCGGGCAGGGCCGCGGGCCGCTGTTCGACCGCCTGTTCGGCCCCCTCGTCGCCGCCGGCACCGGGTCGCTGACGATGTCGCTGATCGGGTCGCCCCAGCTGTCGGTGGACGTGCCCGGCTACACCGACCCCGCGTGGGGCGACCTCGTCGCCGCGCCCGCCGTGGCCGCCGCCGCTGCCCTGGTCTGCCTCCTCGGGGTGTGGGCGTTCCCCCACGTGCACGCGGCTTTCCACCGGATCGGCCACCCCGTGCTCATGCTCGGCGCCGGCGGCCTCGTGCTCGGCGTCCTCGGCGCGGTCGGCGGCCCGCTCACCCTCTTCAAGGGGCTCGACGAGATGCAGGAGCTCACCGCCGACGCCGCCGGCTACGGCGCCTGGGCGCTGCTCGGCCTCGCCGTCGTGAAGATGGCGGCGCTCGTCGTCGCGTCGAGCGCCGGCTTCCGCGGCGGCCGGATCTTCCCCGCCGTGTTCGTCGGGGTGGCCGTGGCGCTGTCCGCGCACGCCGTGGTGCCCGACGTGCACGTCGGGCTCGCCGTCGCCGCCGGGGTGATGGGCGCGACGCTCGTCGTCGCCCGCGACGGCTGGCTCGCCCTGTTCATGGGCGTGGCCATGGTCGCCGACGTCGCCGTCCTGCCCGTCCTGTGCCTCGCCGTCCTGCCGCTGTGGCTCCTGGTGCGCGGCCGGCCGCCGATGCTCGTCACAGCGCCGTGATGCCGTCGCCGATCATCTTGGCGCCGATGACGAGCAGCAGGACCGCCATGATCACGGCGTTGTTCTGGACCATCCAGGTCTTCAGGCCGTCGAGGACGGCGGCGGCGCGGTCCCCCGTCGCCAGGTAGATCACCAGCGGGGTCACGACGCCGACGCTGGCGACGAGGGCGAAGACGACGGCGGCCACGACCTGGGCGTTCGTGTCGCCCGGCGCGGCCGCGGCGATCGCGGCGCCGCCCGAGACGACCAGCAGCAGGTTCTTCGGGTTGACCGCGGACAGCAGGACGGCGAGCCCGAGGGCCTTGCCCGGCGTGAACTGGTCGATGGCCGCCATCCACTTCGGCGTCTCGGGCTCGACGCCCTCGCGCGGCCGCCCGCGCCACTGCCGCACCGCGAGCAGCAGGAGCAGGACGCCGAGCACGATCTTGACGACGCCCGCCCAGGCGGGCGGGCCGTCGTCGTCCGGCGCGGACGACCCGGCCAGCACGGCGACCAGCGCGACGACGACCAGGACGGCGACGAACCAGCCGATCAGGAAGGCGGCGGCGTTGGCCTTCGCCCGCCGGCTGACGAGCATGAGCACCACCGCCACGATCGGCAGCGGGCTGATGAGCACGCCCACCGCGACGGGAAGTGACTGGCCGATCGCTGCGCCCACCTGTGCTCCTCCGTCCGGTGACGGTCCGACCGTAGGCGGGGCGCGACGATGTCGCGCGCCCAGGCGTCAGCGCGAGGTGTCGACGCGGTCGTGCAGGACGGCGTCGAGCTGCTCGACGATCCGGACGTCGCCGTCCAGCCAGTCGACGTCGAGCAGCGACGTCCGGTCCAGCCAGCGCAGGTCGTCGTGCTCGACGAGAGGCCGTGGGTCGCCGCCGGTGACGGCCGCCAGCCAGAGGCGCAGCACGTGCCGGTCGGTGATGATCCAGGCGCCGTCGTCGGGGCCGGGCAGCTCGTCGCCGAGCTGGACCCGCACCCCCAGCTCCTCCATGAGCTCCCGGTGCAGCGCCTCGACCGGCGTCTCCCCCGGGTCCACCTTGCCGCCGGGGAACTCCCACCGGCCCACGAGGTGCTCGGGCCGGCTCCGCCGCGCCGCGAGCAGGCGCGCCGGGCGGTCGAGGTCGTCGACGATCGCGGCGGCGACCACGAGGCGGCGTGCTGTCATGACCGCGAGTCTGCCATCCGGACCCCCGGCGGGCCGTGCCGTGCCCGGTGCCCGGACGTGCGAGAGCCCCGCGCCGACGACCTCCCCTGTCGTCGGGCGGGGCTCGCACCTACCCGCTGTCAGCTGACCCCCAGGCCGGCCTGTCGCGCCCATGCGACGGCCTCGGCCCGGTTGGAGACACCGATCTTGCGATACACGCTGCGCACCTGCGACTTCACCGTGTTCCGGGTGACGAACAGCTTGGTCGCGATCTGCTCGAGGGTGACGTCCTCGGACAGGTTGGACAGGACCACCCGCTCGCGCCGCGTCAGCAGACGGTTAGTCACCGGGGCCATTTCGATCGTGCTCATCGTTCTTCCTCCGTCGACGGCCGTCGACCGAAGGTCGACCAGGGGAAGCCGTCATGGATGAAGATGGGAAGGGGCCCCTGTCATGACGCGGAATGTCGCGGGTTGTTGCCGCGCCGGGACGACGACGGCCGGTCGCTCCCCGTCGGAGGGTGCGGCCGGCCGTGTCGTCGCAGGTCAGCGCGGTTATCCCAGGCAATCAACGCAATTCGGGCCCGATGGTCACGATTCGGTCACGGGTTTCGGGAAAGCGTCAGCCCGCCTGGGCGGCGTACTCCTCGGCCGTCAGCAGCGCCCCGCGGGAGGTCACGTCGACCTTGAAGAGCCAGCCCGCGCCGAAGGGGTCGGAGTTCACGACGGCCGGGTCGTCCACGGCCGACTGGTTGACCTCCACCACGGTGCCGCTCACCGGCGAGTACAGCTCCGAGACGGACTTGGTGGACTCGATCTCGCCGACGACGGCGCCGGCCTCGATCGTCGCGCCCACCTCGGGCAGCTCGAGGTAGACGACGTCGCCCAGCGCGTCGGCGGCGACGGACGTGACGCCGATCGTGGCGGGCGACGCGTCGTCCACCCACTCGTGCTCGGCGGAGTAGCGGAGGTTCTCGGGGAAGTCGGCCATGGGGTCAGCTCCTTCGGGGTTCACGGCAGAGGGGTGGGGACCGGGTGGTTCAGGACGATCGTCCTACGCCCGCTGGTAGAAGGGCAGCGGGACGACGACGAACGGCTCGGCGCGGCCACGCACGTCGACGGCGAGGGCGGTGCCCTCGGCGGACACCTCGGGCGTCACGTACGCCATCGCCACCGGGTAGCCGAGCGTCGGCGACGGCGCGCCGGACGTCACGTGACCGACGACGGCACCCACGGCGCCGTCGAGACCGCGCTGCACGACGTCGTACCCCGCACGGGCGGGACGGCGCCCCTCCCCCCGCAGGCCGACGAGGACGCGTGCCGGAGCGCTCGCGGCGCGCGCCGCGAGGGCGTCGCGGCCCACGAACGGCAGCGGCTCACCGTCGGCGCCGGTCTTGTCGAGCTTCACGACCCGGCCGAGGCCCGCCTCGTACGGGGTGGTCGTCTCGTCGAGCTCGTGCCCGTACAGCGGCATGCCCGCCTCGAGCCGCAGCGAGTCGCGGGCCGACAGCCCGGCCGGGACGAGGCCCTGCCCCTCCCCCGCCGCGAGCAGCGCACGCCAGAGCTCCACCGCACGGTCCGAGGGCACGAACAGCTCGAAGCCGTCCTCCCCCGTGTACCCGGTGCGCGCCACGAGCACCCCGATCCCGGCGACGGTGGCCTCGGCCGACGCGTAGTACCTCATGCCACGGACCGTGTCGACGTCGCCGTCCGCCGTGAGCGACGCGACGATCTCCTCCGCCTGCGGGCCCTGCACCGCGACCAGTGCCGTCTCGGTCGACCGGTCGGTGACGACCGTGTCGAACGCGGCGGCACGCGCGACCAGCTCGGCGGCGACCCGCGGCGCGTTGCCGGCGTTCGCGACGACGAGGAAGTGCTCGTCGGCCAGGCGGTAGACGATGAGGTCGTCCAGCACCGAGCCGTCGTCCGCGCAGATCATCGAGTACCGCGCCCGGCCGACGCCGATCGCGCTCGCGTTGCCCACGAGCGCCTGGTCCAGCGCGGCGCCGGACTGCGCGCCCTCGAGGTGGATCTCCCCCATGTGCGACAGGTCGAACAGCCCCGCGGCCTCACGCACCGCGCGGTGCTCCGCGAGGTCGGAGGTGTACCGCAGCGGCATCAGCCAGCCGCCGAAGCCGGTGAGGCTGGCGCCCAGCGCGACGTGCTCGTCGTGCAGCGGCGTGGTCTTGTCCTGCTGGTCCTCGGCCATCGAGGCTCCCTTCGGTGTGGTGGGCGCTCGGGCTCAGTGAGCGGTCGGCTCGGCGTAGGACTCGAGCGGCGGGCAGGCGCAGACGAGGTTGCGGTCGCCCTTGGCCCCGTCGATCCGGCGCACGGGCGACCAGTACTTCGCCCCCCGCAGGCTGGCCAGCGGGAAGGCGGCGAGCTCGCGGGAGTACGGGTGCGTCCACTCGTCGGCGACGACGCTCGCCGCCGTGTGCGGCGCGTGCCGCAGCGGCGAGTCCTCGGCGCTCCACTCCCCCGCCCCGACGCGGTCGATCTCGCCGCGGATGGCGATCATCGCGTCGACGAAGCGGTCCAGCTCGGCCAGGTCCTCGCTCTCGGTGGGCTCCACCATGAGCGTGCCCGCCACCGGGAACGACATCGTCGGCGCGTGGAAGCCGTAGTCGATGAGGCGCTTCGCCACGTCCTCGGCCGTCACGCCGGTCTCGGCGGTCATCGGCCGCAGGTCGAGGATGCACTCGTGCGCCACCAGGCCGTTCTCGCCCGTGTAGAGCACCGGGAAGTACGGGTCCAGGCGCTTGGCCACGTAGTTGGCGGTCAGGACGGCGGCCTTCGACGCCTCCGTCAGCCCGTCCGGGCCCATCAGGGCGAGGTACGCGTACGAGATCGGCAGGATGCCCGCCGACCCGTGCGGCGCCGCGCTCACCGGCGCGATGCCGTCCTGCGCGTCGATCCCCGGCGTCGGGTCCGCCGGGAGGAACGGCACCAGGTGCGCGGCCACCGCGACCGGGCCCACGCCCGGGCCGCCGCCGCCGTGCGGGATGCAGAACGTCTTGTGCAGGTTGAGGTGCGAGACGTCGCCGCCGAACTCGCCCGGCCGGGCCAGCCCGACCAGCGCGTTGAGGTTCGCGCCGTCGATGTACACCTGTCCACCAGCGTTGTGTACAAGGTCGCAGACCTCGCGGACGTGCTCCTCGTAGACGCCGTGCGTCGACGGGTACGTGATCATGATCCCGGCCACCTGCGGACCGTGCTGCTCCAGCTTCGCCCGCAGGTCGTCGAGCTGGATCTCGCCGTCGTCCGCCGTGGCCACGACCACCACGCGCAGGCCCGCCAGCGCCGCCGACGCCGCGTTCGTGCCGTGCGCCGACGCCGGGATCAGCACGATGTCGCGGTGCTCCTCGCCCCGCGACCGGTGGTAGCCCTTGATCGCCAGCAGCCCCGCGAACTCGCCCTGCGAGCCCGCGTTCGGCTGCACCGACACGCCCGCGTACCCCGTGATCTCCGCGAGCTGCGCCTCCAGCGTCGACACCAGCTCCGCGTAGCCCAGCGCCTGGTCAGCCGGCACGTACGGGTGGATGTCCGCGAAGCCCGGCCAGCTGATGGCCTCCATCTCCGCCGTCGCGTTGAGCTTCATCGTGCACGAGCCCAGCGGGATCATCGTGCGGTCCAGCGCCAGGTCCTTGTCGCTGAGCGCACGCAGGTACCGGAGCATCGAGGTCTCGGAGCGGTGCACGTGGAAGATGGGGTGCTGCAGGTACTGGGTCGTTCGGGTCACGGCCGCGGGGAGGTCGGAAACCCCTCGCGCGGACGCGTTCACGGGCGCCTGGGCGCCCTCCACTTCGGGAAGGTCTACGTCCGCGCGAGGGGTTTCCGACCTCTCCACGTGCTGCACCGCGTCACCGTTCCTCAGCACGGCGGTGAAGGCGGAGAGAACGGCGGTCACGTCCGCGGGGGTGGTGGTCTCGTCGCAGGCGATCTGTACATGGTCGGGGTCCGCCTTGTACAGGTTGTAGCCGGCGTCCGCTGCGGCGGTCACGACCTGCTGGGCCTGGCCCGGGACGACGGCGCGGACGGTGTCGAAGAAGACGTCGTGCTCGACGGTGACGCCCGCCGTGCGGAGGCCCGCCGCGACGGCGGCGGCGCGGGCGTGGGTGCGCTCGGCGATCGCGCGCAGGCCGTCGGGGCCGTGGTACACGGCGTACATCGAGGCCACAATGGCGAGCAGCGCCTGGGCGGTGCAGATGTTGCTCGTCGCCTTCTCGCGGCGGATGTGCTGCTCGCGGGTGGCGAGGGCCAGGCGCAGGCCCGTGGCGCCGTCGGCGTCGGTCGAGACGCCGACCAGGCGGCCGGGGAGCTGGCGCTCCAGGCCCTTGCGGACCGCCATGAAGGCGGCGTGCGGGCCGCCGTAGAACAGCGGGACGCCGAAGCGCTGCGCCGAGCCGACCGAGACGTCCGCGCCGAGCTCGCCGGGGGAGGTCAGCAGCGTGAGGGCCAGCAGGTCGGCGGCCACGGTCACCAGCGCGCCGCGCTCCTTGGCCTCCGCGACGACGCCGCGCGCGTCGAGCACCCTGCCCGAGGCGCCCGCCTGCTGCACGACGACGCCCACCAGGTCGCCGTCGGGCAGCGCGCCGCCCGCCGCGACGAACGCGTCGAGGCCTGCCGCCAGGCCGCCGTCGAGCCCCACCACGACCACCGGCAGCCCGATGGCCTCCGCACGACCGCGCGTGACCGACAGGCTCTGCGGGAACAGGTCCGCGTCGAGGACGACGTACCCGCTCTTCGCGCGCGAGGCGCGCCACATCAGCGCGACGGCCTCGGCGACGGCGGTGGCCTCGTCGAGGAGGGACGCGCCCGCGATCCCCAGGCCGGTGAGGTCCTCCACGGCCTGCTGGAAGTTGAGCAGCGCCTCGAGGCGACCCTGCGAGATCTCCGGCTGGTACGGCGTGTACGCCGTGTACCAGGCGGGGGACTCGAGCACGTTGCGGCGGATCACCGGGGGAGTGGTGGTGCCGTAGTAGCCCAGCCCGATCATCTGGCGCTTGACCTGGTTCTTCCCCGCGAGGTCCCGCAGGTGCGCGAGCACCTCGGCCTCCGAGCGGGCGGCCGGCAGGTCCAGCGGGCGGTCGGTGCGGATCGACGCGGGGACGGCGGCGTCCACCAGCGCGTCGAGGCTCGCGTGGCCGAGGGTGTCGAGCATCGCGGCGACCTCGCGGCCGCGGGGGCCCACGTGCCGGTCGGCGAAGACGTCGGGGTCGGCGCCGGTGAGGACGTCGTCCGGGATGGTGGTCACGTCGGAGCTCCGTAGGTCGGGCCGGGCAGGCGGGGGACTGGCTGGTCCTCCCCGCTCTGTCATCGGACGCGCACGCGTCGACCTGAGAGTTTTGCCGGTCCGCCATCGCGTCGTCGCAGACGTGACCTACGACGTCGACGGGGCGCGCCGACTTGCACCGTCGGTGGGCCCGCACCGTCGCGAGGACGGGCAGGGCCGCTTTCCAGAGTTGCCTCGCCGTGACGGTACGGATGCCTGAGAGATTCCCGGGGAGGGTTGCTCCTTCGGCGCCGGCCGGCCACCTTGCGGGGCACGGCGCGAGCTCTCCCGTCGCGGTTCGAGCGGCTATGTGGCAACCGCACCTGAGGTACGGCCGCGTTGTGGGGGCAGCCGGGGCTGCGGTGTGACGCTGCCGATCCTACCCGGCCGCGGCGCCGTCCCGGGCCTTGCGGGCGTCGCGGGCCCGGGTGCCGGTGGCGAACGCGCCCACGACCAGCACGGCGCCGGCGAGCACCAGGTAGAGCGCCAGGAGCTGCGCCGACGTGGCGACGTCCGCGCCGGGCCGCAGCAGCATGACGAGGCCGAGCACGATCCACAGCACCGCGTTGACGAGCTGCCAGTCCCACGACGTCGTGCGCAGCGCGCGCCCGCGCAGCGCGCCGATGACGCCGACCACGCCGGCCGCGCACGCCCACACCGCCACGACCAGGTACATCACCGGGCCGGTCATCGACGGCCACACGATGATGAGGACCCCCGCGAGCAGGCTGACCACGCCCGCGATGAGGCGCCAGCTGATCTCGTCGCCGGCGCCCTGCGGACGGCCCGACCGCTTGGTCGGGGCGCCCTCGACGGTGAGCAGCACGCCCTGCACGACGATCAGCGCCCCGACGAGCCATCGCACCCACACGAGGCCGCGGTCGGGGTTCGCGAACAGGACGATCCCCGCCGCCAGGTACAGCAGGGCGCGCAGGTAGACCAGTCCCCAGAGGCGGCGCGCGACGCCGAAGGTCCGGTCGGACAGGGGAGCGGCCCCCGCGTCCGACGACCCGGCCGGCCCCGACGTCGTTCCGCTCATGCTGGTGATGCTAGGAGCGGTCCCGCCAGGTCGCGCGCCGGGGACCTGCGACGTCGCGGGCAGGACGAGCGTCAGCCGAGCTCGAGGTCGCGCGTCACCTCGACCATGGCGTCGACGACGGCGCGCACGGCGGGGCCGGGCTCGTGCCGCGTGGCGCGGTGCCGCGCCACGATGCGGCGGGTGCCGAGGCCGGCGAGGCGCGCGACCTCGACGCCCTCCGGCACGTCCCCGCCCTGGAGCGCGAGCGCCGGCAGCATGGCCACGCCCTGGTTCGCCGCGACGAGCGAGAGCGCGGTGTCGAAGTCGAAGAAGGCGTGCCGCTGGCTGACCGTCGTCCCCAGGGTGCGGGCCAGGCGGCGCAGGGCGCGGTCGGAGGCGGTGTCCGCCTCCGCGCCGACCCACTGCAGGTTCGCCAGGTCGTCGAGGCGCTCGGGCATGGGCAGGCCGGCGGGCACGACGACGCACCAGGGCTCGTCGAGCAGCGGGACGTCGTGCACGCCGCGGGGTGCGGGGGAGTCCATGTCGGCGTCGCGCTCGAGCAGGATGACGTCGAGGTCGCCGGCGCGCAGCATGCGGATCGCCTCGGCCGGCTCGTGCTCGCGCACGTCCACCTCGACGGCGGGGTACTGCTCGGCCAGGTCTAGCAGCATGGGCGCCACGACGGCGCGGATCCCCGTCTGGAAGGCGCCCAGCACGACCTTGCCGCTCACCCCCTCGCCGAGCCCGGCGATCGCCTGCCGGGCCTCGAGCAGCTCGGCCTCGATCCGCTCGCCCGCCTCGGCCAGCACCCGGCCCGCCGGGGTGAGGGTGACGCCGCGCGGCCCGCGGTCGAGGACGGCGATGCCCTCCTCGGCCTCGAGACGGGCGATCTGCTGGGACACCGCGGACGGGGTGACATGCAGAAGATCTGCTGCCGCGAGCACGCCCCCGGCGCGGTGCACGGCAAGGAGGAAGGCAAGTCTCCGTGGGTCTGTGGCCATGTAGGGATACTAACTGCCGGTCGGAGAAGGATTTGATTGTGCTGAACGCAGATCGTGTTGCAGAATCGTTTCGACGCCAGCCGGACCACTCCGGTTCCCGGTTCTCGGGGCGGCGTCCCACATCCCTCAGATCTTCCTTCCCGTGGCACACCTGTGCCACGCCGACCCCCCGGAGGTGCCCGTCATGACGATCTCCCTGCTGACCGTGATTACTGCCCTCGGGTGGGTCGGCGCCGTCGCCGTCGTCCTCGCCTACGGCATGGTGAGCAAGGGCCGCTGGACCGCCGACTCGCTCCCGTTCCAGCTGTCCAACTTCGCCGGCGCGGCCGTGATGCTCGTCATCGCGATCACGAACGGCATCTGGCCGTCCGCCCTGTCCAACGTCGCCGCGGTCATCATCGGCGCCGCCGCGATGCGCACGATGGCCCGCGCCCGCCGCGCGGAGCGCGCCGCCGCCGCGCAGCTCGCCGCCGTCCAGGCGACCGGCGACCCGCACGCCGTCGCCGTCGTCGACGGGTCCGCCGACCCGACCGCCGGCGCCCTCGTCGCCGAGACCTCGGCCGACGCCGCGTCCGTGTCCGACGTCGCGGAGCTGCCGCGCCAGGAGCGCGTCGACCTCGCCGCCTGACGGCGACGACCGGGACGGTCCGGCGGTGGTGACGCCGTCGCGTCACTCCCGTCGGTGGCGCACGAACGCCGGCACCACCGCCCACAGGCCGAGCAGCACGACGGCCGACCCGGCGCCCACGACGATCCCCGCCGTGCGGCCCAGGACGACGTCGAACACGAGCTCCGCCGTGCCCGCCAGCGCGACGGCGAGGAGCACGAGCCCGGCGCGCGCCATCAGGTCGCCCCCGGTCACCACCGAGCGCTTGAGGTGCTTGCGGAACAGCGCCCGGTGCAGCGCGACCGGGGCCACCAGGAGCCCCGTCGTCGCCACGCACACGAGCACGAGGGTGAGGTACACCGCGCGCTGGAAGTCGTCCAGGTCCGCGAAGCGGCTCTGGAACGGCAGGATCAGCAGGAAGCCGGTGAGGATCTGCACGCCCGTCTGCATGACGCGCAGCTCCTGAAGCAGCTCGTTCCAGTTGCGGTCCGAGCGCTGCTCCGGCGTCTCCGGGCGGCCGTGGGCGCGGTCGGGCACGCCGCCCGTGGGCTCGTCCGTCATCCCGCGTCCTCACCGAGCGCGACGTCGACCACGACGGCGCGGTGGTCGCTGACGCCGAGGTCCACGGCCCGCGCGGCGGCGGCCGCGGTGACCGGACCGTCGGCGAGCGCGTGGTCGATCCTGAGCCAGGGCCTCGTGCGCGGATAGGTCGGCACGTGCACGAGCTCGCGCCAGCCCGTGCGCCGGGCGGGCAGGTCACCCCGGGTGTTGAGATCGCCCAGCAGCACCAGCGGGCGCGGCGCGTGCCGCAGCCGGCGCCGCAGCCGCCGCAGCTGCGCGCCCTTCCACGGCTCGCTCTTCGACAGGTGCGTGGCGACGACGGTCAGCGGGCCGTCGGGGGTCGCCACCGCGGCCGCGACGGCGACGCGCGGCTCGTCCACGCCCAGCGGGGGCACCCCCGGCACGTTGAGGCCGGGCAGCCGCATGGCGTGCCAGGCACGCACCGGGTGCCGGCTGAGCAGCGCGATGCCGTAGCCGGCCGGGGCGGGCAGGCGGCCGTCGTCGCCCTCGGTCGTCCGGGGCGCCCGTCGTCGGCGCCACGCCGGGTCGAGCGACCCGCGGACCGCGGGGACGAAGCGGTGCTCCGGCATCCCGAGCGCCGCGGCGAGGCGGTACGCCTGCGCCTCGCCGTCGGACCGCGCCTGGCCGTGGTCCACCTCCTGCAGCGCGACGACGTCGGCGTCCAGCGCCTCCAGCGCCGCGGCGAGCCGGTCGAGGTCCACCTGCCGTCCGTCCACCAGCGCGTGCTGGACGTTCGCCGTCACCAGCCGGATCATCCGCCCTCCGTCCGCGAGGTAGTCCGGGGCCTGCCGAGGTAGTTCAGTGCTCGCCGAGGTAGTTCAGTGCTCGTCGAGGTAGTTCAGTGCTCGTCGAGGTAGTTCAGCGCTCGCCGAGGTAGTTCGAGTCATCGCGAGGTAGTTCGAGTCATCGCGAGGTAGTGAGAGCCTCCCGCACGACGCCGCGTCTCGCACCCACGGCCGGTCCGAGCTACCTCGCGGAGATTCCGACTACCTCGGCGAGGGGCGAACTACCTCGGCATCAGAGGGTGCGGTGCCAGGCGACGATGCGGTCGACGGCCCGGGAGACGACGTCGGGCGCGGCGGCGAAGGAGAGGCGTACCCAGTCGCCCCCGCCCACGACGTCGAAGTCCGCGCCCGGGGTGATCGCGACGTCGGCCTCGGCGAGCAGCCGGCGGCAGTACGTCACGGAGTCGCCGCCGACGGCGTCGCGGAAGCCGGCGACGTTCCCGTACAGGTAGAACGCGCCGTCGGCGGGGGCGACGGGGCGCCACCCGAGCTCGTCCACCCGATCGAGCAGGGCCTCACGCGAGGCCGCGTACCGGGCCACGTTCTCGGCCGCGGCGGCGTACCCGGCGGGGGAGAACGCCGCGACGCCCGCGTGCTGCGCCAGCGCCGGGGGCGACAGGGCCACGTTGCCCGCGAGCGCGTCGACGGGACCGACCAGCTCGTCGGGCAGCACGAGCCAGCCCAGCCGCCAGCCGGTCATGGCCCAGTACTTGGAGAACGAGTTCACGACGACCGCACCGGAGCCCGTGTACATCGCCGCGGTGGCCTGCTGTACATCGCTGGAGTACGCGATGCCGTGGTAGATCTCGTCGCTGATCAGGCGTACGTCGTGCTCGTCGCACCAGCGGGCGAGGGCGGCCAGCTCGGCGGGCGGCAGCATCGTGCCGGTCGGGTTCGCGGGGGAGGCCACGACCAGGCCGTCCAGGCCGCCCTCGTAGTACGCCTCCATGAGCTGGGACACCGTGGGCTGGTACCGGGTGTCGGGGCCGCAGTCGAGCTCCACCACCTCGCAGCCCAGCGCGGCGAGGATGTTCTTGTACGCCGGGTAGCCCGGGCGGGCCAGCGCGACCCGGTCCCCGACGTCGAACGCCGCGAGGAACGCGAGCAGGAAACCGCCGCTCGACCCGGTCGTCACGGCGATGCGCGCCGGGTCGACGTCGACGTCGTACCAGCGGCGGTAGTGCCCGGCGATCTCGCGCCGCAGCGCGGGCACGCCCATCGACTCCGTGTAGCCCAGGTCGGCGGTGCGCAGCAGCTCCGCCGCCTTCTCCCGGACGACGTCCGACGCGCCCGTGGACGGCTCGCCCGCGCACAGGTTGAGCACGTCGTGGCCGGCGGCGCGGCGCTCGTTGGCCGTGGCCAGCACCTGCATCACGGCGAACGGCGGCACGTGGCTACGACGCGAGACCTTCATACGGCCATCATGCCGGGTCGCCCGCGACCGCCGCCGCCGGGTCCGCGCCTAGTCTGGGAGCAGACGAACCGGAGGGATGCCGATGTTCCGACGCCGCCGTGCCGACCAGGGCGACCCCGCGCGCCGGGCCGCGCAGTACCAGGTGGACCGGGAGGTCGCCGCGGAGGCCGCGGACCCGGACGCCGAGGCCGGCGACACGGACCGCGTCGCCGCGCAGCCCCGCCGCCGCATGGACGACCGCGCCCTGTGGGTGGACACCGTCGTCGACCAGGCGATCCGGCGCGGCGAGTTCGACGACCTGCCGCTGGCCGGCAAGCCCATCCCCGGGCTGCGCGGCACCCACGACCCCGACTGGTGGCTCAAGAACCTCGTCGAGCGGGAGCAGATCACCGGCGTCCTGCCCGCCGCGCAGCTGCGGCGCGACGACGCCGAGCTGGACGAGACGCTCGACCGGGAGCCCGAGGAGAAGCGGGTCCGCGAGGTCGTCGAGGACTTCAACGCGCGGGTGGTCGACGCCCGCCGGCAGCTGCTCGGCGGCCCGCCGGTCGTGACGCCGACGCGCGACGTCGAGCGCGAGGTGCAGCGGTGGCGCGAACGCCGTCGCGCCCGCGGGATCTTCTGAGGCCGCCGTGGGCGACGTCGTCGTGGTGACGGGACCGCCGGGATCGGGGAAGTCCGCCGTCGGGTCGGCCCTGGCCGACCTGCTCGACCCCTCCGTGCTCGTCGAGGCGGACTGGTTCTTCGGCCGGTGGCGGCGCGGCGCCGTCGACCCCTGGCTCCCGGAGGCGGCGGCCCAGACCGCGCCCGCCGGCCGGGCCGCGCTCGCCGCGACCGTGGAGTTCGCCCGCTCCGACGCCTGGGTGGTCTACGACGGCGTGCTGCACCAGGAGGCCGCCCGGGACCTCGCGGTCCGCGCCGCGGACGTGGGCGCCGCCGTGCACCGCGCCGTCCTGCTGCCGCCGGTCGACGTGTGCCTCGCCCGCGTGGCCGCGCGCACGGGTCACGGCTTCGACGACCCCGCCGCCACCCGGGCCATGCACGCGGCGTTCGCGGCGGAGGTCGACGGCGCGGAGGCCGACCCGGCGGCGGAGCACGCCGTCCTGCGCGACGACGCCGCGTCGCCGGCCGGCCTCGCGACGCGGGTCCGCGACCTGCTGCTCGCCGGGGCGCTGCGGGCACCCGGGCCGGTCGCGACCGGGGGAGCGCGGCCGTGACCCGGCACGCCGTCCTGCTCGACCTGCAGGGCACGGTCCACGAGGGCGACGGCCTGGTCCCCGGCGCCGACGCCGCGGTCGCCGCGCTGCGCGACGCCGGCCACGCCGTCCGCTTCGTCACCAACACGGACTCGCAGGACTCGGCGTCGATCCTCGCGCGGCTGCGGGGGATGGGGCTCAGCCTGGACGCGGACGAGCTGTTCACCCCGGTGGACGCCGCGGTCGCGGACCTCGAGGGGACCGGCGCGCGGGTGCACGTGCTCGCCACCGCCGCCGTCCGCGACCAGCTCGCCGCGCGCCTCGACGTCGTCGGGCCGGAGGACGACCCCACGCACGTGCTCGTGGGCGACGTGCACGACGTGCTCGACTACCCCGCCCTCGACGCGGCGTTCCGCGGCGTGCTCGGCGGGGCGGAGCTGCTGGCGCTGCAGCACGGCCGCTGGTTCCTTCGCGACGGACGGCCGGCGCTCGACACGGGGTCCGTGGTCGCCGCGATCGAGCACGGCGCCGAGGTGACGGCCCACACGCTGGGCAAGCCGAGCACGGGGTTCCTGCGGCTCGCGCTGAGCACCGTCAGCCCGGCGCCGGAGCCCGACCGCACGTGGGTGGTGGGCGACGACCGCTCGTCGGACGTCGCGATGGGCCGCGCCGCCGGCGTCCGCACAGTGCTGGTGCGCACGGGCAAGTTCGCCCGTCAGGCCGACGACGACTCCCTGCCGCGCCCCGAGCACGTGCTGGACGACGTCACCGCGCTGCCGGAGCTGCTCCGCCGGGGGTGAGGGCGTCGGGGACTGCGGTTACCGTGACGCCGTGACGACGCGCCCGCACGACCCCACCCTCACCGCCGCGTGCCTGGTGTCCCGCGCCGCGGCGGCGCTGGCGGTGACGCCGCGGCCCACGACGGTCGACGGCCTCGTGGCCGGCGACCCCGGCGCGGTGGTGCGGGGCGTCGCGGTGACCACGCTGGCCACGCTCGAGGTGCTGGAGCGCGCGGTCGCGGCCGGGGCGAACGTCGTCGTCACGCACGAGCCGCCCGACTACGACCACACGGGCGCCGCGGTGCCCGACCTGGAGGCCGAGGGCGACCCCGTGCTCGCCGCCAAGCGCACGTTCGTGGCCGACCACGGCCTCGTCGTGTGGCGCGCGCACGACGCCTGGCACGACCGGCGCCCGGACGGCGTCGACGAGGGCGCGGCCCGGGCGCTGGGCTGGACGCTCGACCCCGCCGCGGACGGCGCGTCGGTGTGCGACGTCGGCCCGACGACGCTGGGCGCGCTGGCCGCGCACGTCGCGACGGCGCTCGGGTCCCGCACGGCCCGCTTCGTGGGCGACCCCGCCCAGCCGGTGCGCCGCGTCGGCCTGGACCTCGGGTTCCGCGGCTTCGCGCGCAACCGCGCGCTGCTGCGCCGCGCCGACGTGGACGCCGTCGTCGTGGGGGAGGCGCACGAGTGGGAGACCCAGTCCTACGCCCTGGACGCCGCGCACCTCGGCACGACCGGCCGGGGCGCGCCGAAGGGGCTGGTCGTGGCCGGGCACGTGCCGGCCGAGCAGGCGGGCATGAGGCACTTCGCCGACTGGCTGCGCGACGTCGTGCCCGAGGTGCCGGTGACCTTCCTGCCCACGCCGGACCTCGCCCGCCCGGCGACGGCTCACTCCACGTAGGCGAGCGCGTCGATCTCGACGAGCATCTCCTCGCGCGGCAGCCCGACCATGACGGTGGTGCGCGACGGCAGCACGGCGTCCGGGCCGAGCCGCTCGGTGAGGAACGCGCCGTACGCGTCGTTCATGGCGGCGAAGTCGTCGCGCGTCGTGAGGTAGACGCGCAGCATGACGACGTCCTCCATCGTGCCGCCGCCGGCCTGGACGATCGCCTCGACGTTCTGGAGCGTGCGCGTGGTCTGCGCGGCGACGTCGCCGGGGTAGAGGTACTCGTTGGTCGCCGGGTCCACGGGGCCCTGACCGGAGACCTGCAGCAGGTTGCCGACGCGTACGCCCTGGTGGAACGTGTGCGCCGGGGCGGGGGCCTGGTCGGTGGAGATCGCGGTCTTCGAGGTCTGCTCAGCCATGTGCTGGTCCTTTCGGGGGGTGGTGCGGCCGCTCTGGACCCGGCGTGCATTTCGGCGGCCGGTGCGGCATCGTCGCACCGTCGACGGGGAACGAGGAGGGCCTGACGATGGACGGTACCGGAGCCGAGGACACCTGTCGGATCGACCGCGAGAAGGTCGCCGCCCGGGAGGGCGAGCGCGTCGGCTGGCGGCACAAGGCGATCCCGCCCGAGCTGTGGGGGCTGACCGTCGCGGAGGTCCGCGAGCGCCGCCCCCGCCTGTCGCAGCTCCCCACCCCGCTGCTCACGCTGTCCCGCTCGGCGCTCGACACCAACCTGCGCGTGATGGCCGACTGGTGCGCCGAGCGCGGCCTCGACCTCGCCCCGCACGGCAAGACGACGATGGCGCCGCAGCTGTGGGCCGAGCAGGTCGACGCCGGGGCGTGGGCGATCACGGTCGCGAACCCGTTCCAGCTGGGCGTGGCCCTCGAGTTCGGCGTGAGCCGCGTGATGGTCGCGAACAGCGTGGTCTCGCCGCTCGCGCTGCGCTGGATCGCCGACGAGCTGGCCGCCGACCGGGACCTGCGGGTGCTGGTCTGGGCGGACTCGCCGGTCACGGTCGACCTCATGCACGACGCCCTGGCCGCGCACGTCGCCGCGTCCGGCTCGCGCCCGCCGATCGACGTGCTCGTCGAGCGCGGCGGCGCCGGGGGCCGCACGGGTGCCCGCGACCTGGGCACGGCGCTGGCGGCGGCGGAGCGGGTCGTCGCGTCGCCGCACCTGCGCCTGGCGGGCGTCGGCGGGTACGAGGGTGCCCTGGCGCACGACTCGGACGCCCGCAGCCGGGACGTGGTGCGCGGCTACCTGCGCGACATGGTCGAGGTGCACGAGCGCCTCGCGGCCGACGGGCGCTACGAGGTGGACGTCCCGGTCGTGACGGCGGGCGGCAGCGCCTACTTCGACGTCGTCGACGAGGTCATGTCGCCGCTGGTCGCGACGGGGGCGCGCGTGGTGCTCCGCAGCGGCGCGTACGTGGTGCACGACGACGGCTTCTACCGGCACATCTCGCCGCTGGGCGAGGAGCCGCGCAGCGGCGGCCCCGGGTTCCGCAGCGCGATGCACGGATGGGTGCGGGTGAGCTCGCAGCCCGAGCCGGGGCTCGCGCTGTTCGACGCCGGCAAGCGCGACCTGCCGTTCGACGAGGGCCTGCCCGAGGTGCAGCTCCGGCGCCCGCGCGCGGCGGGCGAGGAGCCCGCCGCCGTCCCCGGCGTCCAGGTCACCGCCCTCAACGACCAGCACGGATTCCTGCGCTGGGACGCCGCGGACGCACAGGTCGACCTGCGCATCGGCGACGAGCTGCGGCTGGGCCTGTCGCACCCGTGCACGGCGATGGACAAGTGGTCGCTCGTGCCGGTGGTCGACGACGCCGACGCAGCCGACCCGGTCGTCGTCGACCTCGTGCGGACCTGGTTCTGAGGGGGCGGGCATGACCGCCGACCTGCTGGTCCGCGACGCGCTGGTGCTCGACGGGACCGGCGCGCCGGGCGTCGTCGCCGACGTCGCCGTCACCGACGGGCGCATCACCGCCGTCGACGAGGGCCGCTCCGGCGCGCGCGCCGCCGGCGCCCGGCGGACCGTGGACGCCGAGGGCCGCGCGCTGACCCCCGGGTTCATCGACATGCACGCGCACTCCGACGTGCAGATCCTCGCGAACCCGGACCACACGGCGAAGGTGAGCCAGGGCGTCACGCTGGAGGTGCTGGGCCAGGACGGCCTGTCGTTCGCCCCGGTCGACGAGCGCACCCGCACGGCGATCCGCGCGCAGATCGCCGGTTGGAACGACGACCCGCCCGGCTTCGCCTGGGACTGGGAGTCCGTGGCGGGCTACTTGGACCGCCTCGACCGCGGGATCGCGTGCCACGCCGCCTACCTCGTGCCGCAGGGCACGCTGCGCCACCTCGTCGTCGGGCCGGACGAGCGCCCGGCCACGCCCCCGGAGGTCGCCCGGATGGGCGAGCTGCTCGCCCAGGGGATGCGGGAGGGCGCGCTCGGCATGAGCAGCGGGCTCACCTACACGCCCGGCATGTACGCCGACGACGACGAGCTCGCCGCGCTGCTGCGCGTCGTCGCGGCCCACGACGGCTACTACAGCCCGCACCACCGGTCGTACGGCAAGGGCGCGCTCGAGGCGTACGCCGAGATGATCGACCTCGCCCGCGCCACGGGCTGCGCGCTGCACCTCACGCACGCGACGATGAACTTCAAGCCCAACAAGGGCCGCGCGGGCGAGCTGCTCGCCCTGATCGACACCGCGCTGGACGACGGCGTCGACATCACGCTCGACACCTACCCGTACCTGCCCGGCTCGACGACGCTCAGCGCGATCCTGCCGAGCTGGTCGTTCTCGGGCGGCACGGACGCGCTGCTCGCACGGCTGGCCGACCCCGCCGACCGCGAGCGCATCGTCGACGAGCTGGAGCACGTCGGCACCGACGGCTGCCACGGCTGCGTGGCCGAGTGGGACACGATCGAGATCAGCGGCGTGCAGAACCCGGCGCTGGCCGGTCGCGTGGGCCGCACGGTCGAGGCGATCGCCCGCGACGAGGGCCGCGCGCCCGGCGACGTGTTCGTGGAGCAGCTCGTGGCCGACCGGCTCGGCACGACGATCCTGCAGCACGTGGGGCACGAGGAGAACGTGCGCGCGATCATGCAGCACCGCACGCACTGCGGCGGCTCGGACGCGATCCTCGTGGGCGGCCGCCCGCACCCGCGCGCCTGGGGCACGTTCCCGCGCTACCTCGCGCGGTACGTGCGCGAGCTCGGCGTCCTCACCCTCGAGGACTGCGTGCACCACCTCACCGGGCGGCCCGCCGCCCGCCTGAAGCTCGTCGACCGCGGCCTGGTCCGCCCCGGCTACGCCGCGGACCTCGTGCTGCTCGACCCCGACACCGTCCAGGACTCCGCCACGTTCGAGGACCCGCGCCAGCAGGCGGCGGGCATCGACCTGGTCCTGGTCGACGGCGTCGCCGTCATCGACGACGGCGCACGGACCGACGCCCTCCCCGGGCACGCGCTGCGACGCACGGGGAGCGGCACCCGCTGAGACAGGAGGAACCCGGGATGCGCATGCTGCTGCACGCCGCGGGGGACGACGACAACACCCTCGAGCTGATCAACCAGCCGTGGTCGGAGCACGACACGCAGGTGCTGGTGGTCACCGCCATCGGCATCGCCGTCGTGGTGCTGCTCATCACGATGCTCAAGATGCACGGCTTCCTCGCCCTGACCATCGGGTCGTTGTTCGTGGCGATCGGGTCCGGCATCCCGCTCGGCGACGTCGCCGGGGTGTTCGAGACCGGCGTCGGGGACGTGCTGGGCACCGTCGGCGTGCTGGTGGTGCTGGGCGCCATGCTCGGCAAGCTGCTCGCGGACTCCGGGGGAGCCGACGAGATCGTCGACAAGATCTTCCGCGGCAGCACGGGGAGCCTGCCCTGGCGGATGGCGCTCATCGCGTTCCTCATCGGCATCCCGATGTTCTTCGAGGTCGGGCTGGTGCTGCTGATCCCGGTGATCATGCTGGCCGTGCGCCGCTCCGGCCTGCCCGCGATGCTGCTGGCCATGCCGGCGCTGGCCGGCCTGTCGGTGCTGCACGGCTTCGTCCCCCCGCACCCCGGGCCGCTGGCGGCCATCGGCAACCTGGGCGCGGACGTCGGCATCACCATGGCGCTCGGCCTGGTCATCGCGGTGCCCACCGTGATCATCGCCGGCCCGGTGTGGGGCCGGTTCGCCGCGAAGCTGGTCCCGATCGGCGCGCAGGGCGGCGGCGGGGGCATCGTCGCCGGCGACACGGACGGGGGCTCGGGCGGCTCCGGCGAGCCGGGCACGGTGAAGACCCGGAACCCCACGTTCGTGCTCACGCTGGTGACCATCCTCAGCCCGGTGATCCTCATGCTGGTGCGCGCCGGCGTCGAGGTGTGGGCCAGCCCCGACTCATGGTTCTTCCCGTTCGTGTCGTTCATCGGCGAGCCGCTGGTGGCGCTGCTCATCGCGGTCCTGCTCGCGATGATCACGTTCGGCACCAGCGTCGGGTTCTCGCTCGGCACCCTCGGCTCGAAGATGACGGAGAGCCTCAAGCCCATCGCGAGCGCCACGATGATCGTCGGCGCCGGCGGCGGATTCAAGGCCGTGCTGGTCGAGGGCGGCACGGGCATCGCGATCGGCAAGGCGGCCGTCGCGATGAGCCTGTCCATCCTGCTGCTCGGCTGGCTCATCGCCGTGCTGGTGCGCATCGCCACCGGGTCCGCCACGGTCGCCATCGTCACGGCGTCGGGCATCGTCGCGCCGCTCGCCACCGGCCTGACGCCGACGCACCTCGCGCTCCTCGTGCTCGCCATCGGCGCCGGGTCGCTCATCCTGTCGCACGTCAACGACGCCGGGTTCTGGCTGGTCAAGGAGTACTTCGGCATGACCGTCGGGCAGACGTTGAAGACCTGGACGGTGATGGAGACGATCATCGCCGTGCTCGGGCTGCTGTTCACCTGGCTGCTCTGGCTCGTGGTGTAGCCGGTCGTCCGGCACGGCCGGGTCGCGCGTCCTCGCCGGGTTCCTTACCTTCGGGTCGTGGAGCAGTCCGGCACGAGCAGCACGTGGGAGCCCGACGTGCTGCCCGGCTTCGAGCGCCTGACCCTGCCGCTGGAGCCGGACTTCGAGGGCGACGTCGTCGCGACGCTGGTGCGGAGGGCCGTCGAGCCCCCGGTCGCGACGTCCGACCCGCCCGCCGGCGGCACCGGACGGGACGCGGGCATCGACGTCCTGTACGTGCACGGCTGGGTGGACTACTTCTTCCAGACCCACCTCGCGGCGTTCTGGGAGCGGCAGGGCGCCCGGTTCTACGCGCTCGACCTGCGCAAGTACGGCCGCAGCCTGCGCGAGCACCAGACCCCGGGCTTCGTCACCGCGCTGGCGACGTACGACGAGGACGTCGAGGCGGCGCTGGCGGTCCTCGGCCACGGCCCGGAGGCGTCGTCGGGGCGCCGCCTGGTGCTCATGGGCCACTCGACGGGCGGGCTGGTGCTCAGCCTGTGGGTGTCGCACCGGCCGGGCCGGGCGGACGCGCTGGTGCTCAACAGCCCGTGGCTCGAGTTCCAGACCCGCAGCGTGGGGAGGTGGGTGCTGGAGCCGGGCCTGCGCGCCCAGGCCGCGCTCGCACCGCGCAGCCACCTGGTGAACGTGGACCTCGGGTTCTACGCCCGCAGCGTCTCGCGGCGGTTCGACGGCGCGTGGGACATCGACCCGACCTGGCGCCCCGACACGGGCTGGCGTGCCACGCCGGCATGGCTGTCGGCGATCTTCCAGGGGCAGGAGCGGGTGTCCCGCGGGCTCGGCATCGACATCCCGGTGCTGGTGCTGCTGTCCGCCCGCTCGACGGCGCCCGTGCGGTGGAGCCCCGAGATGATGACCACCGACTCCGTGCTCGAGGTGGGCGGCGTCGCCCGCCGCGTCCCCGCGCTGGGCAGCCTCGTCACGCTGGCCCGGATCGACGGCGCCCTGCACGACGTCACGCTCTCCGCCCCCGCCGTGCGCGACGTCGTCTGGCGCGAGATGTCCCGCTGGGTCCGCGCCTACGTGCCCTCCGCGCCGCCGGCGGCCGCGCCGGAACCGCGGGGCGTGGCCGCCTGGTGGCGTCGCACCTTCGGCGACGGCCGCCCGTCGCGGCGCGAGGTCAGAGCGCCCGCACCAGCTCGATCTCCTCGCCCTGCTCGAGGACGAAGCGCTCGCCCGACGGCGTGAACCCGAGCTTCGCGTAGGCGGCCTGCGCGCGCGGGTTGTCGACGTGCACGCACAGCCGGGCCCGCTCGACGCCGAGTCCGCGCGCCCAGTCCTGGACGCCGTCGAACAGCCGCGCCAGCAGGCCGCCGCCACGGTGCTCGGGCCGCACGAACACGCCCACCAGGTGCACCTGCCGCTGCGTGACCGGGCCGCCCAGGACGTCGGTCGACCCCGGCTCCTCGACCAGGCCGATCGTCGTGCCGACCCAGCGACCGTCGGCGTCGACGGCGACGAACGCCGCCGCCGCGTCGCTCGTGGCGTTGCCGCGCGCCCGCTCCTGCCAGAACGCGTCCGGGCGGGCGGCCGCCACGTCGTGCGTCTCGAGGAACGCCACGGGCGCCGCCGGGTCCTGGAGCGCCGCCAGGCGCAGGTCGCGGGTCTCGCGCCACTCGCCCTCCCGGGCGCGGCGGACGATGAGCGGGGCCGGCGGAGTCGTCATCCGCCGATCCTGTCACCTCGCGACCCGGCCCGGCCGCCACCCCCCGCCGAGGTGGTCACCGATCTGCCGAGGAAGCACGTCGCGACGGCGACTCGCCGAGCCGGGCGCGCACGTGCGCGACGACGCCGTCGGCGGCGGCCTCGACCTCCGCCAGGGTGGTCTCGAAGCCGGACTCGTCGCCGTACCAGGGGTCGTCGACGTCGAGCAGGTGCTCGTCGCCACCCGGCTCGACGACGGGGGCGTCGGGGTCGAACGACCGGTACAGGCGGATCTCGGCGAGCCCGGCGGAGCCCGCGGCACCGTCGGCGAGACGGCGCAGGCGTCGGGCGTGCTGCGCCGTCATGGGCAGGACCAGGTCGTGGTCGGCGAGGTCCCTGGAGGTCACCTGGCGGGCGCGGTGGCCGTCGCCCGTCGGGTAGCCGTGCGCGGCCAGCGTGCGGCGGGCGCGCCCGTCCACCGGGTTGCCGTGCTCCTCGTCGCTCACGCCCGACGAGTCCACGACCACGCGGTCGCCGAGACCGGCGGCCTCGAGGCGGTCGCGCAGCACGATCTCGGCCATGGGGGAGCGGCAGATGTTGCCGGTGCAGACGGTCATCACGCGGTACGGGGTGGCGGTCACGGGCCCATTCTCGCCTCTCGCCGAGCCCCGCTCCCGATCCGTGCCTACCGTGAGGCATGGCGAGATGGGCGGCGGACGGGCTGATCGCCGTGACCGGCGCCAGCGGGCGGCTCGGGTCACGACTGGCGTTCCGGCTCGCGGCGGAGGGCGCGCGACAACGGCTGGTCGTGCGGGACCCGGCGCGCGCGCCGCGGCTCAGCGACGGCCGGGCGCTGCCGGTGTCGGAGGTCGCCGTCGCCGACGGCTTCCACGACGCCGACGCGATGCGGGCCGCGTTCGACGGCGTCCGCACCGTGTTCCTGGTGAGCGCGCGCGAGGCGCCCGACCGCGTCGCGCAGCACACCGCGATGATCGACACGGCGGCGGCCGCCGGCGTCGAGCGGCTGGTGTACACGTCGTTCGCGGGCGCGGCGCCCGACGCCGTGTTCACGTTCGCCCGCGACCACTGGCACACGGAGCAGCACCTCGCCGACGTCGCCGCGCGCACCGGGCTGCGCTGGACGGTGCTGCGCGACAACCTCTACTTCCACGCGCTGAGCACGTTCGTCGGGCACGACGGCGTGATCCGCGGCCCGGCGGCGGACGGGCGCGTCGCGGCCGTGTCGCACGACGACGTCGCGGACGTCGCGACCGCCGTCATCCTCGACGAGCGGCCCGCCCGGCACGACGGCGCCGTCTACGAGGTCACCGGGCCGCAGGCGCTCACCCTCGACGAGGTCGCGGCCACGCTCGGCCGCGCCGCCGGCCGCGACCTCACCTACCACCCCGAGACGGAGGAGGAGGCGTACGCCTCCCGCGCCGGGTACGGGGCGGAGCCGTTCGAGCTCGACGGGTGGGTCTCGTCGTACACGGCCATCGCCGCGGGCGAGCTGGCGCACGTCTCCGACGACGTCGGCCGCCTCGTCGGCCGACCCGCGCGCTCGCTCGCGCAGTGGCTGGACGACTACCCCGGCGAGTGGGCGCACCTGCGGCGCGCGTAGGCCGCCTCCCCGGGCCTCGCGTTCACCCTGAGGAAAACCCTTGGCCTCCCCGCGGCGGCGGGCGTAGCGTCGTCGGCACATGAGAAGGGAGGTGATCCGAGCTGTGAAGACTCTTCGGACCCATGAGGTGGTCGCGCGCTAGTCGCGCGCGCTAGAACGTCGGGCGGGTAGCGAGTTCCTCGCGACCACCGGAGCCCGCGGGTGCCGTGACCTCGTCCAGCACGGCAGGAGGTTCGACCTCCAGCCCGCGGGCTTTCTGCTGCCCAGGACCGGGCTGCCCAGGACCGCGGACGCCCCGACGTCAGGCGAGCACCGCCGCGCGACGCTCCCGCCGCAGCCGCCGCTCGGCCTGGGCGACGAGCTCGTCCGCGTCGGCGGCGCCGGCCACCGACCACGCGGCAGCGGCGTGCAGCCCCGGCCACACCGGGGCGTCGAGCGCGCTCGACGCCCCGGCGACCTGCGCGAGCAGGTGCTGACGCAGGGCGTCCACGGACGCCGCCGCCTGGATGTCGTCCATCGCCGGCAACGTCGCCAGGACGGCGAACCCGTCGCCCTCCACGCGACCCGCCTCGCACCCGGCGGGCAGCGCCGCCCCGATCCGGGCCGCGAGCTCCGCGAGCACCACGTCTCCGGCGTCCTGCCCGTGGTCGGCGTTGAGCCTCGCCATGTCCCGCACGTCGAGCAGCACCAGCACCACGCGGGTCGCGCCGCCGCGCACCAGGGCGCAGCGGCGCCGCAGCGCGTACCAGGTGGCGGCCCGCCCCGGCAGCCGCGTCAGCGGGTCGTGGGTCGAGCGCTCGGCCAGCTCGGCGACGACGGCGCGCATCACGTCGGCCGTGCTCGCCGCGCCCCAGGCCGACGGTCCCCTCACCAGGACGTCGTCGTAACGGCGGTCCGCGGTGCGGGCCATCGCGAGCGACGCGACGTCCGCGAGCGCCGTCCCGGGCTCGACGACGAGCGGCGACCAGTCCGCGACCGCCCCGGTGGGCCGTCGCTCCAGGACCGCGCGCCCGTACCCGAGGCGTCCCGTGAGCGCGGCCGTCAGGCCCGACCGCGTGACGATGCCCGTGCGGGTGGGCGCCGTGTCGTCCTGCACGGCGACCGAGCCCACCTCCGGACGCCGGAAGATCACCTCGAGCTGCCCGACGGGCAGCGTGGAGCCCACCACCAGCACCGGCTGGGCCAGCTCCGCGACCGACGCGACGCGCGTCGCCCGGCGAGGAGCGACGTGGCGGGCCAGGCGGGCGATCTCGTCGTGCACAAGCGGAAGTATGGCCAGCCTGGACGTCGTGCGAGGCGCTCCGCGGAGATGTTCGCCGAGCGTTCGCGGGCCGTTCAACCACGGGACCACGATGGGAGCGCGACCACCCAGCGCCCGGGTTGTCGTGTCCCTAGAGTGTCGCGAGGGTACGCGATGTCTGTGATGTCTCGGGGGGCGACACATGCGAGGGACGAGGACGACGGCCGGTCGCAGGACGACGAGCGGCCTGCTGGCCGCCGCGCTCGCGCTGGGCGGTCTGGTGGGCGTCGGTGCGCAGACCGCGACGGCGCCGCCGGCGGCCGCCGCCGCCGAGGGCGACGTCAACCCGTTCTCCTCCTCCGGCGGGTACACCGTGTACGCGCAGCGCGACGCGATCGTCGGCAACCAGGAGCTCGAGGGCTCGCTGGCCGCCGGGCGGAACCTCACCGACACGACGGCCGCGCAGTGGGCGGTGATCCACGTGGCCGCGGGCACCGCGGACTACACGATCCCCACCGTCGACGGCGACCCGACACGCCTCCTCATCGGCCGGTTCGACCCGGACGAGTCGCGCAACGTTGGCCAGGTCAACATCACGAGCCGCGGTGCGACCACCCCGGAGAACGTCGGCACCCTCAAGACGGTGGACCGTGACCTCGGTCCGTACGCCACGTCGGCCCGGGGCGAGGGCTGGGTGCGGGAGTCCGAGCAGGGCTCCAACCCACCCCTCATCGACGCGACCGCGCAGACGTTCCCCGCCGACGCGGAGCCTCCGACGGGCAGCAACACCTCGATCTTCACCGAGCAGACCGGCGACACGCAGGACGTCGTCGCCGGGTACGTGCAGGCCGGGCAGGACGCCAGCCTCGACGACACCACCGCGTGCCTCGCGACGATCACGGACCCGGGCGGCCACGACGTGAACCACGTGACCGTCGCCGAGGACGACGGGTCACGGAAGGTCCTCTCGCTCCTCGCCTCCGACCGGCCCAACGTCGTGGCGTACGAGGACGTCGCTGGCGCCGACCTCCTCCAGTTCTCGGCGGGCAGCGCGGTGCCCGGTCAGCAGAACCCGCTGATCATCCGCGTGCCCGCCGGGACGACGGACGTGCAGGGGCTGCGGGTCGACCCGCAGGGCCAGTACTCGCCGTACATCCTGTGGGACCTGTCGGCCGTCACGGGCGACGTGACCGTCGCGCACACCGGGGAGCGCATCGACGGGTCGATCTTCGCGCCCAACGCCAACGTCACGGTGGACGCGGCGCCCCTGGACGGCCAGGTCGTCGGGCAGGACGTCACCCTGCTGGGCGGCGAGGTGCACTCCTTCATGTTCGCGGGCACGGTGCCGTGCGGCGAGCCGCACGGCACGTTCGAGCTGTCCAAGGAGCTCGACGGGATCGGCGCCGACGACCTGCCCGACGGCACGACGTTCCAGGTCGACTGGACCGCCACGTCGCCGGACGGCGAGGTGCTCGGCTCCGGCACGCTCGACCTGCCCGCGGACGGCGGCGCGGTGCGCCCGCAGGACGTGGACGGCACGCTGAGCACCTTCCCCGTCGGCACGGTCGTGACGTTCGAGGAACGGCCCCCGGGCGACGTGCCCGGCTGGGACTGGACGGGCGCGTCCGTGTCGCCGTCGTCGCTGACCATCACCGACGAGGGCGACGCCGTCGTGGACGCGACGGTGACCAACACGGCGGAACGCACCCGCGGCACGTTCCAGGTCGTCAAGACCGTGGTCGCCACCCTGGACGACCCGATCGACGTCGACGAGGGCACCACCGTCACCGTGGGGTGGACCGCCGTCGACCCGGACGGCAACGAGAGCAGCGGCACCATCGAGCTCGTCGCGAACGAGGACGGGTCGTTCGATCCGACCGGGCCGGTCGACGACGCCGGGAACGAGGTCACCTTCCCGGTCGGCACCGAGGTCACCGTGGCGGAGACCGACCGCGGTGTCCCGCCCGACGGCGCCACCTGGGGTGACGAGTCGTGGAGCCCTGGCACGACGTTCACGATCGACCGCGAGGACCAGGTGGTCGAGGACATGGTCACCAACATCCTCGTCGACGAGAACGTCGTCCCCGCCACCGCACGGTTCAGCATGGTCAAGGTGCTCGACGTCGACGGCCCGGTCGACCCGAACCTCCAGTTCTCGGTCGAGTACACGTTCGACCCGCCCGGCGGCCCGCGGGAGGGGCGCGTCCGCGAGATCGCCGTCGGCGACCCGGTGACGATCACCACCCTGCTGGACGACGAGCCCATCCCTGCCGGGACCACCGTGTGGGTGCGCGAGCACGACCCGTCCTTCGACGACGGCATCGTGTGGGAGGACCCGGTGCTCTCGGTGGACGGCGAGCCGCTCACCGACCCCGACGAGGACGGCTTCTACCCGCTGGAGCTCTCCGGCGGCCCGACGGTCGCCCTCGAGGTGACCAACGTGGGGAGCGTCCCCACAGGGTCGTTCACCGTGGCCAAGACCCTCGACGGGCCGGTCGCCGAGGACGTGCCGGAGGGCCTGGAGTTCACGGTGGCCTGGACCGCGACCTACGTCGACGGCACCACGACCAGCGGGTCCACCACGCTCGCGCCCGACGGCGAGCCCGTCGCGCCGACCGACGCCACCGGCGACCCCGTCGACTTCCCGGCCGGCACGACGGTCACGTTCGACGAACCGGTGCTGCCCGACGTGCCCGGCTGGGACTGGGGTACCCCGACGATCTCACCGGCGGAGATCACGGTCGGCGCCGACGAGACGGCGGCGGTCTCCGTCACCAACTCCGCCACGGTGGAGCACGGCACGTTCGAGGTCGCGAAGGCCCTCGAGGGCGCCGAGCCGGGCGACGTGAGCGCGGACGGCTTCGACGTGCCGTGGACGGCCACCCTGCCCGACGGCAGCACCGACGACGGCGTGCTGCGCGTGCCGACCGACGGGACCGCCGTCGGCCCGGACCGCGCGTTCCCCGTGGGGACCACCGTGCGCGTCACGGAGGAGGAGCCGTCGGACGACGTGCTGCCCGACGGGTGGACCTGGGCCGTCCCGACCTGGTCCCCAGGCAGCAGCCTCACGATCGACGAGGGCACCGGCACGACGACGTTCACCGTGACGAACTCGGCCGTGCCCACGACGACGCTGCGGATCGAGAAGCTGGTCGAGGGCACGGACCTGCCCGACGGCACCCGCTTCCCGGTCGAGTACCGCGTGGACGACGGCCCGGTCCAGCAGGGCGACCTCGTGCTCGGTGACCCGTTCGAGGCGGACGACGTCCCGCTGGGCACCACGGTCGAGATCCGCGAGGCCGACCCGCCCGCCGTCGACGACGCCACCTGGGCGACGCCGCGCTGGGCGATCGACGGCCAGGAGCTCGAGGCCGACGACGACGGCTGGGTGGTGATCCACGCGAACGACGAGCGGCTCAACGCCGTCACGCTGACGAACACGGCCCGTCCGACGACGCCGGAGACCCCGGGCGGCCAGCTGCCGGAGACCGGGTTCGGCGGGGGCACCCTCCCGCTGCTGGCCCTCGGGCTGCTGCTCCTGGGGATCGCGGTGCGCCTCGTGGCCCGGACGATCCGCGCCTGACGGCCGGGGGGAGGTGCGTCCGGTGGCTCCGGGGACGGAGGGCGTGCCCGACGTCGGGGCGCTGCGGCGCGGCGCGTACGAGCGCGCCGTCGCCCGCCCGCGGCTGCCGTTCGCCGGCACGGTGACGGACCTGGCGCACGACGGTGTCGCGATGCGTCGCTACACGCCCGACCGCCACCAGCCCGGCGCCGCGGCGGTCTTCCTGCACGGCGGGTACGGCCTCTTCGGCGACCTCGAGCTGCAGGACGGCTGGTGCCGGCGGACCGCCGAGGCCCTCGGCGTCGTCGTGCTCGCCGTCGACTACCGGCTCGCGCCGGAGGCGACGCTCGACGACGCCGTCGCGGACGCCGTGGCCGCGCTCGACCTGCTCGCCGGCGCGGGCGTCGACCGCGTCTACCTCGCCGGCGACTCCGCGGGCGGCGCCGTCGCCGTCCTCGCCGCGTCGCGCCCGGCCCACCGGCCGGCGGGCCTGCTGCTCACCAACCCCAACCTCGACCTGTCGCTCGAGTCCTACGACGACGCCCTGCCGGGCGGACCGGGCCGCGAGCTGTCGACGTACGCCATGCGCGCGTGGACCGGCGTCGACCCCGCGGACGCGCCGCGGCTGCACCGGTCCGCGCGCGGGCTGCCCCCGACCCTCGTCGCGGTGGGCGAGCGGGACTCGTTGCTGCCCGAGGCGCGGGCGCTGGCGGACGCCTGCCACCGCGACGGCGTGCCCTGCCGGCTGGTCGAGCTGCCCGGCGCCGAGCACGGGTTCGTCGGCACCGAGCGCGCGGGCGAGGTGCTCGCCGAGGCCGCGACGTTCTTCGGCCTCGGCTGAGCACGCCCGGTCAACGCCCGGCCGCCTCCGCGACGCCCACCGCGACGGCGAGGTCCTGCCACGACATGCCGGACCCCTTGAAGACGTTCGGCCGGTCCGTGGCGCGGGATCGCCCGCGCACGACGTCGGCGAGCGGCACGAGGGCGTCGGGTCGCAGCGCGCCCTCCTCGACCGCGAGCACGACGTCGCCGCACTCGCGCATCGCGGTCGCGCGGTCCTCGACGACGACGAGCGCCCGCCCCATGAGCCCGGCGTCGAGCTCGCGACGGTCGGGCTCGTGCGAGCCGATGGCCACGACGCACGCGCCGTCGCGCACCAGGGCGCCGTCGAAGAGCGGCTCGCCCGCCGACGTCGCGCACACCACGAGGTCGGCGTCGGCGACGTCGGCGGTGCTCCCCGCGCGGGCGGGGATCCCGCGCGCGACGAGGCCGTCGACGGCGGCCGTGAGGCGTCCGCGGTCGCGGCCGACGAGCGCGACGTCGTCGAGGTCGCGCACCGCCGCCATCGCGACCGCGTGCTCGACGGCCTGCGGCCCGGCGCCGACGCCGACCAGGCGCCGCGCGTCCGGCGCCGCGAGGTGGTCCGCCGCGACGGCCGAGGTCGCGGGCGTGCGCAGCTCGGTGAGGGCCGACCCGTCGAGCTGCAACCGGGGCGTGAGCGTGGCGGCGTCGAGCAGCAGGTAGGTCGCCTGGATGCGCGGCAGGCCGCGCGCGGGGTTGCCCGGCGCCACGGACGCGATCTTGACCCCGGCCCACTCGCCCAGCACCGACGGCATGAGCAGCAGGTGCCCCCCGCCGGCGGCCACCGACGACCGGGCCGGGTCGTCGGCGGGGTCGAAGCCGTCGCGCAGCGCACGCTCGACGAGCCGGCGGGCGTCGTCGGGCCCGACCCGGCGGCGGACCTCGTCGGCCGTGACGAACGGCAGCCCGGTCACGCGGCCACCTCCTCGCGCGCCTCGCGCGCCTCGATCCGGGCGCGCTCGAGGCGCACGACCCGGCCGGACAGGGACACGGCGACGAGCGCGACGACCGCGAGTCCCACCATGTACACGGCGATCGGCCACCAGGCGCCGTCGAACCGCGAGAGCAGCCAGGTCGCGAGCAGCGGCGCGGTGCCGCCCGCCAGCGCGGCGCCGATCTGGTAGCCGAGCGTGACGCCGGTGTAGCGCACGCGGGTGGTGAAGGTCTCGGACATCAGCGTGCCCAGCGTGGCGGTGACCGGGGGCCACACGATGCCCAGCCCGATGACGACGGCCGCGTAGACGGCCCAGTCGACCTGGAGGTCGAGCAGCAGGAAGAAGGGCGCCGCGAAGAGCGCGATGAGCACGGTGCCGCCGAGGAAGACGGCGGGTCGGCCCAGCCGGTCGGAGAGCCTTCCGATCGCGAGGATCGCCAGCGTGCTGACGAACGCGGCGGCGCTCACGGCGTTGAGGACCACCGACTGCTGCATGCCGAGGGTGCCGGTCGCGTAGCTCACGACGAACGTGGCGAAGATGTAGAACGGGCCGGTCTCCACGACCTTGGCGCCGACGGCGACGAGCACGGAGCGCCAGTGGTCGCGCAGCGTGTCCTTGATCGGGAGCTTGGCCACGTTGCCGCTCGCCTTGGCCTCCCGGAAGGCGGGGGTCTCGGCGAGGCCCTTGCGGATCCACAGGCCGACGAACACGAGCACCACCGAGGCGATGAACGGCAGGCGCCAGCCCCAGGACTCGAACGCCCCGGAGGGCAGCGAGGTGACCAGCGCGAAGGCGATGGTCGACAGGAGCATGCCGATGGTCACGCCGGTCTGCGGCACGGAGCCGAAGAAGCCGCGGCGGTTCTCCGGCGCGTACTCGTAGGCGAGCAGCAGGGCGCCGCCCCACTCGCCGCCGATCGCGAGGCCCTGGATGACGCGGCAGAGGATGAGCAGCGCCGGCGCGAGGACGCCGACCTGCGCGTACGTGGGCAGCAGGCCGATCGCGATCGTCGCGCCACCCATGAGGGAGAGCGTGATGACCAGCGTCTTCTTGCGGCCGATCTTGTCACCGATGTGGGAGAAGACGATGCCGCCGAACGGGCGGATGAAGAACGTCAGCGACAGCGACAGGTACGACAGCATCAGCGAGACGGCCGGGTCGTCCGTCGGGAAGAACTGCTTGTCGAAGATGAGGGCCGCTGCGGTGGCGTAGAGGAAGAAGTCGAACCACTCGATCGCGCTGCCGGAGAGGCTGCCGACCAGCACCCGGAGGTTGGTGGCCGGTTTCCCGACCGTGGACTGCTGCGAAGTCACGCGCCTGCTCCCGTCCGGCCCGCCACGTCGGGGGCCTCGAATGGCGTGCAACGTACAATTGCACCGACCGCGGACGCAAGGGCTTCCCGCGTCGTGAGCAGGGCGGATCCCGGTCAGCCGGCGTCGGCGGCGTCGCCCGCCGGACCCGCCGAGGCCCTCGACGACGCGCCCGAGCCCTGCCCCGACCAGACGTCGCGCACGTGCCTCAGGTGCCGGCGCATCCACGCCTCCGCGCCGGCCGCGTCGCCGGCCTCCAGGAGGTCGAGCAGCTCGTGGTGCTCCCGGATCGTGGCCACGAGACGACCTTCCTCGTGCAGGCCCTGGAGCCCGAGCAGCCGCGACATGCCGCGCAGCCGGCGGACCTCCTCGACCAGGCGCGCGTTCCCCGCGAGGGCGAGCACCTCGGTGTGGAAGGCCGTGTCGGCCGCGACGAACTCCTGCAGCTCGCCGGCCGCCGCCGTCGCGTCGATGCGGTCCGCGAGGGGGCGCAGCGCCCGCACCTGGGCGGCCGTCGCCAGCGTCGCGACGCGCGCCACCGTCGGCGCCTCGATGAGCTCGCGGATCTGGAGGATCTCCTCGAGCGCGACGTCGCCGAGCTCCACCACGCGGTAGCCCCGGTGCCGCAGCGTCTCGACCAGCCCCTCGCGGGTGAGCTCCATCATCGCCTCGCGCACCGGGGTCGCCGAGACGCCCAGCCGCTGGGCGAGGGCCGGGGCCGAGTAGATGGCCCCGGGCTCGAGCTCGCCGGCCACCATCGCCTCCCGCAACGTCACCAGGACGCGCGACCGGATGCTGTCGGGGACGTCCATCGACGCCAGGATCGACGGCCTGCCGCGGCCGCCCGCACCGCTGCTCATCTGCTGTCTCCTGGCCTCGACGTCACGGACGTGGCCAGGATGCCACGGGACCGCCACGGGTGTGCGCAGAGCGGACGCCCACGGCCCGGTCATGGGACCGGCCGGCCCGTCGGAGGGGTCGACGGGCCGGCCGGGGTCGGGGTGACGGTGCGCCCGCGCGGGGCGCTCCGTCGAGAGCGGGTCGGCTCAGCCGAAGGTCACCTCCAGCGTGCCGTCCGCGGCGAAGGACCAGTCGAGGTCGCCCGCGTAGGCGCCGCAGGCGGCGCTGTTGGAGCCGGACCAGAACTCGTTGGTGCCGTCGTCGCTCCCGACGATCCGGTCGTTGGAGCCGCTGTCGCACGACACGTTGCCGCTGAACCGGTGGCTGCCCTCGTCGAAGTTGAAGTTGCGCTCCTCGTTGCCGATGCTCACGTTGTCGGCGACCGTGATCGAGCCCGGGTTGCTGTTGTACGTGAACCCGTGCTTGCCGTTCTCGTAGGCGATGCTGCCCGTCACCACGTGGTCGACGGGGATGTCCTCGCCGCCCAGCTTGTAGCCGTTGCGGTCGCCGCTGCCGGCCTGCGAGCCGTCCGACAGCGTGCCGTTGTCGTAGGAGAGCGAGTCCTCGATGGTCACCACGCCGATGGGGCCCGTGTCCGACTTGGCGTACAGGTCCCAGCCGTCGTCGATGTTGTTGTGGGACACGCAGTCGCGGAACACGTTGCCCTCGCCGACCGTCAGCTTGGCCGCGAAGCCGTCCGCGTCCTCGCCGTCGGAGTCCACGTTGTCGTAGGACTCGGAGGAGAGCACCAGGTTGTTCGCCGGCCACTCCGCCTTCGGCGCGCCCGCGACCAGGCGGGCGATCTGCAGACCCGTGTCGGCGTTCCCGCGGGTGACGACGCGCTCGATCACGTTGTCGTCGCCGCCGAGCAGGATGCCGTTGTCGCCGGAGTTCTGGACCGTGATCCCGTACACGTGCCAGAAGTTGCCGCCGATGGCGAGGCCCCGGTTGGCGGAGTCCTCGGCCTGCGCGGAGAAGTCGAGCACCGGCGTCTCGCCCGGGTACGCCGACAGGAGCGTCCGCTCCGACGACGTGCCGTCGTTGCCCGGCTCGATCGTGAGCGTGTCGGCCAGGTCGTACTGGCCGCCGCGCAGGTAGATCGCCCCGCCCGGCTCCACGGCGGCGATCGCCGCGGCGACCGTCGTCGGGTCGGCCTCCGTGCCCGCCGCGCCGGCCGAGCCGTCGGGCGCCGCGTAGATGACCTCGCCGCTCGGGGTCGGCGGGTCGGTCGGCTCCGGGTCGGTCGGGTCCGTCGGGTCGGTGGGGTCGGTCGGGTCCGTCGAGCCCTGGCCGGCGTACGTCTCCAGCTCGGCCACCTTCGGCGTGCCGGAGGCGCTGGTGATCTCGAGGTCGAGCTTGCTCAGCGTGGTCGTGGGCAGGTTGACGACGCCCGCGCGGCTGCCGGTCGCGAGCACGGCTCCGGTGTCGTGGTTGACGACGCGGAACCCCGTGATCGTGCCCTCGGAGCCGGCCGCCTCGACGACCTTGGCCTGCGCCACGGTCTGCGGGGTGGCCCACTTGACGGACACGCGACCCGTGGTGCTCGACGGCGACCAGAACGTGCTCAGGTTGCCGTCGGTCACGTTGCCGAAGCTGCTGCCCGACGCCTTGGACGAGCCGTCCGCGCCGGCGCCGAGGCTGAGGTTGGCCCCGCTCGGCTCGTCCGTCGGGGGGTCGGTCGGCTCGCCGGTCGGCGGGTCCGTGGGCTCGCCGGTCGGCGGGTCGGTCGGCTCCGGCGTCGTCGCCTCGCACGAGCCGTCGGACACCCTGAGGCCCTTGTTCGCCCCGGCGGTCGCGGCGACGACGTCCGGCACGCAACCGGCGTCGTCGAGCGAGTAGTCGTAGGGGATGCTCACCGACGTCGTCGACGTCGGGTTCGGGCCGGCGGGGTTGTTGTCCTCGCCCGGCTCCGACCAGGTGACGTTGTCGAACGTGTTCCCGGCGACCTGCCAGTAGCCGGGCAGGTCGGTGTAGAACGTGCCGAGCACGTCCTTCGAGTCCTGGAAGTAGTTGCTGTCGACCTTCGCCTTGCCGCCGGCGCGCGCGTTGATGCCGGACTCGTGGATGTCGACGTAGTGGTTGTTGTAGATGTGGGCCGTCGCCCCGCGCAGCAGGGGGAGGCGCGAGTCGATGTTCTCGTAGAGGTTGTGGTGGTAGGTGACCGGCCCGTTGCCCAGGTCGCTGTCGCCCGAGCCGACGAGGCCGCCGCGGCCGGAGCCGCGAAGGATGCTGTAGGAGAGCGTCACGTACTTCGTGTCGCCCTTCATGTCGAAGAGGCCGTCGTAGCCCTCGGACTCGCCGCCCGAGGCCTCGAGCGTCACGTGGTCCGCCCACACGTTCGACACGCCGGACTCCATGCCGATCGCGTCGCCGCCGTTGGACGTCGGGGAGCCCGACTTCTTGACGTTCTTGACCGTGACGTTCTGGATGATGATGTTGCTGGCCTCGCGGATGTGGATGCCCACCTGGTCGAACGTGGCGCCGCTGCCCACCCCGACGAGCGTGACGTTGCTGATCTGCTTCAGCTCGATCACGCCGTCCGCGGTATTGCAGCTGTCTCCCGAGACCTTGCTCGTGTTGCCGTGGTTGATCGTGCCCTCGACCTGGATCGTGATCGGGGTGTCCTCGGACGCGCGGCCGCACAGGGCCTCGTGGATCTGGGTGCCGGTCGTCGCCTTCACGACGGAGCCGCCGGAGCCGCCCGTCGTGCCGCCGTTCTGGGTGGCGAACCCGGTCACGCCACCCTCCGCGGCCTGGGCGCCGAGCGTCATCGCGGTGACCCCGATCGCGGCCACCAGTGACGTCGTCACCCCCGCCGCGAGAAGTCGTCGTTTCGCGTGCCGTCTCATCGTTGCTGCCTCACCTTCGTCGTCGAACGCGGGACCTGCAGCCGGTGCCGGGGCCGCTCCGCTCGGCGGAACGACCGCTGTCCGAACCCACATTGGTTACGAACAGATCACAGCAACCGGTTTCTTGACCGTAGGGGACCGGTTTCCCGGAGCGCAACCCCCAATTTCACCCGGTCCGCGGATCGACGTGTGTTGACGGGACCGCCGGACGTCAGGCGGCGGGCTCCGCGGAGCTCCGCGCCCACCCGGCCAGGAGGTCGGCCACCTGCACGCGCGGATCGCGGCGGGAGTCCACCTGCCGCACCCCGAGGAGCGGCGGCGGTGCGGGCGAGACCGCCGCGGCGAGGGTCGCGGCCAGGACGGCGGTGCGCTGCCGCGTCAGCGCGCTCTGCTCGTCGTGCACGACGACGACCGAGCGGCGGCCGTCGCTCCACCGCAGCACCGTCTCGGCCAGCGCCGGCACCAGCGGCTCGAGCGGGGGCGGGACGGCGGGGTCGCCGTCGAGCAGCCGGTCCAGGACCGCCACGACGTCGCGCCGGGCCACGCCGGCCAGCTCCGGCACCCCGTCGGCCACCACGCCAGGGACCAGGGCGAGGAACCGGTCGACGGCGGCGCGGTCCGGCCGGCGCCGGTGCTTGAGGTGGGTCATCGCGACGAACGCGGCGAGGACGTCGGCCCGCTCCCGCAGGACGGCGACCGCGCGGACGCGGTCGTGACCGAGGCGCGTCCCGTCGACGTACGACGGCTCGCCCGTGAGCAGGTCGAGCACCCGCCCCGCGACGTGGTCCCGCTTGTCGACGACGTGCACCGTCGAGCGTCCCGCGAGCTCCGCCAGGAACCACGCCACCGCCTCCGGCTGCCCGGGCCGCAGCAGCAGGTGGGCCTTGTGCTCCGTCGTCCGGCGATGGTTGAAACGCGACCGCAGCGTGCCGAGCACGGCGGCCGCCTCGTCACGGGTGAGGTCCACCCCCGCGTGCGCGATCACCGGCGACGCCGGGTCCAGCAGGTTCGTCCCGGTGAAGCCCGACTCGTCGCACGCGATCTCCACGATGGCGACCGGCCCGGACATGACGTCATCGTGGCGCGGCCGCTCGCCCACCACCACCGCATTCCGGGGACGGACCTGCCGTGCCCCCGTCCCTGCCGGCCGGCCCCATGACAGATGTCACGGCCGAGGCGTGCGATCGGCACGGGAACCGGTGACTCCGGGCACTACCGAGCCTTCTCGCTCGCGGGTGGACTGGGTGCATCGTCCGACACGCCCCCGACACCCCCGGAGCACCTCGTGAATCTCGTCGACACCTTCCAGGACCTGGTCGCCCAGGTACCCGACCTGGTCCAGCCCCTGATCGTCGCGGTCGCGGCCATGGTCCCCTTCATCGAGGGGGAGGGCGGCGCGACCATCGGCATCATCGGCGGGATCCACCCCGCGGTCGCGGCCGTCGCCGCGATGCTCGGCAACTTCCTCGCCGTCACCGCCGTCGTGCTCGCCAGCGCCGGCGCCCGTGACGCGGTCGTGAACCGCCGCCGGGCGAAGGCCCGGCAGAGCAGCCCCGTCCCGGTGGGCTCCGGGCCCGCGCCGGGCGGCAAGGGCGCGCTCGGACCGGCGGAGGACCGCCGCGACGCGCGCCGGGCGAAGTTCCAGCGCGCCTACGAGCGCTACGGCGTCCCCGGCGTCAGCCTCCTCGGCCCGCTGCTGCTGCCCACCCACTTCACGGCCTCGATGCTGGTGGCGTCCGGCGTCGGCAAGGCGCGCGTGCTCGTCTGGCAGGCGGTGGCGATCGTCGGCTGGACCACGGTCACCGCCTTCGTCGCCAGCCGGCTGCTGAACCTCGTGTCCGGAACGGCTGCCTGAGACGCCGTCAGCGCACGACGTCGTAGACGAGCTTGACCACGCCGTTCGCGTACGCGGCCGACTCCCGCAACGACAGGGCGCGGCGGTCCGCGCCCTTCGTGCCGAAGATCGTCTTCCCCCCGGGGAGCAGGTACGGGAACACGAGCAGGTTGTAGCGGTCGACGAGGCCGGCCTCGCCCAACCGCAGCGCGAGCTCCGCGCTGCCGTGGATGAAGATCGGGCCGCCGTCGGTCTGCTTGAGGGCGGCGACGTCCTGCGTGCCGCGCAGGATCGTCGTCGGACCCCAGCCGTCGACGAGGGCGTCGTCGTCGAGCGTCGACGACACGACGAACTTCGGGAGGTCCCGGTACGCCGCGTGGTCGTCGGAGCCGGGCCAGACCGCCGAGAACGCCTCGTAGCTGCGACGACCGAACATCAGGGCCGTCGTCTCCTCGAGCTCCTCGCCCTTGAGCGCGTACGCCTCGGGGAGGAACTCGGTGTCGAACACCCACCCGCCCCCGGGGTGGCCCTCGGCCGTCCCGCCCGGAGAGTCGACCGAGCCGTCGAGGGTGATGAATCCGGTATAGACGAGCTCTCGTGCCATGGTCCCGCTCCTGTCGTGTGGCCTTCACTGCTGTCACTCCGAGGTCGAACGGCCGCGGCCCGGATCGACATCGTCGCGCGAACCGCCTGCGACCGGTGCGGCGTCAGGCAGGCAGCCCGAGGCTCCCCGGCGCCTCGGCACGATGGATACCGAGGTCGGTGCGGCCGGGCAGCAGGTCCGGGTGCAGCGCCCGGAGGTCCGACGGGTAGTCGCCGTCGCGCAGGCGGCGGAACGGCCGGCCGCGCTCGGTGCCGATCCCCGCGAGCCGCGCACGCAGCCGCTGCGCCTCGCGGTCCGCCGCGGCGGCGTCCAGGGAGTCGGCGTCGTGCACGACGTGCAGGTCGAGGGCCTCGATCCCGACGTACCAGAGCGCGCCGTGGGTGAGCGGGAAGAGCAGGGAGTCGAGGTCGCCGCTGACACCCCGGGGTCCCAGCGTGCGCTCGTCCTCGCCGACGGTCACCACGATGAGCGCCTTGCGCCGCGTGAGCCCGCCGTCGCCGTACCGTCGCGGCAGCCCGAGCACCGGGTCGAGGCCGTTGTCGTAGGCGAAGCCCTCCGTGAAGGTGCGGTCCAGCCAACCCTTGAGGATCGCCGGCGGCCCGTACCACCACAGCGGGAACTGGAGCACGAGCAGCTCCGCGCGAGCGACCTTCTCGTGCTCCGCCCGCACGTCCGGGGCGGTCTGGCCGCGGGCGTAGGCCTCCCCGGCCAGCGTGGCCAGGTTGCCGGGCCGGTCCGCGAGCTCGCCCAGGTCCCTCGCACCGAGCACGGGGTCGAAGCCCAGCTCGTAGAGGTCCGACGTCGCGACGTCGTGGTCCCGGGACAACGCCTCGACGCCGGCGCGGTACAGGTGGCCGTTGAGGGAGCTGCGGCGCGGGTGCGCGAGGACCCACAGCGCGGAGCCGGGGGTGGGCGTCTGGTCGACGGACATCGTGACCTCCAGGGGTGGGAGCGGATCGGAGCCTCGCCCGGTGCGTCGTGCGGGGCCGGGCTCCTCGGGTACGAGACGAGTCCACCCCTCGCCCGTGAGACGGAGAATGGTTGGAACGCTGGACCAGATACGTCGTCGTCTAACCTCGTGAGGGTGGACACCCTGACGGAAGTGCTCGACAACCTCCGCGCCTCGGGCTCCCTCATCGGGCAGGACGTGCTCACCGCGCCGTGGTCGGTCTGCGTCGAGGCGGGCCCCACGATCACGCTCGTGGCGATGCTCCGGGGTGACGGGTGGGTCCTGCATGACGACGCCGACCCGGTCCACCTGGGCACCCGGGACCTCGCGGTGCTCACCGGGCAGGGCAGTGCCCTTCTGGCCAGCGACCGCGAGGGCGGCGGTCACCCCATCTGCGCCCTGACCGCGGAGGGCGTCCGCGACGACGCGTCCGGGCAGCTCCTCGAGCAGGAACGTCTCGGCCACGGTGAGGCGGGCGGCACGTCGCCCCTGGTGGCCGAGCACGCGCTGCTGGCCGGGTCGTTCCGCACCTCGGGCCGCATCGCCGAGCGCCTGGTCGGTGCGCTGCCGCCCGTGCTCGTGGTGCCCCGCGCGCAGCAGAGCGCCCGCACGCTGGACCTGCTCGAGAGCGAGCTCGATCGGCAGGAGCCCGGCCAGCAGGCCGTGCTCGACCGGCTCCTGGACATCCTGCTGATCGGGGCCCTGCGGGACTGGTTCGCCCTGCCCCAGGCCGCCGCCCCCGCCTGGTACGGGGCCGCGGGAGACCCGGTGGTCGGCCCGGCGCTCAGGGCTCTGCACGCCGACCCGTCGCGCGCGTGGACCGTCGAGGCGCTGGCGCGCCGGGCCCGCGTCTCGCGGGCGACCTTCGCCCGCCGCTTCACCGAGGCGATGGGGGAGCCACCCATCTCCTACCTCGCGGGCTGGAGGCTGTGCCTGGCGGCGGACCTCCTGCAGGAGCGCGACGACACCCTCGAGTCCATCGCCCGTCAGGTCGGCTACTCCAACGCCTACGCCCTCAGCGCCGCGTTCACCCGGGAGTACGGCGTGCGCCCGAGCCGGTACCGCTCCCAGGCCCGGCACGGCACCGAGCAGCCCGTGGCGTCGTGAGCCGGCCGGGTCGCACCGTCCCCAACGCAGCGAGGCCCGTCCATGGTGGCCTCCGGGCACACCCGGCTGCGGCCCGCAGGCACACCGGCCTCTCCGCGACGGTTTCCTGGCTGGGGCGGACGCCGCTCTTCAGTGGCGAGGGTCAGCCAGGGCCTGTTCGGAAGTACTGGTCAGGGCGTTGCTGGAGCCAGGCGATGGGGACGGCCGCGATCTGGGCGACGTCGCGCGGAGGGGCTGATCTCGGTGCGAGAAGGGCCTCCGGCCCGGCGACGTGGAAAGGGACGTCCCCGGGCCGGAGGCCCTTGCTGCGTGGTGCGACGCGTCAGACCTTCGGGGTCGCGGTGGTCGTGCCGCCCCCGTTGGTCGTGGTCGGAGCGATCGTGACGCGGTAGTTGTACTTGTGCGAGGCCGTGAACTTGTAGGTCTTCAGGCCGTACTTGTCCAGGGTGAGCGTCTTGCGCGTGTGCCAGCCGGTGGAGTTCTTGTACTGCACCTTCACCTTGGCGTACGAGTACGAGTGCCAGCCGGACGGGGTGTACCTCTTCAGGCCGATCTTGACGGTCTTGTGGCTGCCGCTCGAGGTCACCCGGACGACGTTGCCGTACTTGAGCTTGCCGTCGATCGAGGACTTCATCATGAAGGTGCCGCGGGAGTACGAGGCGTCCTTGAGCGTGACGTCCGGCGTGGTCGAGTTGTAGTCGGTGTCGACCACCACGCGCACGTTCTTCACCTTGAAGGTGCCGCGGCCCCAGGACGACTTCGCGGCGATGTAGGTGTCCAGGCTCTTGTAGTTCTGCGAGGCGACCGAGCCCAGGTCGAGGTTCTTCGCGACGCGGGTGCTGCCGCGGTAGATGTCGGCGGAGATGTCGGCCCACCAGTACTGGCCGTAGCCGCTGAGGTTGCCGAGCTTCACGCTCGTGTGGACGTCGTAGTACTTCGTCGCGGAGTTGGTCCCGGTGCTGCCGTTGGAGGGCGTGACCTTGATCGAGGTCACGTCGATCGCCGGGGCGGCGGCTGCGGTCGCGGGAGCGACGGCGGTGCCGAGCAAGAGCGAGGCCGCCGCCACCGTGGTGACCGCGAGCTTGGACAGGATGCGCATGGGGACCCTTTCGAGGGGAGAGATGAGCCGCGCGGATCCTATTCAGGTACCCGTGATATGTGCCCGCCGAAACCACCGCCCGGACCGCCCAGGACCTGCGGTAGCGGATACCGGCGAGCGGCCTCGCCGGCGGGGCGACAGGTCGCGCAGGCCCGGGATGCCGGGCCTCGCGGGGGCTGACCGGTCGGCCGTCGCCTCCCGCCCCGCCCTCCCGCGCGGCACGCGGCGGTCGTCCGAGGCCCGAAGATTTCACCCGCCCGGCCCACGCATGGCCGCCTCCGCAGGTGCGCAGAGGGCCCCGGCCAGACAGACACCCGCTCCTCACCGATCGGTAGGCATGAGGCGTCGCTCTTCCTCCGTCCTCACGGGCCCCCTCGCCAGCGAGGGCCGACGGTGGCCGGGGCGGTGTGGTGGCGGTCGTGGTTGTCGTCGGAGCTCGGCGGGTGGGACGAGTCCGCTTGACCAGGCTCGAGACCAGGAGAGGGCTCGCGCCGTCACCCACAGCCGGATCAGACCTCCCGGAACGCAGAAAGTCCCGGCCAGGAGAACCTGACCGGGACTTTCCGAAGGTGTTCCGGCCCTGAAGCCGAAACCCTCCTCACGTGCGCGAGGGGGGAGTTGAACCCCCACGCCCTCTCGGGCACACGGACCTGAACCGTGCGCGTCTGCCTATTCCGCCACTCGCGCGTGCCGCAGAAGATTAGCACGGCGCCGGGGGTGCTCCCCAATCCCCTGCTGAGGGGTCTGCGCGCCCGGGAACGGCCCGGACCCGCCGTTGACGGTGAGCGTGGCGGCCGTCACCGCGCCGTGACCTGCCGGTTCCGCTTCTGCGCCGAGCGTTCGCAGGAAATCCACACCGCGCGGAGGAGTGGTGCTGCGGCGCTGCCTACGATCTAGATAGTCTGCCCGCGGACGTGTCGGGCCAATGGGAGGAGGTGGCATGGGCGCCCTGGATCGCTTCGAGAAAGGCGTGGAGCGCGTGATGAACAACGCGTTCGCGAAGGTGGGTCGCAACAGCGAGATCAAGCCGGTCGAGCTGGCGAGCCGCCTGCGGCGCGAGATCGACGACCGCGCTGCCGTCGTCGGGCGCGACCGCACGGTCGTGCCGAACGAGTTCACGATCGAGCTGTCGTCCGCGGACTTCTCGCAGATCGACGCCTGGGGCGCGGAGACGATGGCCGACGAGCTGGCCACGAACCTCACCGAGTACGCCGCCTCGCAGCACTACGCCTTCGTGGGCCCGGTCAGCGTGTCGTTCGAGGAGCACGAGGACCTGCCGGGCGGCCGGTTCCAGCTCCGCTCCGCGACCGTGCGCGGCAACGTCGCCCCCGCCACGTCGGCGGCGCCGTCCACCCGCCACCCCCTCATCGACATCGACGGCCAGCGCTACCTGCTCACCGGCCCGGTGACGGTCATCGGCCGCGACGCCGAGGCCGACATCGTGGTCGACGACCCGGGGGTCTCGCGCCGCCACCTGGAGATCCGCGTGACGCCGGAGGGTGTCGTCGCGACCGACCTCGGCTCCACGAACGGCCTGTTCGTCGAGGGCCACCAGGTGCCCGCCGCCACCCTGCTGGACGGCAACACCCTGACCATCGGCCGTACCCGCATCATGTTCTGGACCGGCAGCGCCTCGGGCCAGCAGACCGAAGGCTGGTGATCCCCCCAGGATGAGTGAGCTGACGATCACCCTGCTGCGGCTGGGCTACCTGGTGCTGCTCTGGGTGTTCGTGCTCTCCGCGATCGCGGTGCTGCGCCGCGACCTGGCGCCGCGCGGCGCCCCGCGAGCCTCCAAGGCCGAGCGCCGTCGTGCCGAGTCGGCACCGGCCGCCGGTGCTCCCGCCACCGCCGCGCCCGCGCCCGCCCGGCGCTCCGGTCCCACGCGCCTGGTCGTGACGACCGGCCCGCTGACCGGCACCACCCTCCCGCTGTCCTCGGCGTCGATCCTCATCGGGCGGTCGCCGGGCTGCACCCTCGTGCTCGACGACGACTACTCGTCGTCGCGGCACGCCCGCATCTTCCCGCAGGGTGACCAGTGGTACGTGGAGGACCTCGGATCGACGAACGGCACCTTCATCGGGGACGCCCAGGTGTCGGGACCGCAGCCGCTGGCGCCGGGTGTCGGCGTCCGGATCGGCCAGTCCGTCGTCGAGCTCCAGGGGTGACCGCTCCGTGACCCTCACCCTGCGCTACGCCGCGCGGTCCGACGTCGGGCTCGTGCGGTCCAACAACCAGGACTCCGCGTACGCCGGGCCGCACCTGCTGGCCGTCGCCGACGGCATGGGCGGGCACGCGGGCGGCGACGTCGCGTCGCGGCTCGCGATCGCCGCCCTCGCGCCGCTCGACCGCACGGAGCACGGCCCCGAGGAGGCGCTGACCGACCTCGAGCAGACCGTGGAGCGTGCCCGGCAGGACCTGGTCCGGGTCAGCGACGCCGACCCCGAGCTGGTCGGCATGGGCACCACCGTCACCGCCCTGCTGCACACCGGCACCACCCTGGTGATGGCGCACCTCGGCGACTCGCGCGCCTATCTGCTGCGCGAGGGCCGCCTGACGCAGGTCACGGTGGACCACACGTTCGTGCAGCACCTGGTGGACACCGGCCGCATCTCGCCCGAGGAGGCGGAGCACCACCCGCAGCGCAACGTCGTCATGCGGGTGCTGGGCGACTTCGACGTCGACCTCACGCCCGACATGTCGGTGCGCGAGGCGCGCGCCGGCGACCGGTGGCTGCTCTGCTCGGACGGGCTGTCCGGGTTCGTCTCGCCCGAGCAGATCACCGAGGTGCTCACCGAGACCTCGGCGCCCGACGAGGCGGCCGACCTGCTGATCACGCTGTCCATGACGGCGGGCAGCACCGACAACATCACCGTCGTCGTCGCCGACGTCGTGGAGGACGGCGACGCCCCCGCGACCGAGGACGCGGCGTCGGCCCCGGTCGAGGGCGCGACCGTGCCGCAGGTCGTGGGCGCGGCCGCGACGGGCGAGCTCCCCGCGGTCCTCCAGAACCCGGTCGAGGACCCGGCCGACGACCCCGTGCCCACCGAGCAGGACGCCGACGACGACGACCCGGACGACCCCGAGGACGACGACGACGCCCGGCCAGCCCGCAAGCGCCGTCCCTGGATCACGGTGCTCGTGGTGCTCGTGGTGCTCGGCGGCCTCGGGTACGGCCTCTGGCGCGCGTACGGCTGGACGCAGCAGCAGTACTACGTCGGCGTCGCCGACGGCGAGGTCGCCGTCTTCCAGGGCATCCCGGCCAGCGCCGGCCCCCTCACCCTCTCCACCCCGGTGGAGCTCACCGGCACCCCGGTCTCCGACCTGCCGGACTACTGGGCGGATCGCCTCGACGGGTCCATCCGGGCGTCGTCCGAGGCCGAGGCTCGCGAGCGAGCGGACCGGCTCATCACCGAGGCCGCCCCCGAGCCGACCCCGTCCCCCACCCCCTCCGCGACCCCGTCGAGCACGCCGTCCCCCTCGAAGAGCACGGCGACCTCGAAGCCCTCGAAGCAGCCCGCCGACTCCGAGCAGGCGGCGGGCACGACCGACAGCGCCGACAGCAAGGCCGACGGGGGGTCGAAGGGGTGAGCGCCGCCGTCGAGACCCCCGCCGGGCGCACGGTCGAGCCCACCGAACGCCGTCCCGCACGCCTGGCCGAGCTGTTCCTGCTGATCCTCGCCCTGACCGCGGGCATCAGCGCGTTCGCGATGGTCGGCCGCAGCGTCACGGGCGAGCTGCCCGGCGACTTCTGGGCCGTCAGCCTGCTCCTGGTGGGCATCGCCGCAGCCGCGCACGTCGTGCTGCGCCTCCGCGCGCCGTGGGCCGACCAGGTGATCCTGCCCGCGGTCGTGCTGCTCAACGGGCTCGGCCTGGCCATGATCCTGCGGCTGGAGCTCGCGGGCACGAAGGGCGCCGACGCCTGGTCGCAGATGATGTACACCGCGCTCGGCGCGGTCATCGCGATCCTCCTCGTCTGGTTCCTGCGCGACCACCGCTGGATCCGCCGCCTCACCTACACGGCGATGCTGGTGGGCCTGGGGCTCGTCGTCCTGCCGCTGCTGCCCGTCATCGGGCGCGAGATCAACGGCGCCCGCATCTGGGTGAACATCGCCGGCTTCTCCCTGCAGCCCGCCGAGTTCGCGAAGATCGCGTTCGCGATCTTCTTCGCCGGCTACCTCGTGACCAACCGCGACACCCTGGCCCTGGCGGGCAAGAAGGTGCTCGGCCTGCAGCTGCCGCGCATCCGCGACCTCGGCCCGATCATCATCGTGTGGGCCGCGTCGCTGGCCGTCCTCGTCTTCGAGCGCGACCTGGGCACCTCGCTGCTGTTCTTCGGGCTGTTCGTCGCGATGCTGTACCTCGCCACCGAGCGGTTCAGCTGGGTGCTCATCGGCCTCGTGCTGTTCGCGGCGGGCGCGCTCGTCGCCGCAAGCGTGTTCCCGCACGTCGGCGCCCGCATGGACGTCTGGCTGCACCCGTTCGACAACGAGCTGTACAACGCGGTCGGCGGGTCGTACCAGATCGTGCAGGGCACGTTCGCGCTCGCCGCGGGGGGCCTGTTCGGCACCGGCTGGGGCGAGGGCTACCCGTACCTCGTGCCGTACGCCTTCTCCGACTTCATCTACTCCTCGCTGGGCGAGGAGCTCGGTCTCACCGGCCTGCTCGCCATCCTGCTGGCGTACCTGCTCATCGTGCAGCGCGGCCTGCGCACGGCGATCGCGGTGCGCGACGGCTTCGGCAAGCTGCTGGCCGGCGGCCTCGCGTTCGTCATGGCGCTGCAGCTCTTCGTCGTCGTCGGCGGCATCACGCGGATCATCCCGCTCACCGGCCTGACGCTGCCGTTCATGGCGCAGGGCGGGTCGTCGCTGCTCGCCAACTGGATCGTCATCGCGCTGCTGCTGCGGATCTCCGACAACGCCCGGCGCCCGTCGGCGCTGCCGATGCGCGGCACGATCGCGCAGGGCGGCGCCATGCACGACCCCATCGTGGTCGGCGCGCACGACGGGACGACGCCGGGGGGCGGCGTCCCCGTCCGCCGGTCCGCCGCGGACGCGCCCTCGCGCGGGTCGACGCCGTCGCACCCCACCGAGGCGTTCGGCGGACCGCTGGACCCCCGACGCGACGATCCCCGAGGCACGACTGGAGGTGAGCACCTGTGAACACGACCCTGCGCCGGCTCGCGAGCGTCGTCATGGTCATGTTCCTGGCGCTCATGGTGTCGACCACGTGGATCCAGTTCTTCCACGCCGACGAGCTGAACAGCGACACCCGCAACATCCGCTCGATCTACGCCGAGTACGGGCGCGCCCGCGGCCCGATCGTCGTCGGGGGCGAGGCGGTCGCGCTGTCCAAGCCCGTCGACGACGAGTTCGGCTACCAGCGCGAGTACACGAACGGCAAGCTCTACGCGCCGCTGACCGGCTTCTTCTCGCTGGCCAACGGCACGACGGCGATCGAGCACGCCGAGAACGACTACCTCAACGGGCAGGCCGACGCCCTGTGGGTGGACCGGCTGCAGAACCTGCTCACCGGTCGTGACCCGGAGGGGTCGTCGGTGGAGCTCACCATCGACCCGAAGGCGCAGAAGGCCGCCTGGGACGCGCTCGGCGACCAGCAGGGCGCCGTCGTCGCGCTCGACCCGAAGACCGGCGCCGTCCTCGCGATGGTGTCCAAGCCCTCCTTCGACCCGAACGACCTGGCGTCGCACTCCACCAAGGAGGCAGGCCAGGCGTACACCGACCTGCTCAACGACGACGACGACCCGCTGGTCAACCGCGCCACGGCGTGGAACCCGCCCCCGGGCTCGACGTTCAAGCTCGTCACGACGGCCGCCGCGCTCGAGAGCGGCGACTACACGCCCGACACGGTGATCGACGCCCCGTCCACCTACACCCTGACCGGCACGAGCACCCAGGTCGGGAACTTCGCGGGCACCTCCTGCGCCTCCTCGGGGGAGATGACGCTGGCCGACGCGCTGCGGATCTCCTGCAACACGGCCTTCCTGGGTCTCGGTGGCGAGCTCGGCGCCGACGCGATGAACGAGCAGGCCGAGAAGTTCGGGTTCGGCAGCAGGTACGAGGTCCCGTTCTCGACCGCCGCGAGCCAGTACGACCCCGACCCGGACGAGATGAACTCTGCGCAGGTGGAGCTGTCCGGAATCGGCCAGGGCAGCGTGGCCGCCACGCCGATGCAGGTCGCCATGGTCTCCGCCGCGATCGCGAACGGCGGCGAGGTCATGCAGCCCTACTCGGTCGACACGGTCCGCGACCCGCAGCTCGAGGTGGTCCGCCAGACGTCGCCCACCAGCCTCGGCCGTGCCGTCTCGGACAAGACCGCGAGCCAGCTCACCGACATGATGAAGAGCGTCGTCGAGTCCGGGTCGGGCACCACCGCCCAGATCCCGGGCGTCCAGGTGGCCGGCAAGACCGGCACCGCCCAGCACGGCGACAACTCCCAGCCGCCGCACGTGTGGTTCACCGGGTTCGCGCCGGCCGACGACCCGCAGGTCGCCGTGGCCGTCGTCGTCAAGAACGGCGGGAAGCTCGGCGGCCAGGCCACCGGCGGCTCGGTGTCCGCGCCGATCGCGAAGGCCGTCATGGAAGCGGTGCTGAACGGATGAGGCCGTCCACGGGGCTCGCGCTCGGCGAGCGTTACCGCCTCACGCGCCGGATCGCGATCGGCGGCATGGGCGAGGTCTGGGTGGCCGACGACGGCTACCTGGGCCGCGAGGTCGCCGTGAAGGTGCTCCGCGAGGAGTACACGGGCAACGAGGACTTCCTGCGCCGCCTGCGCACGGAGGCGCGCAACAGCGCCGCCCTGTCGCACCCGAACATCGCCCAGATGTACGACTACGGCGAGCAGGACGGCGCCGGCTTCCTCGTCATGGAGCTGGTGCTGGGCGAGCCGCTGGCCGACCTGCTGGAGCGCGAGCCCGTCGTCGCGCCCCGCAAGCTGCTGCCGATCCTCGCCGCCACGGCGCGGGGCCTGCACCACGCGCACCTGGCCAAGGTGGTGCACCGCGACGTCAAGCCCGGCAACATCCTGCTGGAGCACGGCGGCAGCGTGAAGATCACCGACTTCGGCGTCTCGCTCGCCGCGAACCAGGCCCCCATGACGGCCACCGGCATGGTCATGGGCACGGCGCAGTACCTGTCGCCCGAGCAGGCGGTGGGGCAGCCCGCGACGGCGGCGTCCGACCTGTACGCGCTCGGCGTCGTCGCGTACGAGGCGACGGCGGGCAAGCGCCCGTTCACGGGCTCGACGCCGGTCGACATCGCCGTGGCGCACGTCAACGCCCCGGTCCCGCCCCTGCCCACGCACGTGCACCCGGGTCTCGCGGACGTCATCGGGCGCATGCTCGAGAAGGACCCGTCGCGCCGACCCGAGTCGGCCGCCGCGCTCGCGGGGGAGCTCGAGTCGCTCGCCCGCGAGATCGCGGAGGACCCGCTGGGCGCCCGGTCCCGGTCCGCGCGGCGCGCCGCCGCCGCCCGCCAGGGCGCCCGACCCGCCCGCGCCGTCCCCGCGCACGCCGCCCCCACGACGCCGCGACCCGCCGGCCCGACCGGCCCCTCAGGTCCCGCCGGCACCGCCGGCCCGAACGCTCCCGCCGGCCCCGCCACGCCGCCGTCGGCCGCGCTGCCGGTCGCCTGGTCGTCGGTCACGGCGTCCGACGACGAGCGCACGACGGCCTCCGGGCCGGCGCCCCACGGCGACGAGCCGGCCCCGCCGACGCCCGTCGACGACCTCGCCGCCGGCCGCGCCTACCCGCTGCGCCGCGACGTGCGCGCCGGCGCCCACGACGCCCGCCGTCCCCCGGTGCGCAAGACCGCCCCGACCGGCACCCGGAGCCGTTCGGCGTCCCGCGCCGCGCCCGAGGCGAAGCCGGAGCGCCGGACGTCCACGTCGACGGGCCAGCGCTTCGGCCCCCTCGGGCGCCTCTCCTGGCCGCTGCTCGCGCTGCTCGGCCTCCTCGTCGTCCTGCTGCTCGCCACCATCGTGCAGGCCATGGCGGCCGACGCCGGGGGCCAGGCGGCGGCCCTCCTGGTGGGACCGGCCCTCGCGGTCTCCCGCCCCTCCCGCACGGTTGCCCCTCCCTCCTCTGGGATGATGCTCCGAGACACGCCGCGCGCCCCGCGCGCGGCCATGACCGAGAAGGACTTCTGAGTGGTGGACAACACGCCCCGGGTACTCGCCGGCCGCTACGAGGTCGGTGAGCTCATCGGCCGCGGCGGCATGGCCGAGGTGCACATCGGGCACGACACGCGCCTGGGTCGCACCGTCGCGATCAAGGTGCTGCGGTCCGACCTCGCCCGCGACCCGTCCTTCCTGGCACGGTTCCGTCGCGAGGCCCAGTCGGCCGCCGCGCTGAACCACCCCGCCATCGTCGCCGTGTACGACACCGGCGAGGACACGCACACGGACACGCAGGGCGCGTCCGTGCACGTCCCGTTCATCGTCATGGAGTACGTCGAGGGCCACACGGTCCGCGACATCCTCCAGGACGGCGCGGCGGTGCCGATCGAGGAGGCCGTCGAGATCACGGCGGGCATCCTCAGCGCGCTCGAGTACTCGCACCAGGCCGGCATCGTGCACCGCGACATCAAGCCCGCCAACGTGATGATCACGCCGACGGGCGCGGTCAAGGTGATGGACTTCGGCATCGCCCGAGCGATGGCGGACTCCGCCGCGACCATGACGCAGACGCACGCCGTCATCGGCACGGCCCAGTACCTGTCGCCCGAGCAGGCCCGCGGCGAGACGGTGGACGCCCGCAGCGACCTGTACTCCACCGGGTGCGTGCTGTTCGAGCTGCTCACCGGGCGTCCGCCGTTCATGGGCGACTCCCCGGTCGCCGTGGCGTACCAGCACGTCGGGCAGGCGCCGCAGCGACCCAGCGAGCTCGCCTCGGACGTGCCCGAGGTGCTCGACCGCATCGTGCTCAAGGCGCTCACGAAGGACCGCGACGCCCGCTACTCGACGGCGGCGGAGTTCCGCGCGGACCTCGAGACCGCGCTGCGCGGGGGTGACGTCACCGCGCCGCTCATCGGCGCGGCCATGGCCGGCGCCGCGGCGACGCAGGTCATGGGCCAGCCCCAGGGCACGCAGGTGATGGACCCGGCGAGCACGTCGCAGTGGGGCACCACCGGTGTCCAGGGCGCGAACGGCGAGCCCGACGACGAGAAGAAGAGCCGCAAGGGGCTCATGTGGACGCTCATCGCGATCGGCGCCGTCGCGCTGGCCGCGATCATCACGTTCCTCGTCATGAACGGCGCCGAGGCCAAGACCACCGTGCCCGAGCTCAAGTCCAACGTCACGCCGGCCGAGGCGGAGCGGGAGATCACGGCCGCGGGGCTCGAGTACGAGCAGGCCGTGGACACCGAGTCCACGGAGCCGGAGAACACCTTCCTGGGGCAGAACCCGGCGGGCGGCGCCGAGGTGGACCGCGGGACCATCGTCACCGTGACGTTCTCCGCCGGCCCGGACACCGTCGCCGTGCCGAAGCTCTCCGGCCTCACGCAGGACGAGGCCGAGGCAGAGCTCGAGAAGCTGAACCTCACGCTCGGCGAGGTCTCGCAGGAGAACAGCAAGGGCGTCGAGAAGGACCACGTCGTCAAGTCCGACCCGGCCGAGGGTCAGGCGGTCAGCGAAGGATCGGCCGTCGACATCGTCGTCTCCACCGGTCAGGTCGACCTGCCGAACCTGGTGGGCATGACCGAGGGCAAGGCCAAGGAGACGATCACCAACCTCGGGCTCAACTCGGAGACCAGCACCGAGGAGAGCGACGAGAAGGCCGGCACCGTGATCCGCCAGAGCCCGCAGTCCGGTTCGGTCCCGCAGGGCAGCGGGGTCTCGATCGTCATCGCCAAGGAGAAGGCCCCGGAGATGACGACGGTGCCGAACGTCGTCGGGCAGACTGCTGCGGACGCCCAGGCCGCCATCAGCGGCGCGAGCCTGAACCCGCAGATCACCTTCGAGCCCTCGGACGACGTGCCGAACGGCACGGTGATCTCCCAGGACCCGGAGGGCGGGGAGGCCGAGGTCGGCTCGAACGTCGCCGTCGTGGTGTCCAGCGGCCCGGAGGCGGAGGAGACGCCCACGGGTGAGCCGTCCGGCGACCCCACGGACGACGAGACCGACGACGCCGGCGGGCTGCCGGGTCTCGACCTCGGCGGCGACAGCTAGGGCCGGTCGAGCTCCCCAGCCACATCGGATCCACTAAGGTCGCTCAGCATGACCGAGGTCGACATCACCGCCGGCCTCGTCCGCGACCTGCTGCGGGACCAGCACCCGGACCTGGCGGAGCTGCCCCTCCGCGAGGTGGAGGGCGGCTGGGGCAACCAGATGTGGCGGCTCGGGGACGAGCTCGCCGTGCGCATCCAGCGGATGGATACCGTCCCCGATCACCAGCTCAAGGAGCGCCGGTGGCTGCCGCTGCTCGCCCCGCGTCTGCCGTTGCCCATCCCCGTCCCGGTGCGCAGTGGTGCGCCCTCCGAGCGGTTCCCCAAGGTGTGGACGGTCATGACCTGGGTGCCGGGCACGCCGCTGGACCACGCGTCGATCACCCGCGGCGAGCACGCGGCCGACACCCTGGCGGCGTTCCTCCGGGCGCTGCATGTGGCAGCGCCCGCCGACGCCCCGACAGAGGGCGGGCGCGGCGCGCATCCCCACGACTGGTCAGACGGCTTCGACCACTTCTTCGACTCCGTCGACGCCGATGCGATCGGCTCCGACGCCGCCGACGTCCGGGCGGTCTGGGACGACGCGGTCTCGGCCGCGGCGTGGGCGGGTCCGCCGGTGTGGGTGCACGGCGACCTGCACCCCGCGAACATGGTCGTCGCGGACGGGACGCTGGCCGGCGTCGTCGACTTCGGTGACCTGTCCGCCGGCGACCCGGCGTCCGACCTGGCGGCCGCCTGGGTCCTGCTGCCGAAGGGCGCGGCCGCACGCTTCTTCGCCGCCTACGGGGAGGCGGACGACGCGACGGTCCGGCGCGCCCGCGGGCTGGCCGCGCTGAAGAGTCTCTTCCTGATGCTGATGGGCCAGAACGGGGACCGTGGCCTTCCCGGCGGCAAGCCGGCATGGGGTCCAGCCGGACGGGCGGCTCTCGACCGGGTCCTGGCGAGCGTCTGACCCGGCTTCCCGACGAGCCGCTCGGGGCGACGTCAGCCCTGGTGCACCAGCGGTGCCATGCCGGCGGACCGCTCGACCGCGCCGTCGTCGCCGCACACGGCGAGCCAGTTGGCGAGCAGCCGGTGCCCGCCCTCGGTGAGCACGGACTCGGGGTGGAACTGCACACCGTGCAGCGGCAGCTCGCGGTGCTGGAGACCCATGACGACGCCGCTCGCCGTCGCGCCCGTCACCTCGAGCTCGGCGGGCACGGTCTCCGGGAGCACGGCGAGGGAGTGGTAGCGCGTGGCCGTGAACGGCGACGCGAGGCCGTCGAGCACGCCCTCGCCGTCGTGCTCGACGAGGCTGGTCTTGCCGTGCATGAGCTCCGGCGCGTGCGCGACCGTGGCGCCGTACACCTCCGCGAGGGCCTGGTGGCCCAGGCACACGCCGAGCATCGGCGTGCGGGAGCGGGCGCAGGCGCGGATGACGTCCTCCGACGAGCCGGCCTCCTTCGGGGTGCCGGGGCCGGGGGAGACGAGCACGCCGTCGAAGGGCGCGCCGTCCGCGTCGTGGAAGACGCCGTCGGCGTCGGGCTCGGGCACGGCGTCGTTGCGCACCACGACGGTGCGTGCCCCGAGCTGGTCGAGGTAGCCGACGATCGTGTAGACGAACGAGTCGTAGTTGTCGACCACGAGGATGCGCGGGCCGGCGGGGGTGGGAGCGGGGGTGGTCATGGCTGTCTCGCTTCGGGGAGGTGGTCAGGCGGGCTGCGGGGCGGGACGGCGGCCACGCCATCGCCGGCCCGGCCCCGGCACCGCGGCGCCCACGACGGTCGTGGCGCTCACGAGAACACGTCCGTGCCGGCGGGGACCGTCGCGTACTTCATCTCGGAGCTGCCGGTGTACGCGGGGAGCTGGAGCGTGCCCGCGTCCTTGACCGACCAGCCGAGGGCGACCCAGTCGACGTACTGCTGGTAGATCGCGACGCCCGGGTCCGCGTCGAGCGAGTCCCGCAGCTCCTGGGGGTCGCCCACCGCCTCGATCACGTACGGAGGGGAGAAGACCTTGCCGTGCAGCAGCAGGATGTTGCCGGAGCAGCGGAACGCCGACGTCGCGGTGACGCGCTCGCCCTGCAGCGTCATCGCCTCGGCGCCGCCCGCCCACAGCGCGTTGATCACGTGCTGCACGTCCTGCTGGTGCACGACCAGGTCGTCCGGCCGCACCCCGGCGATCGACTGGCTGGACGCGGGCGCATCGTCGAGCGCCACCCGCAGCCCGGGCCCCGAGACGGCCGCGGCGCCGGTGACGACCGACTCGTCGGCCACGAGGTCGGCGCTCCGCGTGGGCAGGTCCGTGCCGGTCTGCTTGCCGAGGTCGTCGATCTCTGCCTCGAGCTCGTTCATGCGGTCGGTGAGGCCGGCCACCCGGTCGGACTCCGTGGTGACGAGCTCGGCGAGGTCCTGCGGGTCGCGACCGTCCTTGGTGTCAGCGAGCTGCGCGCTGGCGGTGAACAGGAGCCCGGACGCGGCGAGGACGCACGCGACGGTCGCGCTCTGGCGCAGTCGGCGGTTCATCGGCACCCCTGTCAGTCCCCTGCTGTCCTTCTCGAGCCTGCTGACGACTACGCTAGTCGACAGAATCGCCGACGGTGGCGGGCATCCGGCCCGCGGCCGCCACCCACCCGTCCGGACAGGAGACCTCCCCGTGCCCGAGTCGAAGTCCCGCAAGAAGAAGAGCACGCCCGACGAGCAGCCGGTCACGCCGAAGGCGAAGCCGCAGGGCAACCCCCGCTGGCTGGTGCCGACGATGCTCACGCTCATGCTGCTGGGCCTCGCGTGGATCGTCCTGTACTACCTCACGGCACAGGGCCTGGGGCTCCCGATCCCGGCGCTCGGCGCCTGGAACCTCGCCGTCGGGTTCGTGCTGATCATCGCGGGTTTCGGGCTCACCACGCGCTGGCGCTGACGCCAGGACTTCCACCCGTGTAGTTCGTTCCACACCTGTGGGCAACCCTGTGGACGACGGGTCGGGCCGTGCGGTCAGAGCCAGCCGACGGAGGCGTACTTCCACAGGGTCGCGGCCACGAGGACGACGGCCACCCCCAGCGGCAGCAGCCATCCCACGAGCGCCTGCCGCTCGCGGGGCGCGAAGGCGAAACCTGCGCCCATCGCCAGTCCGACCGCCAGGCCGCCCAGGTGCGCCTGCCACGCGATCCCGCCGACGAAGAACGGGATCGCCATGTTGATGGCGATGAGCACGAGGATCTGCGCGGCGCTGCGCCCGGTGCGGCGCAGGACCGGGATGATCGCGCCGAACAGCCCGAAGACGGCCCCGGAGGCCCCGACGACGGCGGTGTTCCACCCGCCGTCGATCGTCGGCGTCGCGAGCAGCAGGTAGCCCACCGAACCGCCGATCGCCGACAGCACGTACAGCGCGACGAAGCGTCCGCGCCCGAACGCCTGCTCGAGGAACGGGCCGGTGAGCCACAGGGCATACATGTTGAACAGGATGTGCAGGATGCTGGTGGAGTGCAGGAACGCCGCGGTGAGGAAGCGCCACGGCTGGTCCAGCCCCACGGACGGGGCGAACGCCCACCGTTGCGTCCACTCACCGCCCGTGACGAGCTGCAGCACCCAGCTCACCACGCACAGCGCGACGATCGTCAGCGTGACGACCGGCCGCCCGCCCCGCACCGTGCCCCCGAACATCGTGCGTGCGCTCGGGACCGCGCGCGACGCCTCCTTGACGCAGTCGACGCACTGGATCCCGACGGCGGCGGGCCGCTGGCACTCGGGGCACGTCGGCCGGCCGCAGCGCTGGCAGCGCACGTAGGAGACGCGGTCCGGGTGCCGCGGGCACACCGGCGGCGCGTCGGCAGGCTGTCCGAACTGCGGGGCTGGCGGTGTCGAGATGAGTCGGCCCTCCGTGAGGCGATGGAAAGGTCAGGGTCGGGAACCTCGTCGCAGTTCCATCTTTCCCGAAGTGGAGCGCCCCTTGGGCGCGTGAACGGGACTGCGACGAGGTTCCCGACCCCGACCGTGACCAGGTGACCCGGTTTCGGTCTGTGTCGGTCAGTCCTCGATGGTGACGCTGTTGATGACGATGTCCTGGACGGGGCGGTCGCCCGGTCGGGTCGGGGTGTCACCGATCGCGTCGACGACGGCGCGGGAACCGTCGTCCACGACCTTGCCGAAGATGGTGTGCTTGCCGTTCAGCCACGGGGTGTCGCCCGTCGTGATGAAGAACTGCGAGCCGTTGGTGCCCTCGACGGCGCCCGTGACGGGGTTGCGGCGCTTGCCGGCGTTCGCCATCGCGAGGATGTACTTGCCGTCGAACTGGAGCTCGGGGTGGATCTCGTCGTCGAAGGTGTAGCCGGGGCCGCCGGTGCCGGTGCCCAGCGGGTCCCCGCCCTGGATCATGAAGTTGTCGATGACGCGGTGGAAGATCACGCCGTCGTACAGGGGGTCGTTGCGCTCGGCGCCCGTGGCCGGGTCCGTCCACGTCGTGGTGCCCTTGGCCAGCCCGACGAAGTTCGCGACGGTCTTGGGCGCGTGGTTCGGCAGCAGCTCGATGCGGATGTCACCGGCGGTGGTGTGGAGGGTTGCGAACATGCCCTCATCCTCTCACCCTCCCTCTCACCATCCGTCTCCACGACCCGCACGGCGCGGCCCGCGCGTACCGCTGCAGGCCAGGGCGCCAGGTGGCACAGTGGGTCCATGGTGCGAAAGAACGTGGGCGACAGCGTCAAGGACACTGCCAAGGACCAGGCCGAGAAGCTCTCCGCCAAGGTGAGCTCGACGATCAACGACATCGACACCGAGAAGCTCAAGGGCTCCGCGACCGAGGCGGCCGCCGTCCTGGTCGACGTCGGCGCCCGTGCTGCGGGCGGGGCGAAGGACGCCGCGAACCAGGCCAAGGACTGGGCCGAGCCGCGGGTCGACTCGTTCCTCGAGTGGCTCGTGCCCCGCGCCGAGAAGGCGTGGCGCGAGAGCGTGCTCGCGGCGGCGCCGCGGGTCGAGAAGGCCGCCGACAAGGCGGGCCCGCTCGTGGACACCGCGCACGACAAGATCGTGGACGACTACCTGCCGCGGGTCGTCACCGCCTTCAACGAGGCGGCGACGCGCGCCGGGGCCGCCGCAGGTGCGGCCGGCGTCCTGGCGGCGGACGCCGCGCGCGACGCCGCGGAGAAGGCCGGACGCGCGGGCAAGAAGGCCGCGAAGAAGGCGGCCAAGGAGGCCACCAAGGCCCAGGCCGCCGCCGAGAAGGCGGCGGAGAAGGCCGCCAAGGAGGCCGAGAAGTCCGGCAAGGGCAAGGGGCTCTTCTGGTTCCTCGCGCTCGCCGGGGCCGCCGTGGCAGGCTATGCCTTTTGGCGCCGCGCCCAGCCGCAGAACGACCCGTGGGCCGAGCCCTGGGAGCAGCAGTCGGGCCCGGACTACGACGGCGCGGCCCGCGACGCGCGGCACGCCGTCGCCGACGCGGCGGAGGCGGTCGGCGAGGCCGCGGGGCACGCCGTCGCGAAGGGCCGCGAGGCCGCCGAGCGCGCCTCGGAGAAGGCCGCCGAGCTCGGCGAGGAGGTCACCGAGGCTGTGGACAAGGCCAAGGACAAGGCGACCGACGCCGCCAAGAAGGCCACGAACCGCACGCGCTCGGCCGCCCGCAAGACCGAGGACGCCGCCGAGGACGCGGCGGACGCCGCGAAGGACGCGGGGGAGGGCGACAAGGCCTGATCCGACCGCCGTCCGGGACGGCACCGCACCGCTCGCCGCAGGGCCCCGTCCACAGGACGGGGCCCTGCGGCTCTCGGTCGGTCGTCAGCCGGACGGCACGTCCTGGAACGCCCGGACCTCGACCCGACCGCCGAGCGCCTCGGCCGCCAGGGTGCCCCATGCGATGGCCGCGGCGTCGTCCGCCGCCTCGATCACCCAGAGCCCGCCGAGGTACTCGGGAGCCTCGACGAACGGTCCCGGGGCGACGGTCGCCGTCTCACCCGACCCGTCGATCGTCGTGGCCGTGCTCGGCGGGTGCAGTCCTCCGGCGAACCGCAGCGCGTCCGCGGCCTCCAGCGACTCGTTGAAGGCGCCCACCGCCGCGAGCGTCGCCTCCAGCTCGTCCGGGTCCATCGTCGCCATCGTGGGTTCGGTCTCGGAGTCGTGCGGCACGGACAGCAGGTACAGCGTCATCGTGACCCCCTCGTCGTGACGGCCGGCCGGTCGGCGGGCCCACCCACCACCATGCGGGACCGGGGGCGGGGGCTCAACACCTCGGGCACGCCGGCACGGAACGACGAGACCCCGCACGCCGGCAGGCGTACGGGGTCTTCGGTGGTGGAGCCAAGGGGACTCGAACCCCTAACCCCCTGCTTGCAAAGCAGGTGCGCTACCAATTGCGCCATGGCCCCTGGCGGCCTCGTCAGACGGGCCGGGCGTGCTCAGTCGATGGTGTCGGTGACCTCGGACCACAGGTCCCGGTCGGCCGAGTCCTCGTTGAGACGGCGCCAGACCAGGTAACCCGCGCCCAGCGCGAGCAGGAGGACGAACAGCTTCTTCATCTTCTGCCTCCTCGTCACGACCGTCGTCGTGCGTCTCGGGCCCGGGCCTGAGGTGGCCTGGAGTGGGGCTAGGAGGACTTGAACCTCCGACCTCTTCCTTATCAGGGAAGCGCTCTAACCGTCTGAGCTATAGCCCCGAGCGCGCCCCCGCGAGGGAGCGCGTGCAGCACGGAACATTACCGTACGCGCGGGTCCGTTCCCAAACCGGGGGTGCCGTCGCGCGGTGTGACGTCGGTCCCGGTCGGGACGGGGTTCACTCGTCCGTCAGCGTGAGGTGCACGCCGCCGACGAGTGCTGCGGTGATGTTGTACAGGATGGCCATGATCGTGGCGAGCGCGGTCAGCAGCACCACGTTGACGATGGCGATCAGCACCGACAGGGAGACGACCCGGTCGAACTCGATGAACTGCATGAGGTTCACGGCCTGCGGGCCGATCGTCTCGCTCAGGAAGCCCTGGATCTTCGCGAACGTGCCCATGTCGTTGAGCACGTACCAGACCACCATCGTCGCGACGACGGTGATGAAGCCGATCGCGACGGACAGCAGGAACGCCAGCTTCATGATCGACCACGGGTCGACGCGCGAGACCGACAGCCGCACGCGGCGCGCGCCGGCGCCGGGCTGCGCGGCCCCGACCATCGGGCTCCCCACGGGGGCCGCGGCGGCAGGAGCGGCCGTCCCGTGCACGCCACCGGCCGAGTAGTGCATCTCCGGACGCGGCTCGGCGGGCTTCGCGGCGTTCTTGGCCGTGCCCGTGACGCCGGTGCTGCCCGTGCCGTCCTGCGCCTTGGCCGGCGCCTCCGGCATGACCGACTGGACCTTCTTCGCCGCACTCCGCGCGGCGGCGAGGGCGGCGGCAGCGGCCTTCACCGCGCCTTCCTTGACGGGGGACGCGCCCTGGGCGGCGGTGGTGCCGTCCGAGGTGACGCCGGCAACGGGCGACGGGGCGGCGACCGGCGGTGCGGGCGGTGCGGGCACCTCACCGAGTCGGACGGCGCCGGCGGACGCCGTGGCCGGCGCCGCGCCCGCAGCCGGGCTGCGGCGGTGGGTCGAGTCGTCGATCTCCGCCTCCCGCGTGGGAGGCGCCGACGACGCCCGGGTCGACGCGCTGTTCTCCGTCATCAGTCCTCGTCCCCGCTCGTGGTCTGCTCGTCGGCGGCCTGCTCGTCCACGCTAACCGACTCGTCGCCGCTTGCCTCGTCGACGTCCCGACGCTCGACGTTACGGGCGACGGCGATGATGCGGTCCCCGCGGTCGGGCTTCGCGAACGTCACGCCCTGCGTGGTGCGGCCGGTGAGGTTCACCTCCGCGACCGCCGAGCGCACGATCTTGCCACGCTCCATGATGACCAGCACCTCGTCGTCCGCCTCCGTGACCAAGGCCCCCACGAGGTCTCCACGAGCCTCGACCAGGTTGGCGACCTTGATGCCGTAGCCGGCGCGGCCCTGGACGCGGTACTCCGTGATCGCGGTGCGCTTCGCGAAGCCGCCCTCGGTCACGACGAACAGGTCCGTCCCCGGGGTGACGACGTCCGCGTTGAGCAGCTCGTCCTCCTCGCGGAACTTCATGCCGGTGACGCCGGACGTCGCGCGGCCCATCGGGCGCAGCGTGTCGTCGTCGGCGGGGAAGCGGATCGACTGGCCCTTGCGGGACACGAGGATGAGGTGGTCGTCCGCGTTCACGAGCCGCGCCGCGACGAGCTCGTCGGGGTGGCCCTCGTCGTCCTCGCGCAGGTTGATGGCGATGAGGCCGCCCGAGCGCGGCGAGTTGTACTCGCCCAGGCGGGTCTTCTTCACCAGGCCGCGACGGGTCGCGAGCACCAGGTAGTCCGCCGCCTCGTAGTCGGGCAGGTCCAGCACCTGGGCGATGTGCTCGCCCGGCTGGAACGCCAGCATGTTCGCCACGTGCTGGCCCTTGGCGTCCCGACCGCCCTCGGGCAGCTCGTAGCCCTTGGCGCGGTACACCCGGCCGAGGTTCGTGAAGAACAGCAGCCAGTGGTGCGTCGTCGTGACGAAGAAGTGCTCGACGATGTCGTCCTCGCGCAGCGCGGCACCGCGCACGCCCTTGCCGCCGCGCCGCTGGGCGCGGTAGCTGTCCGAGCGGGTGCGCTTCGCGTACCCGCCGCGCGTGATCGTGACGACGACCTCCTCCTCGGGGATGAGGTCCTCGACCGACATGTCGCCGTCGAACGGCAGCACCGTGGTGCGGCGCTCGTCGCCGTAGCGCGCGACGATGTCGTCGAGCTCGTCCTGGACGATGGTCCGCTGGCGCTCCGGCTTCGCGAGGATGTCCTTGTAGTCCTCGATCTCCCGCTGGAGGGAGTCGTGCTCGTCGATGATCCGCTGGCGCTCGAGGGCGGCGAGCCGGCGCAGCTGCAGCGCCAGGATCGCGTTCGCCTGCTGCTCGTCGACGTCGAGCAGCTCCATCAGGCCGGTGCGGGCCTGCTCGGCGTCGGGGGAGCGGCGGATGAGGGCGATGACCTCGTCCAGCGCGTCGAGGGCCTTGAGGTACCCGCGCAGGATGTGGATCTGGCGCTCGGCCTCCGCCAGCAGGTACTCGGTGCGCCGGCGGACGACCTCGATCTGGTGCGTGGTCCAGTGCCGCACGAAGGCGTCGAGGCTGAGCGTGCGCGGCACGTCGTCGACGAGCGCCACCATGTTCGCGCCGAAGCTGAACTGCAACGGCGTGTGCTTGTACAGGTTGTTCAGCACGACCTTGGCGATCGCATCGCGCTTGAGCACGATGACGAGGCGCTGGCCGGTGCGGCCCGACGTCTCGTCGCGGATGTCCGCGATACCGGCGAGCTTCCCGTCGTTGACGAGGTCCGCGATCTTGCTGGCGAGGTTGTCCGGGTTGACCTGGTACGGCAGCTCGGTGATGACGAGGCAGATCCGGTTCTGGATCTCCTCGACGTTCACGACGGCGCGCATCGTGATGGAGCCGCGGCCGGTGCGGTACGCCTCCTCGATGCCCTTGGTGCCGAGGATCGTGGCGCCGGTCGGGAAGTCCGGCCCCTTGATGCGGAGCATCAGTGCGGCGAGGAGCTCCTCGCGCGACGCGTCGGGGTTCGCGAGGTGCCAGCGCACGCCCTCCGCGACCTCGCGCAGGTTGTGCGGCGGGATGTTGGTCGCCATGCCCACCGCGATGCCGGCGGAACCGTTGACCAGGAGGTTCGGGAACCGGGCGGGCAGGACGACGGGCTCCTGCGTCCGGCCGTCGTAGTTGTCCTGGAAGTCGACCGTGTTCTTCTCGATGTCCCGGACCATCTCCATGGCCAGCGGGGCCATGCGGCACTCGGTGTACCGGGGGGCGGCGGCCGGGTCGTTGCCGGGCGAGCCGAAGTTCCCCTGGCCCGCGACGAGCGGGTAGCGCAGCACCCAGTCCTGCACGAGGCGCACGAGGGTGTCGTAGATCGCGGTGTCGCCGTGCGGGTGGAACTTGCCCATGACGTCGCCCACGACGCGCGAGCACTTCGAGTACGCGCGGTCAGGGCGGTAGCCGCCGTCGTACATCGCGTACAGCACACGGCGGTGCACCGGCTTGAGGCCGTCCCGCACGTCCGGGAGCGCACGCCCGACGATGACGCTCATCGCGTAGTCGAGGTAGCTCCGCTGCATCTCCAGCTGGAGGTCCACCTGGTCGATGCGGCCGTGCTGCACCGTGACCGCACCGTCGGTCGTGTCGATCGCCTCGTCGTCCGGGGCGCCGTCCGTCATGTCGGGACCGGGGGTCTCGTCCGTCACCGTCTACCTTCTTCCTGTCCTGCGCCGCCGGGGCGCGGGTTCCGTCGTCCTCGAGATCATGGATGGGCTGACGTACAACGACGTCCGTACGAGTTGTACGGCGTCGTCGTCAGCCGCTAGATGTCGAGGAAGCGGACGTCCTTGGCGTTGCGCTGGATGAAGCTGCGGCGGGACTCGACGTCCTCGCCCATGAGCACCGAGAAGATCTCGTCGGCCGCGGCCGCGTCGTCCATGGTCACCTGCAGCAGCGTGCGGTGCTCCGGGTCCATCGTGGTGTCCCAGAGCTCGGTGTAGTCCATCTCGCCCAGACCCTTGTAGCGCTGGATGCCGTTCTCCTTGGGGATCCGCTTGCCGGCCGCGATCCCTTCCTTGAGGAACGCGTCCCGCTCGCGGTCGGAGTACACGTAGTCGTGCGGCGCGTTCGACCACTTGAGCCGGTACAGCGGCGGCTGCGCCAGGTACACGTGGCCGTGCTCGATGAGCGGTCGCATGTACCGGAACAGCAGCGTGAGCAGCAGGGTGCAGATGTGCTGGCCGTCGACGTCGGCGTCGGCCATCAGCACGATCTTGTGGTACCGGAGCTTCGAGATGTCGAAGTCCTCCCCGATACCGGTGCCGAACGCCGTGATGAGGGACTGGATCTCCTGGTTGGAGAGCGCCTTGTCCAGCCGGGCCCGCTCCACGTTGAGGATCTTGCCGCGCAGCGGCAGGATCGCCTGGTTGTGCGGGTTGCGGCCGCGGACGGCGGAGCCACCGGCCGAGTCGCCCTCGACGATGTAGACCTCGCAGTCCTCGGCGCGGTTGGACTGGCAGTCCTTGAGCTTGCCGGGCATCCCGCCGGAGCTGAGGATCCCCTTGCGTCGCGTGGCCTCGCGCGCCTTGCGCGCCGCGATGCGCGCCTGCGACGCCTGGATGGCCTTGCGGATGACGTCGCGCGCCTCCGTCGGGTGCGCGTCGAACCAGTCGACGAGCTTCTCGCGCACCACGCGCTGCACGAACGTCTTCGCCTCGGTGTTGCCGAGCTTCGTCTTGGTCTGGCCCTCGAACTGCGGCTCGCCGAGCTTGACGGAGATGACGGCGGTGAGCCCCTCGCGGATGTCGTCACCCGTGAGGTTGTCGTCCTTCTCCTTGATGATCTGCTTGTCGCGCGCATAGCTGTTCACCAGGGTGGTGAGCGCCGCGCGGAAGCCCTCCTCGTGCGTGCCGCCCTCGGTGGTCGAGATGGTGTTCGCGAACGTGTGCACCGACTCGCTGTACGCGCTGGTCCACTGCATCGCGATCTCCACCGAGATCTTCCGCTCCGTGTCCTCCGACTCGACGTCGATGATCTCGGGGTGGATGAGCTCGGACTTCTTGGCCGCGTTGATGTGGGCCACGTAGTCCGTGAGGCCGTTGTCGTAGCGGTACGTCACCGTCCGGACGGGGTTCGCGACCTCGGCGTCGGCGGCGGTGACGTCGGTGTCCGCACCCTCCGGGGCCTGGCCGGCGACCTCGTCGTCCGCGACCGCGTGACCTGCGCGCTCGTCGCGCAGCGTGATCTGCAGGCCCTTGTTGAGGAACGCGTACTGCTGGAAGCGCGAGCGGAGCGTCTCGAAGTCGTAGTCCGTGGTCTCGAAGATCGAGTCGTCGGCCCAGAAGGTCTGCGTGGTGCCGGTGGGCTCGCCCTCGGCGAGCGGCTCGAGCTTCTGCACCTCGGTGACGGGCTCGCCGCCGTCCCGGTACTCCTGGCGCCAGTGGAAGCCGTCACGCTTCACCTCGGAGACGAAGCGGGTGGACAGCGCGTTCACCACCGACATGCCCACGCCGTGCAGGCCTCCGGAGACGGCGTAGCCGCCGCCGCCGAACTTGCCGCCCGCGTGCAGGATCGTCATGACGACCTCGAGCGTCGGCTTGCCCTCGGTGGGGTGCATCGCGACAGGGATGCCGCGACCGTTGTCGCGGACCCGGACGCCGCCGTCGGCGAGGAGGGTCACCTCGACGCTGTCGGCGTGACCCGCGAGGGCCTCGTCCACAGAGTTGTCCACAATCTCGTAGACCAGGTGGTGCAGGCCCCGCTCGCCCGTCGAGCCGATGTACATGCCCGGGCGCTTGCGGACGGCCTCCAGGCCCTCCAGGACGGTGATGTTGCCGGCGTCGTACCCGCTCCCCGGTCCGGCGGCTCCGTTGGCTCCGTTGGCGACAGTGTCGGGACGGGGGGTGTCGGTTCGGTCTGCCACAGGCGGAGCTGCTCCTCGGTCGTCGTGCACGCGCCGACGCTTCGTGCAGTGTGCAGGCGGCGCGGCTCTCAGGTTCCGGGCTGCGCTCGACCGAGCCGTGCGAGAGGTCGCAGCACGACCCGGAATGACCGTCCCAGTCTACCTGCCAGAGGCAAGGAAACGGCGGATTGACGCCGCTGGAGGGAAGTTCCGCACACGTTGTCCACAGGTCGTGGACGACGGGCTCTCCACAGCCTTGTCCACAGGGTTTTCCTCAGGGTTGTCCACAGTTTGGGGGCGATCAGAGCCACTCCTCCGGAACGTCGGGTATTTGTGCTCTGACCGTTATCAACGACTCTCCCGATTTACTCCAAAACCTGGTGTACTACACGACGATTCCCCGTTCCGCACGTCGACTGGCGCGCGCCTGTGCACCGGTCACCACCGAAGGGACAACCCCACAGTGAAGAGGACCCTGGCAGGCGTCGCCGCGACGACGCTCGCCGTCGGAGGGATGCTCGTCGCCACCGCGGCGCCGGCCTCCGCCCACACCCCGCGAGTCAGCGACTCCTGTACCAGCCTCGAGGTGAAGCTCACCCAGTACCAGGGCGCCGACGTCGTCGTCACCATCGACGGCGCGATCGCCGCCGACGAGTCCTTCGGAGACTCGTGGCGCCGCACCTTCGAGCTCGACGGGTCGAAGGCCCACGAGTGGTCGGTGCAGGTCGACGCCCACGACGGCGACCGCTACGACTGGCCGCGCACCCCGGAGGAGGAGAAGGACGCGAAGGGCACGACGACGCCCTGTGTCCCCACGACGCCGGAGCAGCCCGAGGGCACCGACGTGCAGGTCGGGATCTACCTGTACCCGAAGCTCGACAAGGACAAGCCCTCCGCGTGGGAGAACTCCGGGAAGCAGCAGCTGCTCGGCACCACGCCGCTCACCGTCCCCGAGGACGAGCTCACGAACGACCAGCACTGGTACACCGAGCTCCCGGAGACGGACGCGCTCGACGACATCGACCTGTGCACCGGCTGGGGCATCCAGCAGGACCTGGTGCGCGGCGGCGTCGACGACTACACGATGCCCGAGACCATCACGTACCCCGACGGCTCGTCCATGGACGGGCACCTGGTCGACTGGCAGCACCAGGAGCTGAGCGACTTCGGCATCGAGCTGCCGTCCACCGAGGACTGCGCCACGCCGACCGTGCCGGAGGTCCCGGAGCCCCAGGTCGTGGTGCCGCAGGCGCCGGCCGCGCTGGAGATCTGCGGCGCGGACGCGTCCGACGTCATCCTCCCGGCGGACACGGGGGACGTCACCTACCTCACCACCGAGCAGGGCGTGCTCGCCGTGCCGACCGAGGGGCGCACCTTCGGCGACGACCTCGCCGGGTACACCCGCACCGAGGGTGGCGACGTGATCTTCCCGATCGAGCAGCTCGTCCCGTCGGAGGAGGACTGCGCGCTGGTCCCCGGTGACATCGGCGCGGTCTGCGTGGGCGACACGCCCTACCTGGACTACGGCGTCTCCCTGCCCGAGGGCGTCGAGGTGGACAACGACACTCCGCTGACCATCACGTTCCTCCACCCGGAGGGCGGCGAGAACTACGTCGCCGCCGACCAGCCGCTGGAGGGCGAGCTGCTGTGGCCGGGCGCCTCCGACACCGCGCCGAAGCAGTGGCCGGGCTGGGAGCAGCAGGACGACGGCTCCTACGTGGAGACCGACGGGAACTACGCCTGGACGCGTGACGACGTCGAGGTGCTCTTCGAGGTCAACCCGGAGTACTCGCAGATCGTGAGCTACCCCGAGGCCAACACCGAGTGCGCCAACCCGATCGGCGCCGGCGGCGCGGACGTGGAGGTCGTCGCGGACGACACCGACGTCCCGCCGGCCGAGGCCGAGGGTGCCGACGAGCTGCCGCAGACGGGTGCGACGGTCGGCGTCTTCGCCGGGATCGCCGCGCTGCTGATCGTGGGTGGCGGCGTGCTGTTCTGGCTGCGTCGCCGCATCCAGCACTGACGCACCGACGCACTGAGCGAACGACGGGCCCGACCGCACCAGCGGCCGGGCCCGTCGTTCGTCTCGTCGTCGCCCCCGAGACGTCAGCCGTAGGTGTCGCGGGGGCCGGGGCCGCGTACCGACCGCCGTCCGCGGCGGAATCCCGGCCCGGCAGGCCCGAGCACGGTGACCTGCTCGACCACGCCCTCGCCGACCTCTTCCTCGAGCCGGCGGAGCAGCGTCGGCACCAGCAGTCGCACCTGCGTGGCCCAGGCGGTCGAGTCGGCGCGCACGACGAGCACCTTCTGCTCGAAGGTCTCCGGCTGGCAGTGGTCGGCGACCTGGGCGCCCACCACCTCCCGCCAGCGCCCGATCACGCCGCCCACGGAGACGTCCGCCGTCCACCCCTTGTCACGCATGAGTCGCCCCAGCACCTCCGACAGGAGCTGGGGATCGCGGGCGCCCGGCCCCTGCCCGGACAGGCGCGGCTCCGCGAGGGGGGAGCGTCGCGCCGGCGAGCCCGGCCGGAGTCCCTTGGCCCGCGCCGCCGCCTTCGCGCGGTTGAGGGCCTCCCGCGCGACCGCCGAGGGCGGCGTCAGCTCGGTGCGGTCCTTGACCGGTCGCGGGTCCTCGCCGGACGACGTGCCGCCCGCGTCGTCGCCGTCGTCGGGGAGGTCGCCCACGACGCTCTCGCCGTCGTCACTCCGCACGACGCACCTGGCCGGGCGTGACCTCGAACCGCGCACCGAGCAGCCCCGGCGGGACGTCGTCGGGCACTGCGGCGGTCACGAGCACCTGACGTGCCGGCGCGACGAGCTCCGCCAGCCGTTCCCGACGTCGCACGTCCAGCTCGGCGAAGACATCGTCCAGGATCAGCACGGGATCCGCGTCCGTGTCGAGGTCGGGGTCCCAGAACGCGGCGTCCGGCACGTGCTCCGGCTCGTCGCCGCCGCCGAGCAGCCGGTACGACGCGATCCGCAGCGCCAGCGCGAACGACCACGACTCCCCGTGGCTCGCGTACCCCTTGGCCGGCAGCCCGCCGAGGGTGAGGACCAGGTCGTCGCGGTGCGGCCCGACGAGGCTGACGCCCCGCTCCAGCTCCTGGGTCCGCGCCTCCGCCATCGCCTCGAGGATCGCCTTCTCCAGGTCCTCCGCGGCGCGGGTCGTCCCGTCCGCCGTCCCCGGGACGCTGGAGCGGTACGCGAGCTCGGCATCCCCGTCGGCGTCGCTGACCTGCGCGTACGCGGCCGCGACGTGCGGCCGCAGAGCCTCCACCAGTGCCAGCCTCATGGCGAGGATCTGCCCGCCGAGCTGCGCGGCCCGTGCGTCCCAGACCTCCAGCGTGCTCGTGTCCACAGGTCCGGCACCAGACCGGCGTGCACCGCGCAGCGACTTCAGCAGCGCGGACCGCTGGCGCACCACGCGCTCGTAGTCGCCCAGCAGGCCTGCCGCCCGGGGGAGGAGCTGCACCACCAGCTGGTCGAGGAACCGGCGCCGACCGTCGGGGTCGCCCTTGACGAGCGCCAGGTCCTCCGGTGCGAAGAGCACCGTGCGCAGGATGCCGAGCACATCGCGGGCCCGGCCGAGCTGGCCGCGGTTCACGCGCGCGCGGTTCGCCTTGCCCGCGGTGATCTCCAGCTCGACGGTCGATGCCCGATCCCCGCGCACGATCCGGGTCCGGACCACGGCCCGCTCCGCGCCGGCCCGGATGAGGGGGGTGTCGTTCGCGACCCGGTGGCTGCCGAGTGTCGCGACGTAGCCGATCGCCTCGACGAGGTTGGTCTTGCCCTGGCCGTTGCGCCCGACGAACGCATTGGGGCCGGGTTCGAGCTCGACGTCCGCTGCGGCGTACGAGCGGAAGTCGAGGAGGGAGAGGTGGGAGACGTACATCTAACCTGCTCGGCGGCCTGGCACCGCCGGCCTCACTGCGCGGGCTTGACCGCGTGCCCACCGAACTGCTGGCGCAGCGCGGCCACGGCCTTCATCGCCGGGGACTCGTCCTGCCGAGACGCGAAGCGGGCGAACAGCGCCGCGGAGATCACGGGAAGGGGCACGGCGTTGTCGATGGCCTCGTCGACGGTCCAGCGGCCCTCGCCCGAGTCGTCGACCCAGTCGTCGATCGCTGCCAGCGCCGGGTCCTCCTCGAGCGCCTTGACCATGAGGTCGAGCAGCCACGACCGCACGACCGTGCCGCGCATCCACGCCTTCATCGTGCCGTGCACGTCCGTGACGATGTCCTTGGCCGCGAGGAGCTCGTAGCCCTCGGCGTAACTCTGCATGAGGCCGTACTCGATGCCGTTGTGCACCATCTTCGCGAAGTGCCCCGCGCCCACCTCACCGGCGTGCACGAAGCCCTCCTCGCGCGGCCCCTCGGGGCGCAGCGCGTCGAAGACCGGCATGAGTGCCTCGACGTGCGCGCGGTCTCCGCCGCACATCAGGCCGTACCCGTTCTCCAGGCCCCACACGCCGCCGGAGACGCCGACGTCGACGTACCCGATGCCGCGCTCCGCCAGCTCCGCCGCGCGGGCCTGGTCCTCCGGGTAGTGCGAGTTGCCACCCTCGACGACGACGTCGCCCTCGCCCAGCAGCGTGCCGAGCTCCTGCACGACGCCGCGCGTCGGGTCGCCGGCCGGCACCATCACCCACACGACGCGACGGTCCGCGGGCAGGGCGGCCACGAGGTCCGCGAGCGACGCGACGTCGGACACCTCGGGCCGCGGGTCGTACCCGGTGACCTCGATGCCGCCGCGGCGCAGCCGCTCGCGCATGTTGTTGCCCATCTTGCCCAGACCGACGAGTCCGATGTGGCTGACCATGGGTACCTCCGGGGACGGTGCAGGGCGAACGGGCAGGACGGCGCTCAGCCGGCGAAGCGGATCGGCACGAGCAGGTAGCGGTAGTCCGACGAGTCCTCGCCGTCGAGCGACTCCTGGCCGGTGAACTCCACCGGCTTGTTCGGGTGCGTGAACGAGAGCCGGACGAAGTCGGTGCCGAGCGCGCCCAGCCCGTCCAGCAGGAACTGCGGGTTGAACGCGACCTGGATGTCCTCGCCGACCAGCACCGCCTCGAGCGCCTCGGACGCCTGCGCGTCGTCGCCCTGACCGGCGTCGAGCACGACCTGACCATCCGTGAAGGACAGCCGGATCGGCGTGTTGCGCTCCGCGACCAGGGACACGCGCTTGGCGGCCTCGATCAGCGGCGCCGTGGCGACGACGGCATGGATCGGCGTCGCGTCCGGGAACAGCCGCCGCACGGGCGGGTAGTCGCCGTCGACGAGCTGCGACGTCGTGTGGCGGCCACCCGCCTCGAAACCGATGAGGTCGACGCCCTGTCCGGTGGACAGGCCGACGTTCACGAGGCCCCCGCCCCCGCCGAGCGACTTCGCGACGTCGGTCAGGGTGCGTGCGCGCACGAGCGCGACGGCCGAGTAGCCAGGCGTGGCAGGCGTCCAGGTGAGCTCGCGCAGGGCGAGCCGGTACCGGTCGGTGGCGATGAGGGTGATGCGCTCGCCCTCGATCTCCATGCGCACGCCGGTGAGCAGGGGGAGCGTGTCGTCGCGGCTCGCGGCCACGCTGACCTGCGCGACGGCGTGCGTGAGCGCGTCGCCGGTCACGGTGCCGCTCAGCTCGGGCATCTGCGGCAGCGCCGGGTAGTCCTCCACCGGCATCGTCAGCAGCGTGAAGCGCGAGGCACCGCACGTCAGGACGACCTTGGTGCCCTCGAGCGTGACGTCCACGGGCTTGTTGGGCAGAGCGCGGGAGATCTCGGCCAGCAGCCGGCCGGAGACGAGCACCGTGCCGGGCTCGGAGACCTCTGCCGGGATCTCCGCCCGCGCCGACACCTCGTAGTCGAAGCTGGACAGCCAGATGGTGCCGGCCGTGTCGACCTCGATGCGGACGCCCGCGAGCACCGGTGCCGGCGGGCGCGTGGGGAGCGTGCGCGCCGTCCAGGTCACGGCCTCGGCCAGGACGTCGCGCTCAACCCGGAACTTCATCCCACTCCTCGCGTTGTCGACCCTTGTCGATCGAAGCGGACGTGCGGGCGTGGGGTCGGTGGCCCAGGACCGGCCCGGACCGTCGACGTGACCCGACCTGCCTCGTCGTCCGAGCCAAACCCTACGCGAGACAGGGGCTCTTCGGCACGTGATCCTCAGGCCGAGGCGGGCCTCGCCCTGGATCGACGAGCCGGCCTGATGAAGGTGTGTGGAATTTCTTCTTGATCAATCGTTCGTCATCGTCATCGGGGTTGTGGAATCTGGGGATGACCGGTGTTTGCGCAGGTCAGCGCACTGGTCGGGGTGTGGAGGCCGTGGGGGCGCAACTGTGGACAACACCTTGGGCCTGTGGGCGACGGAATCTGTACCCACAGCCGTCCACCGATCGGGGCGTCGTCGTCCACGGATCCGAGGCTGTCGTCCACACACATCCACAAGTTTGTCCACAGGTGTGAATCTCTCTGCGGCGTGCGCGCTGGTCGTTGTCCACGATTTTGCTCCACAGGCCTGGGGACAGATGGCGCGCAACCGGCTGTTTCCGGGCATTCCCTTGTGGGTGGGCATGTGGAGAGACGCCGACGGGCCCGGATCCACAGCCCTGTGGAGAGCGTGGTCGGGCCCGTGAGGCGTCCGTCGTGCGGCGAGACGTCAGCCGCGGTGCTGCTGCTTGATGCGGCTCGTGAGCTCGGTCACCTGGTTGTAGGTGGAACGGCGCTCGGCCATCTGGCCCGCGATCTTCTTGTTGGCATGCATCACGGTGGTGTGGTCACGGCCGCCGAACTGCTGGCCGATCTTGGGCAACGACAGGTCCGTGAGCTCGCGGCACAGGTACATGGCGATCTGTCGGGCCGTGACGAGCACGCGCGAGCGGGAGGAGCCGCACAGGTCGTCGATCGTGAGGCCGAAGTACGCGGCCGTCTGCGCGATCACCATCGACGGGGTGATCTCCTGCGTGTCGTCGTCGGTGATGAGGTCCTTGAGGACGATCTCCGCGAGGGCGAGGTCGACGGCCTGCCGGTTGAGGTTCGCGAAGGCTGTGACGCGGATGAGCGCGCCCTCGAGCTCGCGGATGTTCGTCGAGATGCGCGAGCCGATGTAGCTCAGCACCTCGGCAGGGACGTCGAGCCGCTCGCTCGCGGCCTTCTTGCGCAGGATGGCGATGCGGGTCTCGAGGTCCGGCGGCTGCACGTCCGTGATGAGGCCCCACTCGAAGCGCGACCGCAGCCGGTCCTCGAAGCCGTTCAGCTGCTTGGGCGGGACGTCGGAGGTGATCACCACCTGCTTGTCCGCGTTGTGGAGCGCGTTGAACGTGTGGAAGAACTCCTCCATCGTCTGTTCCTTGCCCTCGAGGAACTGGATGTCGTCGATGAGGAGGACGTCGACGTCGCGGTAGCGGCGCTGGAAGGCCCCTGCGCGCCCCTCGCCGATGCTGTTGATGAAGTCGTTCGTGAACTCCTCGGAGTTCACGTAGCGCACGCGCACATGGGGATAGAGGTTGTGGGCGTAGTGGCCGATGGCATGGAGCAGGTGCGTCTTGCCGAGCCCGGAGTCCCCGTAGATGAACAGCGGGTTGTAGGCCTTGGCGGGCGCCTCGGCCACCGCGACGGCGGCAGCGTGGGCGAACCGGTTGGACGAACCGATGACGAAGGTCTCGAAGATGTACTTCGGGTTGAGCCGCGTCGGCTCGGCCGACTGCTTGGGACTCGGCGGCAGCGGAGGCGCCTCCGGCTCGTCGGGGACACCCGGCTCCGGGGGAGCGGTGTAGTCCTGCGACGGCCCTGTGAGGGTGTCGCTGCTCAGCTCGGGATCCACCGTGATGCCGAAGCGGATGTCGCGTCCGAGCGTGGAGGCCATCGCCGAGACGAGCTGGTCGCGAACGCTGGTCTCGAGGTAGGCGCGGGTCTGCTCGTGCGGCACCGCGATGAACACGGTGTCCTCCAGGATCGCCATCGGCTTCGCGAGCTTGATGAACGCGAGCTGCCGGGCGGTCATGTCCGGCCGTGCCTCGAGGGTGGCGAGCGTGTGTGCCCAGACGTCGGTGATGTTCTCGTCCGGCTGGGCCACGGGCGTCGTCCTTCGGGTCGTTCGGGATGGTCAGCGAGGTCGCGAGTCTGCCACGCCAGATCTCCGTCCACAGTGTTGTCCACATGCTGTGGAACCTGTGGACAAGGCTGTGGACGATGAACGTACCGGGCGGCCGGCGCGACGTCGCGCCGAGGTGCGTGAGGTCCTCCACATCGTAGCCACCGGCCGGTGCGGGTCGCCCCTGGGCGGGTTTGACCTGAGGGGTCTCCTCGGCGTAACGTCAGACAGCCGTTCCAGGTCCTTTCGCGCGCCCTTATCCGGGCTGCCGGTCCTCGGGTCGGCCCGGTCGGTGCTTCCACGTCTCGTACGCGAGGCCTGACCTGCGACAAGACCTGCATCGTCGAGGAAATGACGGTGTGCCTCCCCGACGTTTCTTGGAGTACCTCGTGAGCAAGCGGACCTTCCAGCCGAACAACCGCCGTCGTGCCAAGACCCACGGCTTCCGGCTGCGCATGCGCACCCGTGCCGGCCGCGCCATCCTGGCGAACCGTCGGCGCAAGGGTCGCGCCGAGCTCTCTGCCTGACGGATGCTGCCCGCGGCGCACCGACTGCGCCGTTCCGTCGACTTCGAACGGACGGTGCGCCGCGGCACGCGTGCAGGTCGATCGACCGTGGTGGTGCATCTCCTTGTCGACCCCGACGCCGGCCCTGAGGCCGGCGTCGGTGCTGTCGCGGGCCATGCACCGTCACAGGTCGGTCTTGTCGTATCCAAGGCCGTGGGGAACGCCGTGCACCGCAACCAGGTGAAACGCCGCCTGCGGCACATCGCGGCGGCGCACCTTCCCGCGCTCCCCGCCGGAGCCCGGCTGGTGGTTCGCGCACTGCCGGCCTCGAGCGGCGCCACGTACGCCGAGCTCGACAGCGACCTCACGAGCAGCCTCGACCGCGCCGTCGCGCGCGCACGGAGGACGACGTGACCGCCTCGACGCTCGACCGCGGGCGGAACATGCTGCGGAACCTCCCGGCCACCGTCCTCATCGGCGTCCTGCGCGTCTACCAGTCGGTGATCTCCCCGCTGACTGGGCCCACCTGCAAGTACTACCCGTCGTGCTCCCAGTACGCGATCATCGCGATCCGTACGCACGGCACGCTACGGGGAACCGGCCTCGCTCTGTGGCGGATCCTGCGGTGCAACCCGTGGAGCCTCGGCGGAGTCGACGACGTCCCACCGGCTCGTTCCCACCACGTCGATGTCGACGCGGCGGGTCACGAGCACCGCGGCGCAGCACACCACTGACCCTCCCGGACCGCGCCGCCGGGGACGCAGACTTTCCGACAGAGGAGACAATTCGGGATGTTCGACACCATCCTCTACCCCATCGAGTGGGTCGTGGCCTGGATCATGTACGGGGCTCATGCCCTGTTCACGACCCTCGGGATGCAGGACGGCCCTGGCTGGGCGTGGGTGTTCTCGATCGTCGCTCTGACGGTCGTCATCCGTATCGCGCTGATCCCCCTCTTCTTCAAGCAGATCAAGGCCTCGCGCGGGATGCAGATGATGCAGCCCGAGCTGCAGGCGGTGCAGAAGAAGTACAAGGGCAAGACGGATCCCGCGTCCCGTGAGGCCATGGGCCGCGAGACCATGGAGCTCTACCGCAAGCACGGCACCAACCCCATGGCGTCGTGCCTGCCGATCCTCCTGCAGTCCCCGATCTTCTTCGCGCTGTTCCGGGTGCTCAACAACCTGCAGGGCATCGCGGAGGGCACGCACAAGGCGATCGGCCCGATCGACCAGCGCATCGCCGGCGACATTGAGTCGTCGAGCCTCTTCGGGGCCCAGCTCTCCGACGTCTTCCGCACCACCGACTCGATGACGTCGCGCGTGGTCGTCATCTGCCTCATCGTCCTGATGAGCGCCACAATGTTCTTCACCCAGCGTCAGCTCACGATGAAGAACATGCCCAAGGCCGCCCTCGAGGGGCCGATGGCGAGCACGCAGAAGATGATGCTCTACATCCTCCCGGTGATCTTCCTGATCTCGGGCATCAACTTCCCCGTCGGTGTGCTGATCTACTGGGTCATCTCGAACCTCTGGTCGATGGGCCAGCAGTTCTACACGATCAAGAAGATGCCGGCTCCCGGCTCGGAGGCGGAGCGTCTCCTCAAGGAGAAGCAGGCGCGGAAGGCCGCGGCCAAGGGGGCCATCGAGGCGACTCCTGAGCCCGAGCCCGAGAAGCCCCGTGGGCAGCGCGAGCAGCCCAAGCGCAAGAACCGCCAGAAGCGCCGTTGAGCAGCGAGAGGAATCGAACACCGATGACGACGGACACGCCGGTGGAGCAGGGCCCCGACCGTACGAAGCGCCTCGAAGAGGAAGGCGAGATCGCGGCGGACTACCTTGAGGAACTCCTCGACATCGCCGACCTCGACGGGGACATCGACCTCGACATCCAGCACGACCGGGCCGCGGTCGAGATCGTGGCTGACGAAGACGAGGACCTGTCGGCTCTCGTCGGGCGTGACGGCGAGGTGCTCGAGGCGCTGCAGGAGCTCACCCGGCTCGCCGTTCAGGCGCGTACGGGGGAGCGGAGCCGGCTGATGCTCGACATCGCCGGGTTCCGCTCGGCGCGTCGGCAGGAGTTGACCGTGCTGGCCGAGGGCGCGATTCGCCAGGTGCGCGAGTCTGGTCGTGAGGTCGAGCTCGACCCGCTCAACGCCTTCGAGCGCAAGGTGGTGCACGACGCCGTCGCGGCGGCGGGCCTGGTCAGTGATTCGCGAGGCGTGGAGCCGTCACGGTACGTGGTGGTCCAGCCGGCCTCGGAGCAGGACGCCGCGCCGGAATCCTGAAAGACGATTCGAGAGCCCGTTGTTTCACGTGAAACGACGGGCTCTCGGCATGTGGTGGCAGTGCAAGGGAGAGATCATGAGCGACGAGACACGGGCCCCGACGGGCGACGATGACGCCGAGCTCGGTCGGAGCGACGCTGTGCGCGCGTACTTCGGGGACCGGTACGAGCTGGTGGCGCAGTACGCCGCGAGCCTGAGGGACGAGGGCGAGCTGCGCGGCCTGATCGGTCCACGAGAGGTCGCACGGCTGTGGGAGCGGCACATTCTGAACTCGGCTGCCGTTACTCCCTACCTCGGCGACACGCGTTCGGTGGCGGACATCGGTTCGGGCGCGGGTCTGCCGGGGATCGTGCTGGCGATCCAACGCCCGGACGTCGAGGTTCATCTCATCGAGCCGATGGAGCGTCGGACGGCGTGGTTGCAGGAGTGCGTCGAGAGCCTGGGCCTGGAGAACGTGCAGGTGAAGCGGGGTCGCGCGGAGGAGTACCACGGCGCCTTCGAGGTGGACGTCGTGACATCGCGCGCGGTGGCGGCTCTGAGCAAGCTCGCGCGGATGAGCCTTCCGCTCGTTCGGAAGGGCGGTGCGATGGTCGTGCTGAAGGGCCGCAACGTCGAGCGAGAGATCGAGCCGGCGCGCAAGGTGCTGCGGTCCTTCAAGGCTGCTGAACCGGAGATCCTCGAGGGCCGCACGGTCGACAACGTCGAACCCACGACGATCCTCCGCGTGCGGCGCTCCTGACTGTCGTTGGTCCTCGGCCCGTGGACGTTCTGCCTGTCCACGGGCCGGAGTTTTGACCCGTCCGGACGTCGGTGAGGCCGTAGAGTGAGCGCGGAGCACCGGGCCGTGGCGTCGTACGTGCCGCGACTCGGGTGCAAGTCCCTGTGACGAACCGGAGGAGTGGCACGTGAGCACGAGTACGGAGCACGTCGACGACGTCCCGCAGAACGATGGGACCGCGACGGCTGATCCGCACGTTTCACGTGAAACCGCGCCCGCCCTGTCGTGGGCCCAGGGAGCACTTCCTCCTGTGATCGACGGTCATAGGGCGGCACTCGTCGCCTCGGTTCCTGAGGCCGACGAGTCCACCCCCCTCGCAGCGCAGCTCGCCATCGACGCGCGGCGCCGGATCGAGCTGCAGGGTCGGCAGTTCCCCCGCCCCGCTCGTACCCGGATCATCACGGTGGCGAACCAGAAGGGTGGCGTCGGCAAGACCACGACGACGGTGAACATTGCCGCCGGCCTGGCCCAGTCGGGACTGAAGGTGCTGGTGATCGACAACGACCCCCAGGGGAACGCCTCCACGGCGCTCGGGCTGGAGCATCGTGCCGGGACGCCGTCGATCTACGAGGTACTCGTCGAGGATGAGCCGCTCGCCAACACGGTCCAGGAGTGCCCGTCGGTTCCCGGTCTCTATGGGGTGCCGGCAACCATCGATCTCTCCGGGGCCGAGATCGAGCTCGTCTCTCTCGTTTCACGTGAAACACGTCTGCGGCGGGCGCTCGACGCGTACCTGTCCGAGCGGGAGGAGCGAGGCGAGGAGCAGATCGACTACGTGCTGGTGGACTGCCCCCCGAGCCTCGGCCTGCTCACGGTGAACGCGTTCGTCGTGGGGCGCGAAGTGCTGATCCCGATCCAGTGTGAGTACTACGCGCTCGAAGGGCTCAGCCAGCTCCTCAAGACGATCGAACTGATCAAGGCGCACCTGAACCCCGAGCTTCGTGTCTCGACGATCCTCCTCACGATGTATGACGGCCGGACGAACCTGGCACAACAGGTCGCGGCGGAGGTGCGCGAGCACTTCCCCGACCAGACGCTCAGAACGACCGTCCCGCGCTCGGTCCGCATCTCTGAGGCCCCGAGCCACGCGCAGACGGTCATGACCTACGATCCGGGCTCGACGGGATCCTTGGCCTACCTCGAGGCTGCCCGAGAGCTCGCCGAGCGCGCGCCGCAGCGCTCCGACCTGCGATGAAGCCGGGTTCTGCCGCGCCCCCGTCGCTGGCGCGTGCGATGGTGAACGTGCTCGTTGTCGCAGCCCGTGATGGGGCTGGCGAAGGTTCCTCGTCGGTGCGGAGGCGGGGCGGAAACTTCAGGACGAACAGGGGAGCGGGGAGCCGGATGGTTCAGGAGGCTGGAGCATGAGTCAGAAGAAGCGTGGCCTGGGGCGCGGGCTCGGCGCGCTGATCCCGTCCGGGCCCGAGGGCGACCGTCCCGTCGACGTCTTCTTCCCTGCGGGCGAGGGTCGCGACTCGACGGAGAGCGGCAGCACGGTCTCCACGGTCGGCGCGGACCGTCCTGCTGGCGAGAACGGCGAGGACGCAGGCCGTACTTCGCGGCGCTCCGCCTCGTGGGACTCCGCGATTGCGGGCGGTCGGCTGAGCATCCGAACGGGTGGCGAACCGCAGGCGAAGGGGTCCGGCGCCGGAGGTTCGGGCGCCCCTACCTCGGTTCTGACCGACGAGCCGGTCGCCACGACGGGTGAAGGTGGGTCGGGCGCCGAGCGTGTGGCGGACGAGTCGCTGGGCGCTGACGGCCTGTCGCTGGGGCTGATCACGAGCATCGAGTTCCCGGACGTGGACGAGACACCTGACTCGTCGTCGGACCACGGGCCCTTGGATGGGGCGGGGAGTGCTCCGGAACAGCCTGCGACGGAGGACGCGTCAGGCGCGGACGATGAGCTCGCTGCCCCCGTTTCACGTGAAACGGAACTCAAGCCGGTTCCGGGGGCCCGGTTTGCAGAGATCTCCGTCGAGTCGATCCGTCCCAACACCTGGCAGCCGCGAACCGTCTTCGACGACGGCGACCTCGACGAACTGGTGGCGTCGATCTCGGAGATCGGTGTTCTTCAGCCGATCGTGGTGCGTCCTGACGCCTCCGACCCGGACCAGTACGAGCTCATCATGGGTGAGCGACGGTGGCGTGCGAGCCAGGCTGCAGGCCTCGACACGATCCCGGCGATCGTGCGTGAGACCGATGACAGTGACATGTTGCGGGACGCGCTCCTGGAGAACCTCCACCGCGCGGCGCTGAATCCACTGGAGGAGGCAGCCGCCTACCGCCAGTTGCTGGACGACTTCGGGTGCACCCACGAGGAGCTGGCGACGCGGATCGCGAGGTCTCGTCCGCAGATCTCGAACACTCTTCGTCTCCTGAAGCTGCCGCCCCTGGTCCAGCGCCGGGTCGCCGCGGGGGTTCTCTCGGCAGGTCATGCGCGCGCCCTTCTCTCGCTCAGCGATGGGGCAGAGATCGAGCGGCTCGCTCAGCGCATCGTCTCCGAGGGGCTCTCTGTGCGAGCCACGGAGGAGATCGTCACGCTCCTGACCAGCGGTAACACCGATGTGCCGGGCCGACGTGCACCGCGCGCGGGTCAGCGCAGCGAGGCGATGGACGAGCTCGCGACGCGACTGGCGGATCGGTTCGAGACCCGCGTCAAGGTGAGCATCGGGAAGACGAAGGGCCGCCTGACCGTGGAGTTCGCCTCGGTCGAGGATCTGAACAGGATCCTGGGAGTGATGGCGCCCGAGGACCCGGGCCTCCTGCGGTCGGGACCCGCCTGACAGTCGGCAGCAGCGGACGGGCATCGCTCCTCAGAAGGAGCGATGCCCGTTCTGCGTCGCGGAGAACGAGGGTCCGCGAACTCGTCGTCCACGGCCCAAGGGGGTAGGGCCCGAGAACCGGGGACGCGCGGCCCCGCGCGTGCGGAGCGTGTTCCTCGTTCACGGTGATGGTGCGAGCGGGCCACGCCGTCATGTTTCACGTGAAACGCGGGCCAGGCAGAACCCACCGGCGGCCGTACGGTGTCGTGGCGGGGGAGGTGATCGTGGCGGCGCGTGTCCGGTGCTGGCCGGATCAGACGGTCCAGGTCGTGCCCCAGCATCCACGATGACCTGGGCGGAGTAAGCGCTGACGTCCGACGGTGTAGCGACGACGGTGCGCAACGTTCTGTGAAGCGAGCGGAGTCGATCGACGCCCGGTGGCGCGCGTCGATGCCAGGGGGTTCGGGGAGCTGACCTGCGTCGACATCCCGCACGCGGAGCGGGGTTCCGGTCTCGTTCCGGTAGGCACGCGTCCGCAGCGCAGCGATCTCCCGATCCCAAGGCTCGTGAGTGCGACCCAGGTGGCCGGAAGGGCTCCGGCGCTCCGGCGTACCAAGGGTCGGCATCGCATCGGAGTCCGAAGAGCGCCGCACGACCTGGCCGAATGCGCGCAGTCCCGGAACAGGCTCTCGAGGCGGAGTGGTCCATGGATCCATGGGTCCGCGGGGGAGTGCACGGGTGTCGGCCAGGCCGCTTCCTCGTGAGAGGCGGGACGAGGTTGGGCACACCCGGATGCCTTGGCGAGTGCGGAGGGGGCGGCGACCGCCCTGACTTGGCCCGCACGGCCTGGCGGCAATCGCAGACTGCGCTGGCCGTTCCACGTGAAACATCAACCGGCACCAGCACCGGTTGGCCGTGGGGCCGATGAGGGAACGCGCCGGGCCTTCCACTCAGACGCGTCCTCGATGTCTCACGTGAACCCCAGCCGTGGAGTCGTGCGGGTGGCATGAGGACGCGTACTGGCTCCTCCCTGGTGCGCTGCAGCAACCAGAGCCGGCAGGTGGGCGGGCGGCTCCAGTGCGCGAGTCAGGGACGCCGGACCGTGGGGTCGGGACCGCGGGCATGCCATCCATGCCTGCTGTTCATCGACAGGTGACCCACGAAGAGGGGGGCCATGTGTCTGCGAGCTCGATCAATCTCCGCCGCCGGGCGCAAGCAGACGTCGGATCGGCGCAGGTCACGGGCCTGGCCGCTGCACCGAGTCGGTACGCCGTGCGGCCGCTGCCGACCCTGGTGGGGGCGAACCCGGACGTCCGCACCGGCACGGAGGTCGGCTCGGAGCATCGGCGACGTCATCCGATCGGGAGGTCAGAGGCGAGTCGCGGGATCTCTGACTCCCCGGATCATGACGCCGAGACGGCGACGACGATCCGACAGCTTGGGTCGACCTGAACGAGGAACAGAAGAGATGTGCGGGTGCGGAGGGGCCGGGCCCACCGGCTCCGATCATCCGTGCGGGTCGGACCGTGGCGACGATGGCGGCGGGCGGCGTCGCAGCGGACGGGACAATGCATCGCCGTGATGAAGCCGCGGGACTTCGTGGCGGGCACGACCCGTGAAACGTCAGGTCCGCTCGTGCACAGACTGCCCGGGCGACGCCGGCGCTCACGACTCTGGTGCGTCTGGCGACGGTCTACCGACTCGTCCAGGCCTGGGGGAGCATCGTCGCTATCCCGTCATACAGCCGGATTCCGGGCAGACGCGTCGAACCGGCGCCGCCGTGATGGCCGACCCAGTCGGTGACGCAGTCCTACGACTGGTCGTCGGACACGGGCGATCGGCACTGGAACAGGGTCGACGGCCGGCGGACCCTTCGGTTCAGGGCACGGGCTGGAGACACCGGCATGGTCGGCCCGTGTGGGCGGGCGAGCGCTTGGGGAGCGGGGGTTCGCGTTCGCGGGCAGAGCTGGCAAGGACTCGGCACCGATCACCGTCTGTCGCGGTGTCCCGCGCGGATCGACGACGGCGCCCGCGACGAGGAGTGGCCGATGGGTGCCGGTGGCCTGCTGACAGGATTGCGGTGGTCGGGGTCGGCGCGACCCCAGACGGGAACCGTCAGCTCCGGGGTGGCCGAGCCGTCAGGGACGGCGGGCCGAGCGGCGGTGTTCGTGCCCGGCCGCCCGAGCACATCCAGCCGGGCATGACGAAGGCCGCCCCTGTTTCACGTGAAACACGGGCGGCCTTCGTTGAGGTGATCAGGCGCTCGGCGCGAGGACCGCCTCGATCTCCTCCTGCAGAGCGCGCTTCGGGCGCGCACCGATCACGGACTTCACGAGCTCGCCGCCGGAGTAGACGTTGAGCGTCGGGATCGACGTGATGCCGTAGGCCATCGTGGTGGCCTGGTTGGCGTCGGTGTCCAGCTTCACGATCTTGATCTTGCCCTCGTACTCGTCCGAGAGCTCCTCGAGGATCGGGGCCACCATGCGGCACGGGCCGCACCAGGTCGCCCAGAAGTCGACGAGGACGGGGACGTCGGACTCGAGTACCTCGGCCTTGAACGTGTCGTCGGTGACGGCGACTGTAGCCATGGTTCGCTCCTTCGGGATCGGTGGGGGAAAGGGGTCAGCCGGCGACGGAGTCGAGCGCGGCGGGGAGGCCGTCGGGGTTGGGCACGGCAGGGGTGCCGGCGAGGGACTGCTCGCCCTCGGCGTCAGCCACCTCGGTGAGGTAGGCCTGCGCGTCGAGCGCGGCGGCGCAACCCGAGCCGGCCGCGGTGATCGCCTGGCGGTAGGTGTGGTCCACGGCGTCGCCGCAGGCGAAGACGCCCGGCAGGTTGGTCCGCGTGGAGCGGCCCTCGACGAGGATGTAGCCCTCGTCGTCGAGGTCGATCTGGCCCTTGACCAGGTCGGTGCGGGGGTCGTGACCGATCGCGACGAACAGGCCTGTGGTGTCGAGCTGGCGCTCCTCGCCCGTGACGGTGTCACGCAGCGTGAGGCCGGCGACCTTGTCCTCGCCGGAGATACCGGCGACCTCGCTGTTCCAGGCGAACTCGATCTTCGGGTCGGCCTGGGCCCGGTCGGCCATGATCTTCGAGGCGCGGAGCGAGTCGCGACGGTGCACGATCGTCACCTTCGAAGCGAAGCGCGTGAGGAAGGTCGCCTCCTCCATCGCGGAGTCTCCGCCGCCGACGACGGCGATGTGCTGGTCGCGGAAGAAGAACCCGTCGCAGGTGGCGCACCACGAGACGCCGCGGCCGGAGAGCTGCTTCTCCTCGGGCAGGCCGAGCTCGCGGTACGCGGAGCCCGTCGCGAGGATGACGGCGCGCGCCTTGAACGTCTCGCCACCGCCGGTGACGACCGTCTTCACGTCGCCGGTGAGCTCCACCTGCTCGGCGTCGTCCCACAGCACGCGGGCACCGAACTTCTCGGCCTGCTCGCGCATGGCCTCCATGAGGTCCGGCCCCTGGATGCCGGCGGGGAAGCCGGGGAAGTTCTCCACCTCGGTGGTGTTCATGAGCGCACCACCGGCGGTGACGGACCCCGCGATGACGACGGGTGCCAGACCAGCCCGCGCGGCGTACACGGCCGCCGTGTAGCCGGCCGGGCCCGAGCCCACGATGACGATGTCGTGCACGGTGGCCTCACCGGTGGTGTTGGTCGGCTGATCGGTCACGTTCTCTCCTGCTCGTCTGGTGGTCTTTCGCGTCCTGAGGCGCCATCGCCCTCAACACCCCGACGGGGTGTGGTGTTCCCGGGCGACAGGCGTCGCCCGGGAACGGTCACGAGAGGACGATCTCGTTGAGCTCCAGGTAGTTCTTGCCGTTCGTGCTCGGCAGCTCCGTGATCCAGATGACGAAGGAGTCCGCCACGGTCTCCTCCTTGAGGTCGAGCTTCGTCTCGGAGCTGAACGAGCCCTCGGCTAGCACCGGGCCGTCGGTCGGCTTGTCCCGCGACGTGGCGCGGATCTCGACGCGCCCACCCTCGGAGTTGGTGTTCAGGGTGATGGAGGTGACCGGTGCGGCATCCTCGAGCTCGACGACGTAGCCGAGGCCGGAGCGCAGGCCGGCGAAGTCCGGGGTGTTGAAGTACATCGTGTACCAGAAGGTGGACGGGTCGCCGTCGTACGCGAGGTCCACGGCCTCGGGGTGCTGGCCGTCACCCTCGGGGTCGAGCTGGTCGCCGGACTGGATGACGGGGCGGACCTCCGGCGTCTCCGACGCCTCGCTGGACTCTTCGTCCGTGGGCTCCTCGGCCGCTGCGCCGCCACCCGCGTCGTCGGTCGCGACCGGCGACTCCGCCGCCGGCGGAGAGGACGGGGACGACATGACCTTCGAGACGGCCCACAGGGCGCCCGCGAGCACGAGCACGACGACGAGGCCGAGCACGATCGGCGTCGGGTTCACACCACGGCGCTTGGGAGCCGGCGACGACGCGAAGCCGCCGGTATCGGTGCGGGGCTCACCGCCACCGGGCGGCGGAGGGACGGGGGCGTGCGCGGTCTGCTGGTGGACCGGGGCACCCTGTGCCGTGGGGTACGCCTGGTTGCCGTAGGCCGCCGCGGGCGCGGCGCCGTACGCCGCCACGGGCTGCTGCGCCGGCGCGGGCTGCTGCGGGACGGGGGCCATCGCGGCCGTTGCCTGCACGGGCGGGACGGGAGCCTGAGCCGCGGTAGGCGCCGCGACCGGCGGGATCGCCTGCGTGGACTGCGCCGGCACGGCCGCAGCGGCAGCCGCGCCCGCGGCACCACCGACGGCAGCGGAGCGGGCGATGCGGCCGCTGGCCGGCCGGCGGACGGGCGGGGCCGGCGGGGGCGTGCCCGGCAGGGCGGCGCCCGTCCCGACCGCGCCCATGACGGAGGAGCGCACCGGCGGCTCGGTCGACGGCTGCACGAACTGCGGGAGCGCCGCGACGACGGACACCTCGCCCCAGGGCGCCAGCGCGGCGACGACGTCGCCGGGCGTGGCGGGGGCGTCGGGGGAGTCGGAACCGAAGGTGCGGCGCACCAGGGAGTCGAGCTCGGGGTCGACGTGCGGCACCAGCGTCGACACCGGGACCACGCCGTGCTCGTCGCGCTGCGCGGGCAGCGGGCGCACGGCGTCGGGGGCGATCCACGGCTCGTCGAGCGAGTCGCCCGGCCACCGGGCCGTGAGCGCGTAGTAGGCGAGGGCGACGAGGTCGCGTGCGTCCGCGGCCGCCGCGCCGGCGCCCGTGATGTGATCCCGACCGCCGTCGACGCCGGCGAGCGCGGCGTCGATGCCGAGCCCGGTGACGACGACGCGGTGGCCGTCCACCCGCACGGCCTCGGGCCGCAGCGCCAGGTGGTGCACGCCGCGCTGCCCGGCGGCCTCGAGCGCCGCGGCGGCCTCGCCGACGACGGCACGAGCCTGCTGGGCGTCGACCAGGCCCCCGGAGACGACCTCCGTGAGCGACGAGCCCCGATAGGGCTCGGAGATGATGTAGCTGCGCTGGCCCGCGCCGAGGTCGGTGCTGCCGACGTCGAGCACGCGGGAGAGCCGCGGGTCGGCGACGAGCGCGGCCCGGCGCGCGGCGTCGAGCGCCGCCGACGCGTACGGGCCGTCGACGAAGGTCACCCGGACGGGACGGTCCAGGATCTGGTCGTGCGCTTCCCACGCCTCGGCTGCTGCGAGGTCGGTGGCAGCGAGCTGTACGAGCCGATAGCGATCGACCATGACGGTCCCGGGATGGGCGGTGCTCACCTGTGCTCCTCGGTGGGGGTGCGGGGGGAGAGGGTCCTCCGGTCCATCGGACCATGGTACGGGCGGCCCGGTGGCCGCGAGGTCGCGCCCTGCGGGCGTGCCCGCAGGGCCCTCACGGAACCCGCGCGAGCCGGGCACGCGACCGTCGTCATCGCTTGAGCCGCCGGAGGACGGGGGCCAGCGCGTCATCGAGCTCGCGCACGTGGAGGACCTTGAGCGCGAGCACGTAGCCGACCACCATCACGATCCCGGCGACGGCTGTGACCAGCACGGAGTGGCCCCACGAGCTGACGTCGTAGCCGTCGAGGAGGCGGACGGTCAACCAGCCCAGGAGGGCGGCGATCAGCGCGCCGACCAGCGCGCGGACGTAGAGCTGCAGGACCCGCCGGCCGTCCATGCCCTGCAGCTTGCGGCGCATGCCGCGCACGCGCAGCAGCAGCGAGATCCACGTGGACAGCGCGTACGCGCCTCCGGCGGCGACGGCCCACCACTGGGGCGGCAGCAGGCGGGTCGCGCCCCACAGGACGACGACCATCGAGACGGTCGCGATGACCTGGATGCCGAAGATCGAGCGGCCGTCCTCGAACGCGAAGTACATGCGCCGGACCAGCACCGTCGCGCCGAGGGCGATGATGCCGATGGACATCGCCTGGATGATCGGCGCGACGGCGGCGATGCCGTCCGGTCCGAGCGACGGCAGCAGCGCGCCGGTCAGCGGGACCGCCAGGACGACGAGGACCGCGGTCGAGAAGACCGAGAAGACACCCGCGGAACGCATGCCCAGGGACATGTCCCGCCGTACGCCCGGGATGTCCCCGGCCTGCACGGCGGCCGTCATGCGCGGGAAGAGCACCGTGACGATCGAGACGACCACGAGCGAGTGGGGAAGCAGGTAGATCGTCATCGCGTTCGTGTACGCGGCGTTCCCGGCAAAGGCCTCGTCGAGCGACGTCCCGGCGCGGCCGGCGGCACCGAGCACGTTCGTGAGGAAGAGGACGCCGACCTGCTCGAGCGCGACGGCCCCGATGGTCCAGCCGACCACCGACCCCGCGGCGCGCAGGCCGATCCCGCGCAGCCCGAGCCGGAACCGCCACCGGAATCCGGAACGGCGCAAGGCGACCACGAGCACCAGGGCCTGGGCCGCGATGCCGAGCGTCGCCGTGCCGGCGAGCACCGCCGTCTGGGCCGACGACCACTGGGACAGGTCGGAGATGCCGCGGTCCGGCGCCGAACCCCACACCAGGAGGAACGCGCCGAACCCGAGCAGGGAGACGACGTTGTTCGCCACGGGCGCGACGCCGTAGGCGCCGAACTTGCCCTGCGCGTTGAGCACCTGGCCCAGCAGCATGTAGAGGCCGTAGAAGAAGACCTGGGGGATGCACCAGTACGCGAAGACCACGGCGAGGTGGCGCTCGTCGGTGGTCCAGGCGCCGCTGAGGGTGGACAGCCAGACGATCAGCGGGGCCGCGACGACGAGCACCGCCGTGAGCAGGAGCAGGCCGAGCCCCGAGATGCTGAGCAGCTTGTCGAGCCGCTCGCGGGCGTTGTGCGCGTTCATCGCCCGCAGGATCTGGGGGATGAGCACGGCCTGGAGCACGCCCGCAGAGATGAGTGCGAACAGCATGTTGGGCAACTTGTTCGCGATGTCGAACGCATCCGCCACCGTGCCGACGGCGCCCACGCAGGCCACCAGGAGCATCGCGCGGATCAGCCCGGAGGCGCGGGACGCGACGGTACCCAGCGTCATCACGACGGAGCCGCGGCCGAGGCTGGTGCGTCGCACGGCGCCGGCGTCGTCGCTGCCGTTGTCGTCGCTACCGTCGTCGTCCTGACCGGCGTTGCCGGCGGCGGGGTCGCCGACCGGGTGCCAGCTCGCGCCCGCGGCGCCGGTCGGCGACCCGGGGTCGGTGGCGTCGCCCTCGCCGGGCAGGTCGGGCCGGCTGTCGTCGGGGAAGGCGGACGTCGAAGTCATGAGGGGTCGGTCTCCGTGGCCTGGGCGGGCGGCGTGCGGGCGGCGGGGATCCCGCCGCCGCCCGGGGCGGTCGGGTCGTCGTCGTGCGGGTCGCGTGGCGGACTGTCGTCGGGTGCGGCGGCGTCGGGCCCCTGGGGATCGGCGGCGGCGTCCGCGACGCCCTCGTCCGTGGTCCGGGCCGAGGACCGCCCCCGACGCACCGTACGCCAGATGCCCCCGATGAAGAGGAGAGCGACCAGGGCGGCGACGACGGCGGTGCCCGCGGTCTCCCACCCCGCGCGGACGCGGAGCGAGAAGCTCGTGGGCCCGGCGACGACCGTGCCGCTCGGCGCGAGCACCTCGACCTGCAGGTTGACGTCGCCGGAGCCGATGGCACGCACGGGGACGTGCACGTTGGACGACGTGCCGGCGGGGACGACGACCGTCGGACGGGACTCGACGACCAGCCGGGACGCGTCGGGCCGCAGCACCACCGTGACGGTGGCGTCCACGGGCAGCTCGTTCGAGACGGTCACGGGCAGCTTGCCGGTGTCGCTGACAAGCGTCACGTTGGACCGGTCGGCGACGCTGATGCCCTGCTGGAGGGCGTCGGACTGCTCCACGGCGAGGTCGACGGCGCGCTCACGGGCGTCACGCTCCGTGCGTGCGGCGACGGCGAGCGGGGCGACGAGCGCCTGGTCGGCGTCGCCGCTCAGCTCGACGGGGTCGCTGGCCACGGTCGAGAACGCGGCGAGGTCGCGGTGGGAGTCGAGGAGCCGGCGGACGGAGGAGGGCGCCAGCTCGCCCTTCGACCGACCGGCCCGCTCGCCCCGTGCGGGCTCGTCGCGCGGCACGCGGGAGGCGGGGGCGGCGACGGTCTCGGACAGCGGCACGACGTCGGCCCACGACGCGTCGTGGAGGGCGCCGAGCACCGTGCCCACCAGGGCGGGGTCGGGGGACCAGTCCCGCGGCAGGGCGGCGAGCAGGTGCAGGTCCTGCTGCCCGGAGTCCTGCTGCTGGAGCGCGACGAGCGCGGCGTCGGCCAGCACGCGGGTGGACGCCTCCGCGGCGGACGGGGCGTCGTCGCCGTCGGTGAGGGAGGCGAACGCGGACGACAGCCCGTCGTCGGCGACCAGCGCGGGCACCTTGCCCGACGACGTGTCCACGGCGGTGCGTGCGGAGGCGGCGGCTCCGTCGGTGGGGGCGAGGCCGTCGGCCACCACCACCTGGTCGACGGGCGCGTCGCGGCCGGCGGCGAGGGTGGCGGCGTCGGGCCGGCCCTCCGGCCAGGCGACGGTGAGGTCCCAGCCCTCCGGCCGCTGCCAGGCCGCCCCGAGCGCGGCCTCGCCGCCGGTCGCGGCCGCGACGTCCGCCCGGGTCGGGTCGGCGTGCGCGACCGCCGCGAGGTCGGGGTCGTAGCCGGGCAGCACGGCGACGTCGCTGGGTTCACCGGTCGCCGCGGTGCTCCGGGTGCCGATGGTGCTCGTCAGGCTCGCCGAGGTGTCGGCGTCGTCGGCGGTGACGGGGGCTCCGGTGAGCCGCGTGGCCCACGCCTGGGAGTCCCCGTCGCCGGAGGCGGCGGCCGCGGCGACGAGGGCCGGGTCGACCGCGAGCGACATCCCGGGTGACGTGCCGCTGACGGCCGCGGCGTCGAGCAGCCGGGCCAGGCGTCCGCCGGTCGCGGTGGCGGTGCCGAGCTCCAGGTCGTAGCCGTCCGGGTCGAGCGGGTCGACGGCGGGGCCCGTGACGGGCGCGGCGACGCTCACCGAGACCGGGTCGGGCGCGTCGCCTTCCGGCGCGAACAGCAGGAAGGTGTGGACGACGTCGAGCGTGGACCCGCCGCGGGTCAGCGCGACGGACATCTCCCGGGGCCCCCAGGGGTTCTCCGCGCTGAGGCCGAGGGAGTCGACGTCGAGCTCCATCGTCACCTGCGCGGTGTCCCCGGGCGCGAGGCGTTCGACGGTCTCGTCGACCTGGGGAGGTCCTGCGGTGCTGGTGCCGTCGTCCTGCGCCCAGGCCGACAGGCTCTCGCGCGAGGTGAGGGGCCGCCACGAGACGCCGAGGTCGAGCCCGGCGCCGTCGAGCACCGCGTCGGTGCCGTTGGTGACCTGGAGGGTGAGCGTCACGGTGGAGCCGGGCGAGGCGAGCGTGGGCGCGGAGCCCACGAGCTCGACCGTCGCCTGCCCGTCGCGGGCGGCGGGCAGGAGGGACGGCGAGGTGAGGGCCGACGCCGACGTGCCGGGGAGCGCGACCAGCGCACCCGTCAGGAGCAGCCCGGCGAGCACGGCGAGCACGGCCAGCGCGGGCAGGAAGGGCGCGCGGTGGAGGCGGGCCGGGCGGGCGGGCGGGGGTGCGGGTGCGGCGCCGGCACCCGAGGGTCGGGAGGTGGTCACGCGGCGGGCCTCACTCGACGGCGCCTCACTCGACAGCTCCGAGGCCGGGGTGCCCGAGCACCTCGGGCGTGCGGCGCAGCACCTGCTGCGCGACGACGGCGAGCCGCTGCTCGTTGGGGTAGGAGAGCCGCTCCGTCAGCTGCTCGACCGGTACCCAGAGGGCGTCCTCCGCCTCGCCGTCGGGATCGCCCTCCGCCGTGATGATGCCGCCCTCCGCGCGCAGGAGGAAGTGGTGCACCACCTTGTGGACGCGGTGGTCCTCGCCGCTGAACCAGTAGTCGATGACGCCCAGGCGGGTACGGATCGTGCCGAGGATGCCCGTCTCCTCGTGGATCTCGCGGACGGCCGCCTGCTCCGGCGTCTCCTCGCCCTCGAGGTGCCCCTTGGGCAGGCACCACTCGAGGCGCCCGCCGCGGTTGCGCCGCACGATGACGGCGGCCTCGGGACCGCCGGCGGCGACCTGGACGACGAGCCCTCCCGCCGACGTCTCCTCGTGGACCGGCAGGTGCGTCGTCGTGCCCGACGGGGCGACGCCCACGACGGCGGGTGTCGCGGTGCCGCGCGGGCCGGAGAGCCGCGCGGGGTCGACCTTGAGCGGGTGTCCTCCCGGTGGCACGGGGACCGGCGCGGCCGGGCGCCGGCGCCGCGGGCCGGGAACCGGGGCCGGGGATGACATGCGCCCCACCCTACCGAGTGGAGACGCCCCGCCGGCCCAGTCTCCGGGGCGCCGACGCCCGGGATCTGGGAGGATGGGACGCCGTGTCGACCCCTGAACCCCCGGCCCCCGCCGCGCTGCTGCGCCGCGCCCTCGCCGTGCTGACCGAGATGGCCCCCGCGGCGGTCGAGCTGGGCGAGGTGTTCCGCGCCGCCGGGCACGAGCTCGCGCTGGTCGGCGGGCCCGTCCGCGACGCCTTCCTCGGCCGCGCGAGCAACGACCTGGACTTCGCGACCTCCGCGTCGCCCGACGAGACGCAGGCCCTGCTGGCCCGCTGGGGCGACGCCCACTGGGACATCGGCAAGGAGTTCGGCACGATCGGGGCACGGCGGTTCGCGCGCACCGGGGGAGGGCCGGGATCCGGGTCCGGGTCCGGGTCCGCGTCGGGCGACGTCGTCGTCGAGGTCACGACCTACCGCAGCGACGAGTACGACCCCGCCTCCCGCAAGCCGGTGGTGGCGTTCGGGGACACGCTCGACGGCGACCTGTCGCGGCGCGACTTCACGGTGAACGCGATGGCGGTGCGGCTGCCGGAGCTCACGTTCGTCGACCCGTTCGACGGGCTGTCCGACCTGGCGCGCGGGGTGCTGCGCACCCCGATCGCGCCGGAGCGGTCGTTCGACGACGACCCGCTGCGCATGATGCGCGCGGCGCGGTTCGCCGGCCAGCTCGGGTTCGAGGTCGAGCCCGCGACCCGCCAGGCGATCGTCGACATGGCGGGCCGGATCGACATCGTCTCGGCGGAGCGCGTGCAGGCCGAGATCTCCAAGCTGCTCCTGAGCGACCGCCCCCGCGCCGGCCTCGAGGTGCTGGTCGACACGGGGCTGGCCGACCACGTGCTGCCCGAGCTGCCCGCGCTGCGCCTGGAGATCGACGAGCACCACCGCCACAAGGACGTCTACCAGCACTCGCTCACCGTGCTGGAGCAGGCGATCGCCCAGGAGACCGGCCCGGACGGCCCGGTCCCCGCGCCCGACCTCGTGCTGCGCCTCGCCTCCCTGCTGCACGACGTCGGCAAGCCGGCCACGCGCCGCTTCGAGCCCGGCGGCGGCGTGAGCTTCCACCACCACGAGGTGGTCGGCGCGAAGCTGGTGGCCAAGCGGCTGCGCGCGCTCAAGTACGAGAAGCAGGTGGTCAAGGACGTGGCGCGGCTCGTCGAGCTGCACCTCCGCTTCCACGGCTACGGCGACGGGCAGTGGACGGACTCCGCGGTGCGCCGGTACGTCACCGACGCGGGCCCGCTGCTGGAGCGCCTGCACCGACTGACCCGCGCCGACTCCACCACGAGGAACAAGCGCAAGGCGCAGCGTCTCGCCGACTCGTACTCCGACCTCGAGCAACGCATCGCGGTCCTGCGCGAGCAGGAGGAGATCGACGCGATCCGCCCGGACCTGGACGGATCGCAGATCATGGCGGTCCTCGGCGTCGCGCCCGGGCCCGTCGTCGGGCAGGCGTACAAGCACCTGCTCGCCCTGCGGATGGAGCACGGGCCGCTCGGCGCGGAGCGCGCGGAGCAGGAGCTGCGCACCTGGTGGGCGGGCCGCGAGGCCTGACCGACCCCTCCCTCACCGGCCCGCGACGGGTCTATCCTCACGCTTGCGCGCGGGCCCGACGACGAGCCCCCGGAGCGCGACGAGCGGAGGCTGGGCATGAGCGGGTCCGGGACGACGTCGGGTGGTGCGTCCGGCGGGGCCGTCGGCGCCCCGATCGGCGCAGGGGGCGGAGCGGGCGGCGACGCCGCCGACCGGCGAGCGCGCCTCGTGGTCACGGCGTTCTACCTGGTGCAGGGCATGTGCTTCGCCGGCCTGCTCGCCCAGGTGCCGACGCTGCAGCACGACCTCGGCATCTCGGACGGCACGCTGACGCTGATCCTGCTGCTGGTCCCGGTCGTGGCCGGCGTCGGCAGCGTGCTCGCCGGCGCGCTGGCCCCGCGGGTGGGCAGCGCCCGGCTGCTGCACGTGTGCGGGCCGCTGGTGGCGCTCGCCGTCATGGGCGCGGGCCTGGCGCCGACCGTCACGGTCCTCTACCCGGTGGTCGCGGCGGTGGGTCTCCTGCTCGGCCTGGTCGACGCGAGCATGAACATGCAGGGCGTGGAGGTCGAGCAGCGGTACGGCCGCAGCCTGCTGAACTCGTTCCACGGCGCGTGGAGCGTGGGCGGCATCCTCGGGTCCCTGGCGGCCGTGCTGGCGCACTCGCTGGGCTGGTCGCTCGCCGCCGGGCTCGGGCTCGTCGCCGCGGTCGGCGTGGCCGTCGACCTCGTCGCGACGGCGGCGTCCGGTGGCGGCGCACCCCGCCCCGCCGAGCGGCAGGCGGTGCCGGGACTGGTGCTGCCGGAGCAGCCCGCCGCCGTCGCCCCGCGGCAGGACGCCGGCGCGTCGCGCGCCGCCCGCCCGCCGTGGGGGCCGCTGGTCCTGGTCGGCCTCGCGGTGACGATCGTGTACGTCGCCGACTCGGCGACGTCGAACTGGTCCACCAAGTACATCCAGGACGCGCTGGGAGCGGCGGCGAACGTCGCGCCGCTGGGCCTCGCCGCGTACCTGGGCTGCCAGCTCCTGGGGCGGCTCGCGGCGGACCGGCAGGTCAACCGGTTCGGGCCGGTGGTGCCGGTGGCCGTCGGCGGGGTCGTCGGGGCGGCGGGGCTCGCCGCCGTGACGCTGGCACCGGGGCCGTGGGTCGCCGTCGTCGGCTTCGGGCTGACCGGGCTCGGCCTGAGCGTCGTGGTGCCGCTGTCGTTCTCCGTGGCGGGGCGCCTCGACCCCGACGGGACGGGGATCGCCGTCGCGCGCGTGAACCTCTTCAACTACGTGGGGTTCGTCGTGGGCGCGGGGCTGATCGGAGGTGTGGCCGAGCTGCTGAGCATGCGGCTCGCGTTCGCCGTCCCCGCGCTGCTGGCGCTCGGCGTGATCGCGCTGGCGCCCGCGTTCAAGGTCGCGGCGCGCGACGACGTCGCCTCCCCGGCCGCGGCGCCCTGACGACGGGCGTGGGGACGACGACGGGCGGCCACCGTCGTGCGACGGTGACCGCCCGCGGCGGCGCTTCCGGCCCGTGACGGGGCCGACCGGTCAGTGCGCCGCCGGCGCACCCTCGCCCTCGGGCGAGGCGGGCACGCGGCGTAGCAGGAGCGACAGCCCCACCGCGACGAGCATGATCGCCGCGCCCCAGACGAACGCGTCGCCGACGCCCTCGGCGAGCGCGACCTGCGCCGTCGCGCCGTCCTCCATGAGGGCGACCGACCGCGTGGTCATGACCGCGACGAACATCGCGGTGCCGGCGGCCCCGGCGAGCTGCTGGACCGTGCCGATGGCGGCCGACCCGTGCGAGTACAGGGGCGGGGTGAGCGACGACAGCGCCGAGGTGAACAGCGGCGTGAACATGAACGCCAGGCCGAGGCTGAGCGTCACGTGCAGCGCCAGGATGTACCAGGGCGACGAGTCCGCGTGCACCTGCGTGAACAGGGCGAGCGCGATGGTCACGACGACCAGGCCGGGCGTGACCAGCGGGCGCGGGCCCACCCGGTCGTACAGGCGGCCGACCGTCGGTCCGAGCAGACCCATGAGCAGGCCGCCGGGGAGCACGACGAGGCCGGTGGCCAGCGGCTCGAGGCCCATCGCGTCCTGCAGGAACAGCGGCAGCAGGATCAGCGAGCCGAACATGGCGAGCATGCCGACCGCCATGATGGCGAGGCCGACCGAGAACCCGCGGAACCGGAACACGCTCAGGTCGAGCAGCGCGCGGTCGTCTCGGGCCAGGAGGAGCTGGCGCCACACGAACGCACCCAGCACCAGCAGCCCGACGACGATCGGGATCCACGGCGCGACCGGCGGCGCGTGCCGCGCGGCCTCGCCGATGCTGGACAGGCCGTACACGAGGCCGCCGAACGCGACCGCGGCGAGGAACAGCGACAGCGGGTCGAGGCGCGAGTGTGTACGGTCGGCCACGTCCCGGACGTACAGGAAGCCCATGACCAGGGCGAGCACGGCGATCGGGAGCACGATGCCGAAGACCCAGCGCCAGCTCAGCGCGTCGAGGATGATGCCCGAGATGGCCGGGCCGAGCGCCGGGGCGGCCGCCATGACGATGGAGATGTTGCCCATCACCTTGCCGCGGATCGCCGGGGGCACGACCGTCATGATCGTGGTCATGAGCAGCGGCATCATGATCGCGGTGCCCGACGCCTGCACGATGCGACCGCCCAGCAGCCAGCCGAAGCCGGGGGAGAGCGCCGCGAGGAGGGTGCCCGCGCTGAACAGCGACATCGCGAGCAGGTAGGCGCCGCGCGTGCCGAGGCGCTGCAGCAGGAACCCGGTCGCCGGGATGATCACCGACATCGTGAGCATGAACGCGGTGGTGAGCCACTGTCCGGTGCTCGCGGTGATGCCCAGGTCGGTCATGAGCGGGGCGAGGGCCACGCTCATCGTCGTCTCGTTGAGGATGACGACGAACGCGGAGCCCAGGAGCAGCGCGATGACGGTGAACTGCTGGCGCGTGAGGCGCTGGGGCACCGCCTCGTCGATGACGATGCCGCGCGACGGCGCGGTCGTGTCGGTGGCGCCGGGAGCGGTGGCGGGAGTCGTCAGGGTGGCCTCCGGGGTCTGCGCGTCGGGTGTGACGGTGGGGTCGGTCTGTCGGGGGGCTGGCACGCTGTGCTCCGCTCGCGTCGTGCCGGGGAACCCGGCGGAGGGCAGGTGAGAGCCGACGCCGGTGGGCGCGGCACGTCGTCGTGGTCGGTCGTGGTCCCGGGGGACGGTCACCCTCGGAACGGTCGCCGGACGGGCGAGACCGTACTGTGTACGACCACGAACCATCCTGCGATATTCCCGCTTCCCGTGACGACCTGATTTCCGGTCGGAACTCGTCGGTCGCTCAGGGCGGGGTCGTGCGCGGCGTGCGGGCGGGCGTCAGGCGCGCGCGGCGGCGTCCTCGGCGCCCCCGGCCCGGCGGACACGGGGCGGCACCGGTGCCGGGGTGCGGGCGCCGCGCGTCGCCATGAGCAGCGCGGCGAGGACGTACGCGACGGCGAGGCCGACGAAGACGCCGCGGGACCAGCCGGTGTCCGGCAGGGTGAAGGCGGCGAGGGCGGCGGCGCCGACGAACGCGGCGTTGTAGAGCACGTCGTAGAAGGCGAAGGCGCGGCCGCGGAACTCGTCCTCGGCGTCGCGCTGGACGATCGTGTCGACGGCGATCTTGGTGCCCTGCGCCGCGAGGCCGAGCAGCGCGGCGCCGGTGTAGACGACCGCGCGCTCCGGCGTCGTGACGAGGAGCAGCTGGCTGGCGGCCGCGAGCAGCAGCATGACGGCGATCCAGCCCTGCGGTCCGGTGCGGCGCGAGAGCGTGGGCGTCAGCACCATCGCGACGGCGCCGCCCACGCCCGTGAGGCCGATGACGACGGCGAAGGTCGCCATTCCGGCGCTCTGGCTGCCGGGATCCAGCAGGTTGCGCGAGATGAGGATCGACGCGATGAACACGACGCCGTAGAGGAAGCGGTGCACGGCCATGGCGAGCAGCGCCTGGCCGGGGGTGCGGCGCGCGACGAGGTAGCGGGCGCCGTCGGCGAGCCCACGGGCGACCTTGGCGATCTCGCCCCGCAGGTCGGCCTCCGCCGGCCGCTCGGGGCCGAGCTGGGTGCGCCGCAGGCGGGTGGCGAGCTGGGACGCGACGCCGAAGACGAGCGCCGCGCACACGAGGGCGGACGAGTCCTTGACCCGGCCGGGCTCGAACGCCAGGCCGAGGACGAAGCCGATGCCGCCGCCGACGAACGCCGCGCCCGCGCCGAGCGTGGGGGACAGCGAGTTGGCGGTGAGCAGCAGCGGGCCGTCGACGACGCGCGGCAGGCCCGCGGACAGCCCGGCGAGGAGGAAGCGGTTGACCGACAGGGCGGCCAGGCCGATCGCGTAGATCGCCCAGCCGACGCCGCCGGCCAGCATGACGCCCGCCATCGCGAGCGTGAGGACCACGCGCACCGCGTTGCCCCACACCAGCACCTGGCGGCGTTGCCACCGGTCGAGCAGCACGCCCGCGAAGGGGCCGACGATCGTGAACGGCGCGAGCATGACGGCGAACGCGCCGGCGATGGCCGCCGCCGTGCCCTGCGACTCGGGGGAGAAGAACAGCAGGGACGCCAGGCCCACCTGGAACATGCCGTCGCCGGCCTGCGAGACCAGCCGGACGGTGAAGAGCTTGCGGAAGCCCTCCAGCCGCAGCAGCGCGCGCAGCTCGTGCCAGGTCTCGCTCATCGCTCCCACGCCCACAGCCTAGGCGTTCGCCGTACCGCGCCTCCCGGGGGCGGTCCCCCCGATGGCCCGCGCGGCCGGCTCGTGAGTTCTGCAACCGGGCGACGGAAAGCTTTCGCCGTGACACCTCTTGTCGAGGCCTACTTACAAAGGTACCTTTCATAACTCCACGACGATGTGCTCCAGGTCACGTCGCGTCCGGACAGGAGGGCGTATGCCTCGCACGACCCCCACCCTCAGCCGTCGGGAGGTGCTCCGCGCGGGTGGCCTCGGCGCCGCCACGCTGGCGCTCGGCATCAGCGCACCGGAGACGGCCGGGGCGGCGTCGCCGGCGGACGGCTCGTTCGGTCTGGGGGTCGCCAGCGGCTCGCCGCGCCCGGACTCGATGGTGCTGTGGACGCGCCTCACCCGCGACCCGCTGGCCCCCGACGGGCACGCAGGCATGCCGCTGCGGAGCTACGGCGTGCACTGGGAGGTCGCGACCGACCCGGACCTCGAGCACGTCGTGCGGCGCGGGCACGCGCTCGCGCAGCCGGAGCTGGCGCACTCGGTGCACCCCAAGGTCACCGGCCTGCGACCGGGGACCGAGTACTTCTACCGGTTCCGCTCGGGCACCACCGCGAGCACCGTGGGGCGCTTCCGCACGCTGCCGGCCGCTTCCGCCGTCCCGGACACGTTCACGGTGGGCGTCGTCTCGTGCCAGGCCTGGTACCACGGCCACTTCACGGCGCACCGGCACCTCGCGGCAGAGCCCGGGCTCGACCTGGTGGTCTTCGGGGGCGACTACGTCTACGAGTACGGGATCACGGCGGCGAACCTGTGGCGCCAGGGGGTGTCGGTCGCGCCGGAGCACGCCGCCGAGGTGCAGACCCTGGAGCAGTACCGGCTGCGGTACGCCCTCACCAAGAGCGACCCGCACCTGCAGGCGCTGCACGCGCGCGTCCCGGCCGTGGCGATCTGGGACGACCACGAGGTGCAGAACAACTACGTGGGCGGTCGCTCCGCCTACGGCCTGCCCGACGAGATCTTCGCGCACCGCGTGGCCGTGGCCTACCGGGCGTTCTACGAGCACCTGCCGGTGGACCTCGAGGCGCTGCCCGACGGCCCCGGCTCGGACATCACCACGGGCTTCGACGTGGGCCGCCTGGCGAGGTTCTCCCTGCTGGACACCCGGCAGCACCGCGACCCCGTCCCGGAGACCGCCGAGGAGCAGGCCGACCCCGCGCGCACCATGCTCGGCCGTGCGCAGGAACGATGGGTGGAGGAGCGCCTGGTCGACAGCCCGGCGGTCTGGAACGTCGTGGCGAGCGGCGTGGTGCTCATGCCGGTCACGGAGGACCGGACGGACCAGTGGGACGGCTACCCCGCGGCGCGGAAGCGGCTGCTCGACGCGATGGCCCGCAGCAGCGGCGTCGTCGTCCTCTCGGGGGACATCCACCACGCGGTCGCCGGCGAGCTGCGCGCGGACGTCGGCGACCCCGGGGCGGGGAACCTGGGCGTGGAGCTGGTCTGCACGTCCGTGGCCTCGGACGGCGACGGCGCTCCGACGGACGACTACGCCCCGGACTGGCTCCAGCACGACTACGTGCGGCTCTACGACGGCCGGCGCGGCTACCTGACGGTCACCCTGACCCCGCAGGCGATGACGTCGACCTTCGTCTGCGTGCCGTGGGTGGAGGCCGACGACACCGCCCCGCGCGAGGTCCTCGCCCGTTTCGTCACCCCCGCGGGCACGTCCCGCCTCGTCGAGGCCTGAAGGAGGCATCGTGCCCGTCCCGTCGTCCCAGCGGCCCAGGCAGGTCACCGGCCTGCGCGCCGAGCCCGCGATCGCCCGCACCGAGCTGAGCTGGCGCTCGCTCGGCTTCGAGCCGCTCATCGACCACTACCGGGTGCACGCGGTCCGGGGAGCCCGCGGCCGCTTCGAGCCGGACGGGGCCAACCTCGTCGGCAAGACGGTGTACCCGCAGCTCACGCACCACGTCGACCCCCGCGGCGAGACCTGGACCTACCGCGTCGTCGCGGTGTCCGACGCCGGGCGGACCGCGCGCGCGAGCGACGTGCTCGTGGCCAGCTCGGTGGCGTCCGTCGTGGGGACCGGCCTGCCGGTCGCGACGATCGGCGACTTCGACGCCCGGACGCTGGAGCACCGCTTCGCGCCGTCGGGGTACGCGCAGATCCCGGCGGCCTACCCGGACGCCGTGATCGAGCTCGAGCAGGGCGTCGACACCCCTGCGGACGCCTGGCCCTACCTGCTGCCGGGACCCGGCGACGCCTGGGCGGGCCGCAAGGCGTACACCGCGCGCTGGCGCCTCCCGCTGCCCGCCGCTCCCGCGGCCGACCACGACCTCGCGCTCTGGCTCGTCGACACGACCCGCCTGGGCGGCACGCTCCGGGTGGCCGTCAACGGCACGGCGCTGGCCGACGTCGCCCTGCCCCCGGGCGGGACGCGCGGCTCGCGCGAGGGGGACGCCACCGTGCCGGGGACGGCGCTGGTCCGCTCGTACCACGAGCTCCCGGTGCCCGCCGGGCTGCTGCGCGAGGGCGCGAACACGATCGAGCTCGTCCTCGCCGAGGGTGGCTGGGTGGCGTGGGACGCCGTCGGCCTGTTCGCCCGGCGATGACGGCTCGAGGAACACGGGGAGAGGGACGGGGAGACATGGTCCGCAGCGGTGGTGACCGGCACGTCACGGACGTGCGCCGACGCAACACGCTCAGCTGCATCGAGGTGCTGCGGGGCAGCCAGGCGACGACGCTGACCGCGCTCGCGAAGGACACCGGCCTGTCACGACCCACCGTCGAGTCGATCGTCGCCGAGCTCGTCGAGCGCGGCCTGGCCCGCGAGGTGTCCGGGGTGGAGGAGGGCGCGGTGGGGCGGCCCGCACGCCGGTACGCCTTCGCGGCCGGCGCGCGGTACGTGGTCGGCCTCGACCTGGGCGTGCACTCCGTGACCGGGATGCTGGCCGACCTGGCGGGCCAGGTCCGCGCCGTCGTGCGGCGCACCGTGGACGGCCCGGTCGACGGCGTGGAGCGGCTCGAGACGGCCCGCGCCGTGCAGCGCGAGCTCCTGGACGTGGTCGGGGCGCCGCGGTCGCGCGTCGCCGCCGTGGCGGCGGCGGTGCCCGGCATCGTGGACGGCGAGCGGGTCCGCCTCTCGCTGCCGATCCCCGACTGGACCGGCGTCAATCTCGCGGCCCGGCTCAAGACGGGCGGCGAGCACCCGGTGATCGTCGAGAACGACATCAACATGGCAGCCCTGGCCGAGCACGCGCTGGGGGCGGCCCGGCTCGCCGACGACGTCGTCCTGGTGCAGCTGGGCTACCGCGTGGGCGCCGCCCTCGTGCTCGGGGGCCAGGTCTACCGCGGGAACCGGTTCGCCGCGGGCGAGGTCGGGGACTTCGAGTGGATGGGCTGGGACGGCTGGCTCGAGGGCAGCCTGCTCCGGGAGATCGAGGAGGCGGGCGGCGCCGAGCAGGTCGCCCAGCGCGCCCAGGAGGGCGACGGCGCGGCGCTCGGCCTGCTCCAGCAGTACGCGCGCCGGGTCGCCCCCGGCGTCGCGACGCTCGCGATGGTCGCCGACCCGGAGTGCGTGGTGCTCGGCGGCGGTCTGTCCCGCGCGGGCGAGCTGCTCCGGGTGCCGCTGCAGGAGGAGGTCGACCGGCTCGTGCGGCCACGCGCCGCGGCGTCGCTGGTGACGTCGGCGTTCGCGTCGGACGGCGCCGCCCTCGGCGCGCTCGTGCGGGCCCTGGAGGTCGGCTCCCGCGACGTCTTCGGCAGCAGCGACGTCGCGGCCCCGCCGCTGAGCGCGGCGGACCCGGCGGCGTCGCTCGCCGAGGCGCTCGCCGCCGCCACGCCGTCCTCGGCGTCGGTCGCCGTGGGGAACGACACGAATGACACGGACGACGTGGAGGGCCCGGGGGAGCCGCGGGCGGCGGAGGTCCGCGAGCCGCTGCGGGTCGCGGTGGTCGGGGTCGGCGCGCGCGCCGGGCTGGCACGGTGGGTGGGCCGCACGGGCGTCCCGGCCCGCGTCGTCGAGGCGGTCGACGTCGACCCCGGGGGCCGCGCCCGCGCGCACGAGCTGTTCGGCCCGGGCACGGCGTTCGCGGCCGACCACCACGGGCTGGTCGCCCGGGCGGGCGCGGCGGACGGCGTCGACGCGGCCTTCGTCTGCACCCCCGACGACACGCACGCCGACATCGCCGAGGACCTGCTGCGGGCGGGGGTCGCCGTCTACCTCGAGAAGCCGCTGGCCACGACCACCCAGGACTGCGACCGGGTGCTCGCCGCGGCGGCAGAGACCGGCACGAAGCTCTACGTGGGCCACAACATGCGGCACATGGCGGTCGTGCGGACGATGCGGGACGTCGTCGCCCGCGGCGAGATCGGGGACGTGCAGGCCGTGTGGTGCCGGCACTTCGTCGGCAACGGCGGCGACTACTACTTCAAGGACTGGCACGCCGACCGGGCGCGCAGCACGGGGCTCCTGCTGCAGAAGGCCGTGCACGACATCGACGTCATCCACTGGCTGGCCGGCTCCACGACGCGGGACGTCGTCGGGATGGGCGACCTGCAGGTCTACGGGCGCGTGACGGATCGCGCGGACCGCACCGGGCAGCTCATGACCGACTGGTTCTCCTACGACAACTGGCCGCCGCTCGAGCAGACGGGCCTGCACCCGACGATCGACGTCGAGGACACGTCGATGATGCTCATGCGGCTCGACAACGGTGTGCTCGCGAGCTACGAGCAGTGCCACTTCACGCCCGACTACTGGCGCAACTACACGGTGATCGGCACCCGCGGCCGCCTCGAGAACGTCGGGGACGGCGACGGCGCCTCGGTCCGGGTGTGGAACCGCCGCACGTCGTGGTCCGAGCACGGCGACGTCGAGTACCCGGTGGACGCGGCAGGCCCGGGCCACCAGGACGCCGACCGGCTCACCGTGGACGAGTTCCTGCGGCACGTGGCCGAGGGAGCCCCGATCACCACCTCACCGGTGATGGCCCGCGACGCGGTCGCGACCGGCATCGCCGCCACCGTCTCGCTGCGCGCAGGGTCCGCGCCGCAGCGTGTCCGACCCGTGGCCCCCGAGGTCGCGGCCCACTTCGACGACGACGTCGACCCCGCGGCACCGACGCCGCGGACCTGAGAGACCCATCAACCCGAGGAGCACCCCGATGAAGCATCTCCTGCGCAGCGCGTCCCTCGCGGGCGTCGCGGCCGTGGCACTGACGCTCTCCGCGTGCGGGGGCGGCGGCGACGCCGCCGAGGACAGCGCCGAGGTCGCGCCGACCGACGCCCAGGCCGAGATCACGTACGCGATCTGGGACGAGAACCAGAAGCCCGCGATCGACCAGAACATCAAGGACTTCAACGAGACGTACCCGAACATCAAGGTCACCGTGGACCTGACCCCGTTCCAGCAGTACTTCACCAAGCTGCAGACGCAGGGGGAGTCGCGGACGCTGCCCGACGTGTTCTGGATGAACGGCCCGAACGTCCAGCTCTACGCCGCGAACGACCTGCTCCAGCCGGTCACGGGCCTCGTGGACGCCGGCGAGATCGACCCGTCGAAGTACCCCGACGCCCTCAACCAGCTCTACTCGTTCGAGGACACGCAGTACGGCGTCCCCAAGGACTTCGACACCGTCGCCCTCTGGTACAACAAGGCGCTCTTCGAGAAGGCCGGCGTCGACCTCCCCACCGACGACTGGACGTGGGACGAGTTCCAGGACGCGGCCGGCAAGATCTCCGACGAGCTCTCCGACCAGGGCGTCTACGGGGTGGTCTCCGAGATCAACGGCATCGGACAGAGCAGCTACTACAACACGATCCTGCAGGCCGGCGGAGAGATCATCTCGGACGACGGCACGACGTCCGGGTACGACAGCCCCGAGGCCGCCGAGGGGCTCCAGCTGTGGGCCGACCTCATCGCCGACGGGGCCGCGCCGACCCTCCAGCAGATGTCCGACACCAAGCCGAACGTGTGGTTCGGCTCGGGCAAGGCGGCGATGTTCTGGTCCGGCAACTGGTCGGTCGCGGAGATGAAGGACTCGCCGAACAAGGACGACTTCGGCATCGTCCGGCTCCCCGCCGGGCCCGAGCGGCGCGCCACCGTCATCCACGGCGTCGGGAACGTCGTCGCCGCGGACAGCGAGAACAAGGCGGCCGCCAACGCCTTCCTGGCCTACCTGGGCTCCGAGGAGGCGCAGCGCACGCAGGCGGAGATGGGCGTGGCGAACCCGGCCTACTCCGGGACGCAGCAGGCGTTCGTCGACTCGGTCCCGAGCTTCGGCATCGACGTCTTCATCGACTCGGCCGAGGACATGGCCTTCCCGTACCCGATCTCGCAGAACACGGCGGCGTGGAACGCGCTCGAGACCGAGCTGCTGCCGCAGGCGCTCTCCGGGGAGCGCCCCGTCGAGGAGGTCGCCCAGGAGCTGGCCGACGCCATGAACGAGGAGCTCGCGAAGGAATGACCTCCGTCGACCGATCCCCCCGGGCGGGCGTCGTCGCGCCCGCCCGGGGCTCCGCCCCGCGCACCGTGGCCGGGGGCACCGCGCCCCGGGGGCCCCGGCACGGGTACGACGGCTGGTGGCCCGTCCTCTTCGTGCTGCCCACGATGGTCGGCGTCGTCCTGTTCTACCTGTGGCCGATCGTCCAGACGGGCTACTTCAGCCTCACCGAGTGGGGCGCCTTCGGCGGCCAGACGTGGGTGGGCCTCGAGAACTACCAGCGGCTCGCCCGCGACCCCGACCTGGGGACCGCCGTCGTCAACACGCTGGTCTACACGGCGATCGTGCTGCTCGGCATCCCGATCGCGATGTTCGTCGCGAGCCTGCTGCACCGGCCCGGGATGCGGTTCACGGCGTTCTACCGGGTGCTGTACTTCATGCCCTACGTCGCGATGCCGACGGCCGTGGCGATGGTGTGGCGCTTGATCTTCAACGGCGACTTCGGGATCCTCAACCAGGCGCTCGCCGTGGTCGGCATCGACGGCCCGTCGTGGACCTCGACGCCGGGCTTCGCGCTCGTCGCGGTGTCCGTCGTCGGCCTGTGGACGTCGCTCGGCTTCGCGATCATCATCCTGTCCGCCGGGCTGCGGACCATCCCCCCGGAGCTCTACGAGGCGGCGTCGCTCGACGGCGCGTCGGCCTGGCGGCAGTTCCGCTCCGTCACCGTCCCGCTGCTGACCCCCAGCGTCTTCTTCGTCACCGTCATCACGGTCATCAACGGCTTCCAGCTGTTCGACCTGCTGTACGCCCTCATGGGCCAGGCCAACCCGGCGATGCAGCAGACGCAGTCCCTCGTCTACCTCTTCTACAACGAGGCCTTCCTGCGCAACGACAAGGGCTTCGCCGCCGCCATCGCGATGGTGATCCTGCTGATCGTCGGCGCCGTCACGCTGCTCCAGTTCCGCATGCAGAGGAGGTGGGTCACCTATGCCTGACGCGACCCTCACGACGACCGCTCCCGCGCTCGCCGGGCGACCGACGGCGCCCCGCCGCCGCACGTCGCGCCACGGGTCCAACGCCTGGGCGCACGTGGTGCTCGCCGTCGGCGGCGTGGTCATGGTGTTCCCGTTCGTGTGGCAGCTGCTCACGTCGCTGTCCACGAACGCCCAGGTGATGAGCGTGCCCCCGGTGTTCTGGCCGGGGGAGCTGCAGTGGGGCAACTACGCCGAGGTGTTCTCCAAGCTCCCGTTCCTCCAGGAGTTCTGGGTCTCGGTCTCGATCACCGTGGCGCGCACGGCGGGCCAGCTCGTGCTGTGCTCGATGGCCGGCTACGCGTTCGCGCGCATGCGGTTCCCGCTGCGGGGCGTGCTGCTCGCGCTGGTGCTGTCAATCCTCATGGTGCCGTCGCAGGTGTACCTCATCCCGCAGTACCAGATCATCAACGGGCTCGGCTGGCTGAACACCGTGGCCGGCATCGCCGCCCCGGGCATCTTCAGCGCGTTCGGCACCTTCCTCATGATGCAGTTCTTCAGGGGCGTGCCCGACTCGCTCGAGGAGGCCGCGCGGCTCGACGGCGCCAACCCGTTCCAGGTCTTCTGGCGGGTCATGCTGCCGCTCGCCGGCCCCAGCCTCGGCGCCCTGACGATCATCACCGTCCTGTGGTCCTGGAACGACCTCCTGTGGCCGCTCGTCGTCTCGACCCGCGCCGAGAGCATGCCGCTCGCGGCCGGCATCGCGACGTTCGCGGGGCGCACCACCACCGACTACACGGTGATGATGGCGGCCAGCGCGCTCGCCATGGCGCCCATCCTCCTGCTCTTCGTCGTCATGCAGCGCCGTGTGATCGACGGTCTCGCCCATTCCGGACTCAAGTAGGGAGCACGATGACTGCTGCAGAGCCTTCCCCCGCCCTCACGGTCGGTCTCGTCGGCGCGGGCGGCATCGCCCGGGCCCACGCGCCGGCGTGGCGCGCGCTCGGCGCGGACCTCGTCGTCCACTCGACGGACGGCGCCGCCGAGCTCGCGGCCGCGCACGGCGGACGGGTCGTCGCCGGGCTCGACGAGCTGCTCGACGTCGCGGACGTCGTCGACGTCGTGACCCCGACGCCCACCCACCTCGAGGTGGCGACGGCCGCCCTCGCGGCCGGCCGCCACGTCCTGTGCGAGAAGCCGCTGGGCCGCACGTCGCGCGACGCCGTCGCGATGCTCGAGGCGGCCCGCGCCGCGGACCGGCAGCTCTACCCGGGGCACGTCGTGCGGTTCTTCCCGGAGTACGCCCGGATGCGCCGGGCCGTGCGGTCCGGGGAGATCGGGGCGCCGGCCGTCCTGCGGTTCGCGCGCGGCGGGATGTTCCCCGCCTGGTCCCCGTGGTTCGCGGACGACGCCCAGTCGGGCGGCGTGGTGCTGGACCTCATGATCCACGACCTCGACCTCGCCCGGTGGGTCGCGGGCGAGGTCACGAGCGTGCACGCCACCCGACGGTCCCTCGAGGAGGGCGGGGCCCCGCACACGCTCGCGCACGCCGTGCTCACCCACGCCGGCGGCGCGATCAGTCACGTGCGAGGGCTGTGGGGGGCGCCGCACACCACCTTCCGGACGTCGTTCCACGTCGCCGGGGCCGCCGGGACGCTGCGGTTCGACTCGGCCGAGGCGTCGGGGGTCCGGTCGGACCTCCCGCCGGTCCCGGCCGGCGGACAGGACCGGCCGGCCCCCGCCGCCGGCGAGAGCCCGTACCTCACGGAGATCCGGGAGGTCGCCCGGGCGTTCGCGGCGTCCCCGACGTCGTTGGCGCCCGACGACCCGCACCACCCGCGGGTGAGCGCCGTCGACGGCGTGATCGCCGTCGAGATCGCCGAGGCGGCGCTCGCCTCCATCGCGTCCGGGGAGCCCGTCGCCCTGGACACGGCCGCCCGGGCCCGCGCCCTGGCCGACCTCGAGACCACCGGGAGCCGAGCATGACGCCCACCCCGGCCCCGCTGCGGGTCGCGATCCTGTCGTTCGCGCACGTGCACGCCGCGTCGTACGTCGCGCTGCTGCGTGGCCGGCCCGACGTCGAGCTCCTCACCGCCGACCCCGACGCCGCCACGGCCCCCGCCGGCGAGCTGCGCGGGGCCGCGTTCGCCGCGGAGCACGGCGCCGCCTACGTGGACACCTATGCGGAGGCGCTCGCCTGGCGGCCCGACGCCGTCATCGTGTGCAGCGAGAACTCCCGGCACCGGGACGTCGTGCTCGCCGCCGCGGCGGCCGGCGCGCACGTGCTGTGCGAGAAGCCGCTCGCGACCCGGGTCGAGGACGCGGAGGAGATGGTGGCGGCGTGCGACGCCGCCGGGGTGCGCCTCATGACGGCCTACCCCGTGCGGTTCAGCCCCGAGTTCGGCACGCTGCGCGGACTGGTGGCGTCGGGCGCGCTCGGCACGGTGCTCGGCGGGACGGGGACGAACAACGGCAAGGTGCCCGCGGGCCGTGCCTGGTTCACCGACCCCGAGCTGGCGGGGGGCGGGGCGCTCGCGGACCACGTGGTCCACCTGGCCGACCTGCTCGACGCGCTGCTCGGGGAGCAGCCGGTCGCGGTGCGCGCCGTGAGCAACCGGGTCCTGCACGGGGACGACCCGCAGGTGCGCGCCGAGACCGGCGCGCTGGTGAGCCTCACCTACGCGGGCGGCGCGGAGATCGTCGTCGACTGCTCGTGGTCCGTGCCCGACGGCGCACCCACGTGGGGCGGCCTGACGCTGCAGGTGGTCGGCACCGGCGGCACGGTCGAGATCGACCCGTTCGCGGCGCACGTCGGCGGGCTCGTGGCGCAGGGGACGCGGCAGGCGTGGCTCGGGTTCGGCGAGAACCTGGACGCGCTGATGCTCGAGCACTTCCTGGGGTGCGTCCGCACGGGGGAGGCGCCGGGACCGGACGGGCAGGTGGGGCTGCGCACGCTGCGCGTCGTCGCCGCGGCGCAGCGTTCGGCCGCCGAGGGCGGTGCGGTGGTGCGGCCGGGGGCATGACGCGACGAGGCCGGGGCACGTCCGTGCCCCGGCCTTCGTCCTCACGCGGTGGTCGTCAGCGCTCGACCTCGCCGCGGATGAACGCCTCGAGCTGGGCGCGGCCCGCGGTGTCCTCCATCTGCACGGGCGGGGACTTCATGAAGTACGTCGACGCCGAGAGGATCGGGCCGCCGATGCCGCGGTCGAGCGCGATCTTGGCGGCGCGCACCGCGTCGATGATGATGCCGGCCGAGTTGGGGGAGTCCCACACCTCGAGCTTGTACTCCAGGTTCAGGGGCACCTCGCCGAACGCGCGGCCCTCGAGGCGCACGTACGCCCACTTGCGGTCGTCGAGCCAGGCGACGTAGTCCGACGGGCCGATGTGGACGTTGCGGTCCTCCTTCTTGCCGCCGAGCGGGCCCTCGAGGTTCGAGGTCACCGCCTGCGTCTTGGAGACCTTCTTCGACTCGAGGCGGTCGCGCTGCAGCATGTTCTTGAAGTCCATGTTGCCGCCGACGTTGAGCTGGTACGTGCGGTCGAGCACGACGCCGCGGTCCTCGAACAGCTTGGCGAGCACGCGGTGCGTGATCGTGGCGCCGACCTGCGACTTGATGTCGTCGCCGACGATCGGCACGCCGGCGTCCTCGAACTTCTTCGCCCACTCGGGGTCGGACGCGATGAAGACGGGCAGCGCGTTGACGAAGGCGACCTTCGCGTCGATCGCGGCCTGCGCGTAGAACTTGTCCGCCGCCTCGGAGCCGACGGGCAGGTAGGAGACGAGGACGTCGACCTTCGCGTCCTTCAGCGCCTGCACGACGTCGACCGGCTCGGCGTCCGACTCGTCGATCGTGGCGGAGTAGTAGTCGCCGAGGCCGTCGAGGGTGTGGCCGCGCTGGACGGTGACGCCGGTGGGCGGCACGTCGGCGAACTTGATCGTGTTGTTCTCGGACGCGTGGATCGCCTCGGCGAGGTCGAAGCCGACCTTCTTCGCGTCGACGTCGAACGCCGCGACGAACTCCAGGTCACTCACGTGGTAGTCGCCGAGCTGCACGTGCATGAGGCCGGGGACGGTGTCGGTCGGGGCGGCGTCGCGGTAGTAGTGCACGCCCTGGATCAGGGACGATGCACAGTTTCCGACACCGACGATGGCAACGCGGACGGAGGTCATCCTCGCTCCTTGTTTCTCTGGGCCGGGGCGTCCTGCACCCCGGCGCTGTGGTCGCGGGCGCGGCCGAGAGCACGGTCGCGTTCCGTGGTGATGAGTCCGTCGAGCCAACGCACCTCGCGCTCGACCTGTTCGAGCCCGTGGCGCTGCAGCTCGAGGGTGTACTCGTCGAGCCGCTCGCGGGTGCGTGCGGCAGACTCTCGGACCGCCTCCAGCCGCTCGGTGAGCCGGGTGCGCCGGCCTTCGAGGATACGGATGCGGGTCTCGGCGTCCGTCTGCGCGAAGAACGCGAAGCGGACGTCGAAGTTCTCGTCCTCCCAGGCGGCCGGGCCGGACGACGCGAGGACGGTCTGGAGGTGCTCCTTCCCGTCCGCCGTCAGCCGGTACACGATCCGCCCGCGCCGGCCCGACAGCGGCGCCTTGCCCGAGGGCTTGGCGCCGGCCTGGCGGGTGCCCGACGCCCGACCCGCGGGGGCCGGGGCCTCGCGCTCCGTGGTCTCGATGAGGCCGCGGGCGACGAGGGACTTGAGGGCCGGGTAGAGGGTGCCGTAGGAGAACGCGCGGAACGAGCCGAGCAGCAGGTTGAGCCGCTTGCGCAGCTCGTACCCGTGCAGCGGGGCGGAGTTGAGCAGGCCGAGGATGGCCGTCTCGAGCACCACAGACCTGCTGCGCACGAGGGTTCCCCTTCCCGTCCTGTCCCGATGTCGCTGCCGACCCGTCGTCACGACGTATCGAGTCGATACATCGCGAGAATAGGACTCGCCGACATGGTCGTGCAACGGGAAGCACCCGCCACGGGCGTCCGGGCAGTTGTGAAGGTTCCGCGGAGCGCAGGCCAGAGGGCTGCGGACGCCTGGGGTCGAACCGTCGCCCTGGGCGCCCGAGGCTCCCGTCGGCCCTACCGCATCGCCTAGTGTTCCCTGTGGTCCGCAGGCCGGCGCACTGTACGAGCACGACGCCGGTCCCGCACGACGAAAGGCTTGACGTGGCGAGGAGACGTCGCTTCTGGAACTACCCGCGCCCGCGCAAGGGCCCGGTGCAGCGCTGGCTGCCGTCCTGGCGCATCGTCGTCGGCACCCTGCTCACCGGGACGGCGCTGGGCGCCGGTCTGTTCGTGGCCGCGTGGAGCACGACGACGATCCCCAAGAACCTCGACGAGGTGAACAACCAGGCCACGACCGTCTACTGGTCGAGCGGCAAGCCGATCGGCCAGTTCGCCGAGCAGAAGCGGGAGCTCGTCAAGCTCGACGACCTGCCGGCGTACGTCGGGAACGCGGTCGTCGCGTCCGAGGACGACACGTTCTGGACCAACAACGGCATCGACGTCAAGGGCATCGCGCGCGCGGCGTACAACAACGTCACGGGCGGTGGCCGGCAGGGCGCGTCCACGCTGACGCAGCAGTACGTCGAGCGGTACTACCTCAACACCGAGGACTCGTACGCGGGCAAGGCCCGCGAGGCGATCATCGCGCTCAAGGTGGCGCAGAGCCAGCCCAAGCAGCAGGTGCTCGAGAGCTACCTCAACACCATCTACTGGGGCCGGAACACCTACGGCATCCAGGCCGCGTCGCAGGAGTTCTTCGGCAAGGACGCCAAGGACCTCACGCCGTCCGAGGCCGCGATGCTGTCGGGGATCATCCCGTCGCCGAACAACTGGGACCCGTCGGTCAACCCGGAGCGGGCCCAGGAGCGCTGGGAGCGCAGCATCAACCGGATGTACCAGCAGGGGTACATCACCAAGGACGAGCGGGCGAAGGCGGAGTTCCCGAAGTTCAAGAAGAAGAAGGAAGCCACCAACACCTGGGGCGGCCAGAAGGGCTACCTCATGGCCCAGGTGCGCAAGGAGCTCGTCAGGTCGGACAGCAACCCTGACGGCCCGCTCGAGTCCGAGCAGGAGCTGGAGACGCGCGGCCTCAAGATCACCACGACGATCGACCAGAAGCTGCAGAAGGCGGCCGTCGAGGTCGAGAAGACGCTGCACGAGGACGGCCAGTACGGCAAGGCGAACAAGAACGTGCGCATGTCGCTGGTGTCGATGGACCCGAAGACCGGCGCGGTGAAGGCGCTCTACGGCGGGCCCGACTACGTGAAGCAGTCGCTCAACACCGCCACGCAGGACGTCGTCCAGGCCGGCTCGACGTTCAAGCCGTTCACGCTCATGGCGGGGCTCGAGAACGACGTCACGCTCGAGGACCGGTTCGACGGTCAGTCGGGGAAGGTCTTCCCCGCGGCGAACAACGGCGAGGACTGGACGGTCCCCAACTTCGGTGGCGCCAACTACGGCGGCAGCATCGACCTCACCACGGCGACCGCGCACTCGGTCAACACCGCGTACGTGCAGCTCAACGACGAGATCGGGCCGGAGAAGACGCGTGAGGTGGCCGAGCGCGCAGGGATCCGCAAGGACGAGAACTACCCGCTGACGGCGGGGCTGTCGAACGTGCTCGGCGTCGACTCCGTGCGACCGATCGACCTCGCGCGGGCCTACTCGACCATCGCGTCGGGCGGCTACCGCACGACGCCGCACATCGTGTCGAAGGTCGAGACGCTCGACGGCACGGTGCTCTACGAGGCCCCGCAGGAGCAGGAGAAGGAGTTCGACGCGGACGTCACCACGGCGGCCACCTACGCGATGACGAAGGTCGTCGAGGACCCGACCGGCTCCGGCCGGGTCGCGCAGGAGCTGGGCCGCCCCGTGGCGGGCAAGACCGGTACCTCGAACGACAACAAGTCGGCGTGGTTCGCGGGCTTCGTGCCGCAGCTCACGACCGTCGTCGGCCTGCGCCAGTACAAGACGCTCGACCTCGAGGCGGGCAAGATCGCCGGGCAGGACGACATCGACGGCTTCGGCGAGTGGCCGGAGATCACCGGCGGTACCTGGCCGGTGCGCGCGTGGACCGACTTCATGCAGGTCGCGACCGAGGGCATGGACGAGGAGAGCTTCCCCGAGTACGTGCCGGCGCAGCCGACCTTCTCGCCCTCGCCCACCCCGTCCGAGACGGAGGAGGAGACGGTCACCGTGCCGGACGTCACCGGCTGGGACATCGCGAAGGCCACCAGGGAGCTGGAGAAGCTGCAGCTCGTGGTGAGCACGAGGGCGCAGAACGGCGACGAGCGCAAGGGCACGGTGCTGCAGGTGTCCGGAGCGGGGCAGGAGGTACCCGTGGGCACGACCGTCACCCTCGTGGTCTCCACCGGCCAGCCGGACAAGCCCGAGCAGGTCGTGGTGCCGAACGTCGTCGGGCAGCCGCGGACCACGGCCGAGCAGATGATCTACGGCGACGCCCTCCAGCCGGCGGTGCGGGAGGAGTTCAGCGACCAGCCGGTCGGCATCGTGATCGACACCGACCCCGGCCAGGGCAGCAGCGTCGATCAGGGCTCGACCGTGACGCTGATCGTCTCGAAGGGTCCGGAGCCGGGCAACGGCGACAACGGGAACGGCAACGGGAACGGGAACGGGAACTCACCGTCGCCCGACCCGACCGCCACGGACGACGGCGGCATCTTCGACGACCTGGAAGGCGCCGACAACTGACCGATTTCCGGGACACCCGCCCCGGCGGGTATCCTGGTCGACTGGCTGTGCCCACCGCCCCGGACCGTTCCGGGACGGCGCGCGGCCGACGCACGCAAGAACCCTCCTGTCACGGAACGACCGTGACCGCTGAGACCAGAGGAGGTGGGTTGAACACATGCGTCAGTACGAGCTGATGGTGATCCTGGACCCGGAGGTCGAGGAGCGCACGGTGGCCCCGTCGCTGGACAAGTACCTGTCGGTCATCTCGACCGAGGGTGGTTCCGTCGACAAGGTCGACATCTGGGGCCGTCGCCGCATGGCGTACGAGATCTCCAAGCGTTCCGAGGGCATCTACGCCGTCGTCGACTTCACCTCGACGCCGGCCACCGCGAAGGAGCTGGACCGCCAGCTCGGCCTGAACGAGGCCGTGCTGCGGACCAAGATCCTGCGCACCGACGCCCGCTGAGACCTGAACCGAAACTCTGCCCCCGTCGCGGGCGGCGTCCCGGCCCAGCCTGTGGACGTCGACATCGTGGATGTCACAGCCCCGTGATGGGATCCCCTCACGACTCTCGGACGAACGAAGGAGCATGGCATGGCTGGTGAGACCGTCATCACGGTCGTCGGAAACCTGGTCGCGGACCCGGAGCTGCGCTTCACCCCGTCAGGGGCTGCCGTCGCCAACTTCCGCATCGCGTCCACGCCGCGCACGTTCGACCGCCAGACCAACGAGTGGAAGGACGGCGAAGCGCTGTTCCTGTCCTGCTCGGTCTGGCGCGAGGCCGCGGAGAACGTCGCCGAGTCGCTGACGAAGGGCATGCGCGTCGTCGTGCAGGGCCGTCTGACTCAGCGCTCGTACGAGACCCGCGAGGGGGAGAAGCGCACCGTCATGGAGCTGCAGGTCGACGAGGTCGGCCCGTCGCTGAGGTACGCCTCGGCGAAGGTCACCCGCGCCCAGCGTTCCGGTGGCGGTGGCGGCTTCGGCGGCGGCGGCGGCAACCAGGGGGGCGGCTACGGCGGCCCCCAGGGTGGCGGCCAGCCCGGCGGAGGCTTCGGTTCTTCCGGCGGCGGTCAGAGCAACGACCCGTGGGCCACGGCCGGTCCCGCCTCCTCCGGTGGCGGGTTCTCGGACGAGCCCCCGTTCTGATCGGCGCCAGTCCCCAGATCACCCGTCCTCCGACGCCGGCCCCGGCCGGCGCCTCGTGAGGACAGCACCTGTGAAGGAGCAACACCATGGCGAAGCCTGTGGTGCGCAAGCCCAAGAAGAAGGCCAACCCGCTCAAGACGGCCAAGATCGAGTCCGTCGACTACAAGGACACCGCGCTGCTGCGCAAGTTCATCTCCGACCGCGGCAAGATCCGCGCGCGTCGCGTGACCGGCGTCTCCGTCCAGGAGCAGCGCCAGATCGCCCGTGCGGTGAAGAACGCCCGTGAGATGGCGCTGCTGCCGTACTCGTCCTCGGCCCGCTGACCGGAAGGATCACTGAATCATGTCGAAGCTGATCCTGACCCACGAGGTCACCGGTCTCGGTGAGCCTGGCGACGTCGTCGAGGTGAAGGACGGGTACGCCCGGAACTTCCTCATCCCGCGCCGTCTGGCCACCCCCTGGACCAAGGGCGCCGAGTCCCAGGTCTCCGCGATCCGCAAGGCCCGCAAGGCCCGCGAGATCGCCACGCTGGACGAGGCCAAGGCGGTGGCCGACTCGCTCGCCGCCAAGACGGTCGTCGTCACGGCGCACGCCGGTGAGTCCGGCCGCCTGTTCGGTGCCGTCACCACCGGTGACATCGCCGACGCGGTCGTGGCCGCCGAGGGCCCGCAGGTCGACAAGCGCAAGATCGAGATCGGCCAGCCGATCAAGACGACCGGTGAGTACACCGTGTCGGTGCGCCTGCACCCCGAGGTCTCCGCGAAGATCGCCGTCAAGGTCGTCGCCGGCTGAACGCCTGACGCCTGACGCACGAAGGTCCCGGCCCCCGCGAGGGGACCGGGACCTTCGTCGTTCCTCCTGTCAGGCGATCAGGGCAGCGGCTTCAGGGCGACGTCGTAGACCGTGGTCTGCCCGGCCACGATCGGGGCGGTGCGGACGGCCGGGATGAACCCGTTCGCCGCGACGACGAGCTGGAGCGGCCCGTTGGCCTTGGGCATCCAGTACCCGTAGGTGCCGTCGGCCCCCGTGACGAGGGTCTTGTCGTACGCCTTCCCGTCGAGGTGCACGACGGCGCCGTCGAGCGGGCCGCCGCCGCCGGTCACCGTGCCGGTGACCTTGCCCCAGCCGGTCGGCGCCTTCACCGTCATCAGCGCCGCGACGGTGGGTGCCTCGTACGGGGTGTTCCCGGCCGCCGTGATCGTGGCCGAGTACGCCCCGGGCTGCTCGACCGCGGCGGTGAGGGTCACCGCGGCCTGCACGGACGCCCCCGGTGCGAGGGTGAGCTCGGGCGGCTGGACGTCCAGCCACTCGAGGCCGCCCCCGCCTCCCGACGTCTCGCCCGACACGTTCATGACGATGTGCATGCCGGGGTAGCCGATGTCGGCGGTGTCGGTCGGCTCCGGGATGGAGCAGGACTCCGACCGCAGGTACGACGGCGCCGTCTGGCCGGCGTCGTTGGACCCGATGAAGAACCAGCCGCCGGCCGGGACGTCGATCTCGACGACCAGCGTGCCGTCCTTCGGCACCTCGCCCTCGACCGGCACCGAGACGACCGTGCCGCCGGCGCTGGTGCCGGCCGTCGCCTCGGCGCTGCCGATCTTCGTCATGTTGGCGTAGGTCAGCGCCCCGTCCAGCGTGTACAGGTTCACGGTCAGCGGCTGCGCGACCCGGGCGGCCTCGACGGCGAACGACACGCTCTTCACGTCGAACGAGCCGTCGATGCCGAAGTCGCTCAGCGTGAACGTGCGCAGGTAGCCGTTGTCCTGGGTGGTCACCTGGTTGGTGCACGCCACCGAGTTGTTGGCCACGACGTCCTGCGACGCCGAGTGGGTCAGGGTCGTCTCGTCGAGGGGGACGGCCGACAGGTCGGGGGAGACGGTGCCCGCCTTCGCCCCGGACGTCGCGAGGCCGCCCTTCTTCCCGTCCGACGTGCCCAGCCCGGACCCGGCCGGTGTCGTCGACCTCGGCACGGTGGCGTCACCGGCGACGTGGCTGATCACCGCGCCGTCGCCGCCCTTCGCACCGAGCAGCTCGAAGCCGCCCTGGCCGGCGCCGAGGGAGACGTCCACCGGCTCCGTGCCGGTGTTCGTCACCCGGAACGCGCGGCTCGCGGTGGCGCCCATCCCGATCGAGGCGGAGACGCTCTCCTTGTTGACCTCGAGCCGGCCGGCGCCGAGCGCGACGTTCCGCGTCACGACCTGGCCGTCCTCCGTGAGGGCCGCGTTGCGGGTCGCGCCCGCGTACGCGTCCTTCGCGTAGGTGATGCCGTACCGCTCCAGCGGGAGCCGGGCCGCGTAGGCGCCGTCGGCGCCGGTGGTCACGACCGTCTCGTCGCCGTCGTCCTTCGACGTGATCGTGACGGTGGCGTCCTCGAGCGGCTCGTTCGTGTTCCCGTCGGTCACCGTGCCGGCCACGGAGCCCATGCCCGCGACGTCGTACGTGACGGACAGGCCGTCGGCGACGACCGGCGCGTTGTACGAGAACTGCGAGGCGACCGCGCCCGCCGCGTCCTCGATGCCGATCGTGGCGGAGTCGCCGCGCGCCGTGGTGGTGTCGGTGACGGAGCCGTAGCCGAGGGTGACCCGGCCGTCGGCGAGGAGGGTGGCGGAGAAGTTGACCCGGTCGGTCTCGGGCCGGTACTTGCGCACGTTGCGCCACTCGACGACGAACGCGTCGACGCCGTCCACCGTCGTCGTGGCGGTGTGGACGGACGACTCCGCATCGACGTTGAGGTCGTCCCAGAAGGGGTAGACCGCGGCGTTGGGCGCGGCCGCGCTCGGGAGCGCGCCGTTCGTCAGGCTCGTCGACGAGGTGAGGAAGTTCAGGAACCCGTTGGTCGACACGTACGCGGTGTCGTACGTCTCGCCGTAGAACGGGAAGCCGAACGGCAGGTCGACGGAAGCCGCCTTGTCGTCGCCGGTGAGCGCCAGCAGCGTGTCGCCCGTCGCGACCCCGGCGGTGCCGGTGGAGCAGTAGTACCCGTAGGAGTCGATCAGCCGCTTGAGGGTGGCGTCGACGGACTCGTCGCCGTCCACCACGACCTCCGTGCTGAACGGCGCCGCGCACGTGCCCGCCGAGACGCCCAGGGTGTAGGTGCCGTCCGGCACGCCCGAGATGGCGTACGTGCCGTCGGCCCCGGTCGTGACCGGGTCCAGCGGGCCGGAGAGGGTGACGACGGCGCCCGGGGTGGGCGACCCGTCCTTCTCGGTGACCGTGCCGGAGACGGTGCGGGTGGGTGCCCGCTCCAGCGTGATCGGCAGCGTGACGGTCTCGTCCACGGCGACGGCGACGTCGGCCGGCGCCGAGGCGAGGAACCCGAAGGCCCGCGCGCTCACGGCGTAGTCGCCCACGGCCAGCTCGGCGGTGAACGCGCCGTCGTCGCCGGTCGTGACGGTGCGGTCGCGGTCCCCGTCGAACGTCACCTCGGCGCCCGCGACGGGGGCGCCGTCGGCGGCGGTCACGGTGCCGGTGACGAGGCCGGTGTCGCCCACGGGCGCGGCGTCGAGCAGGGCCGTGACGTCGAGCTTGCCCTCGCCCCACACGTTGTTGTCCGCGGCGGTTCCGCCGCACGTCGTGTCGTCGACGTCGACCGCGGCGCCGTCGAGCAGGGCCTGCGTCTCCTCGATCTGGCCGACGAGGCTCGGTGCCGCGCTCCACAGCAGCGCGACCGCGCCCGCGAGGTGCGGGGCCGCCATCGACGTGCCGTTGTAGGAGGCGTAGCCGTCGCCCGGCACGGACGAGCGCACGTTGACGCCGGGGGCCGAGATGTTCGGCTTGGTCCCGCCGTTCTCCCCGGTGCCGCGCGACGAGAACGCCGCGATGGCGCCCGACGAGTCGAACGCGCCGACGGAGTACGTGGCCTCGTTGGCGCCCGGCGACGACGTGGACCGGCATCCCGGACCCTCGTTGCCCGCCGACCAGGTGCCGAAGATGCCGGCGGCCTCCCACGCGGCGATCTCCTCGGCCATGAAGTCGTCGATGGCGCCCGACGCGTCCAGGCCCCAGGAGTTGTTCACGACCTGGGGACGCTTGCTCGGGTCGGGGTCGCTGCCGTCCACCTTGGTGGGCGCGAGCACCCACTGCCCGGACTCGAGCAGGTCCGCGTCGGAGCAGGTGGAGCAGCCGTTGGCCGCGACCCAGTCCGCGCCGGGGGCGACGCCGATCTGGTTGCCGGCGCCGTCGTCGCCCACCATGGTGCCCATCGTGTGGCTGCCGTGGCCGTCGGTGTCGCAGGGGGAGTCACCGGCGCAGGCGTTCGACGAGTCGAACCAGTTGTAGTCGTTCACCACGCTGCCGTCGGCCTGCAGCCCGCGGTAGTGCGGTGCGAGCGCGGGGTGGTCGCCCTGCACGCCCGAGTCGATGTTGGCCACGGTGACGCCCTCGCCCGTGTACCCGAGGGCCCACGCGTCGTCGGCGTTGATGGCCTGCAGCCCCCACTCGACGGCCTGCGTGCCGCGGACGGGGGACTTGGTGCGCTCGACCGGCTCGACCAGGTCGAACTTCTGCGGCGCGGAGATCGCCTCGACCTCGGGGGACGCCGCGAGCGAGGTCGCGAGGGCGGCGTCGCCGTCGCGGACCAGGATGCGGTTGGAGATCCAGAAGGACTCGTGGTCGACGCCGGCGGCGTCGAGCTCCTTCACGAGGTCGGCCTGCGCGTCGCCCGCGACGGCGGTCAGGGTGTCGTAGACGTACTTCCCGCGGTCGTCCCAGTCGGCGATGTCCTTCGCCGCGCGCAGGTCGGCCGTGTCGGCGAGCTCGAGCCAGAAGTCGGCGGGGCCGGCGGCGAGGTCCTTCTCGACGGCGGTCCCGATCTTGTCCGCGGGGTCGGGGACGTCGACGGACGGGGCGAGCGGCGGGTCGTCGTCGGCGGCGAACGCCGGCGCGACCCCGACCGCGGACGTGGCGAGGAGGGCGACGGCCGCGCTCGTCGCGACCCACCCCCTCCTGCGGCCGGTCGACGTCCCCGTCGACTTGGTTCGCATCGATCTCGTGCGGATCGGTGAGTGCACGCTTCCTCCAGGTGAGGGAGCCCCCGGGTGCGGGGGCGTCGTGACGGGCGCCCGGTCGGGGCCCGCCCCCCAGCCCATCCGGCGATCCTCCGGCGGACAAGGACGGCCGGCGGCCAGTTTCCGGTCAACCCGGGGGCAGGTCCGGGTCGGTTCCGGGCGCCGTCGGCGGGCGGTTCGGTCTGAACTCTGATAGGCACCTGGGTAAACGATGTCCGCGACCCTGCCAGGAGCGCGCGTCGGACGGAGGACGGCAGATGCCCCCCAAGAACGTGGTCGAGCCGGTCGGCGGTTACGTGCTCTGCATCGGGCTGCCGCTGCAACGGGTGGGCGAGGTCGCCCGCCTGCTCCGCGGACGGGCGGCGGTGATCGCCACGGCGGACACCGACGGCGCGCGGACGCTCCTCGGCCAGCCCCCGCCCGCGGTGGTGCCCGACGACGAGGCCCCGCACACGCTCGAGGTGCACGCGCGCGCACCCGCCGCACCGTCGGGCGAGATCCCGGTCGTCGCCGTCGCGGCGGCCGACGTCCGGGCGCGGCGGATCGTGCTCGGCGCGCTCGAGGTCGACCTCGCGGCCCGGGAGGTCACCGCGCGGGGCGTGCCGGTGCACCTGTCGATCCGGGAGTTCGACCTGCTGGTCGCGCTCGCGTCCGCGCCGGACCGCGTGTGGTCGTTCGCCGAGCTGACCAGCACCGTGTGGCGCACCGGCTACCTGGGTGACCCGGACCCGGTGGTCTCCGCCGTGAAGCGGCTGCGCAAGCGGCTGCGCGTGCTGCCGGAGCTCCGGGTGTCGTCCGTGCGCGGCATCGGCTACCGGCTCGTGGTGCCCTCGTGACGGCGCCGCGCCGCCGATGTCACACCGCGTTCACCGGACGGTCCGTCGGCGTCACGCGCCCGTGACCATCCAGCGGTCGCCGCGGGCGCGCAGGCCGGTCGTGAGGGCGCGGGCGAGCATGAACACGCCCGCGAACGCGCCCCACAGCCACGCCAGCCCGATCGCGCCGTCGGGCGCCCAGGCGCGGACCGCGAGGGCGAAGGGCACGTAGACGACGAGGGTCAGCATCCCCGCCCACGCGAGGAAGCGGCCGTCCCCGGCGCCGATGAGGACGCCGTCGAGCACGAAGACCCAGCCCGCCATCGGCATGAGCACGCCGGTGACGACCAGGCCCGCGGTGATCGCGACGCGCACGTCGTGGTCGGACGTGAACAGCGGAGCGATCCACCACCCGGAGACGGCGAACACGACGCCGATGGCGACGCCGGCGCCGACGCCCCACTGGAGCGAGCGGCGCAGCACGGCGCGCACCCGCCCGACGTCGCCCGCTCCGAGGCCGTGGCCCACCAGCGCCTGCCCGGCGATGGCGAGCGCGTCGAGGGCGAACGCCGCGAGCCCCCACAGGCTGTTGACGACCTGGTAGCCGGCCAGCGCCGTCGCGCCCAGGCTGGTCGCGACCGCGACGGTGAGCAGGATGGCGAGTCGCAGCGACGCCGTCCGGACGAACAGCGGCGCGCCGGCCCGGGCGTTGGCCCAGATGCCCGCGTGGTGCGGCCGCAGCGACGCGTGGTGGCGGCGGGCGCCGCGCACCACGACGACCGTGAGGACCGCTCCCATGCCGAGCTGGGTGGCGGCGGTGCCGATGGCCGAGCCCGCGATCCCGAGCCCAGCGCCGTACACCAGGACGACGGACAGGATGGCGTTCACGACGGCGCCCGTCGACGCCACCCACAGGGGGGTGCGCGTGTCCTGCAGGCCGCGCAGCACGCCCGTGGAGGCCAGGACCACGAGCATCCCCGGCAGGCCGAGCAGCGACCAGCGCAGGTAGGTGGCCGCATAGCCCGCGATGTCCGCGCCGGCGCCCATCGCCCCGACCGCCCAGTGCGCCCCGACGGCGAGCACCGCGGCCAGCACGACGCCCAGCCCGAGGGCGAGCCACATGCCGTCGATGCCGGACTGGAGGGCGTCGCGGGTGCGGCCCGCGCCGACCAGGCGGGCGACGGCGGCCGTGGTGGCGTAGGCGAGGAACACGCACAGCCCGACCAGCGTGACGAGCAGCGTGGACGCGACGGACAGGCCGGCGAGCTGCGCGGTGCCGAGGTGCCCGACGACGGCGCTGTCGACGAGCACGAACAGCGGCTCGGCGACGAGGGCGCCCAGCGCGGGCAGCGCGAGGGCGAGGATGTCGCGGTCGATGCGGCGGCGGTCGCCCCTGTGGACAACCTTGTGGGCGGACGCGGCGGCCGGGTGACCCTCCGACGGCGTCGGTGAAGGAGGGGTGGCGCCGGGGTGTCCGCCGTCTGGATCCGGGGTGCGGTGCACCTCACCCAACTTTTTTCTCCTCCACAGCCTGAGCGTAATGTCGTCGCAGGTCAGGGGCCTGCGAAAAGTTGTACACAGCCGATATCCCCAGTTGTGCACATGCCTGTCCACCGCCCGTGCACAGCCTGAGGCGCATATCCACAGGCTCGTCCACACCTGAGTCCACACCGTCGATTGCGCACGGTCGCGGGCGCGCCTAGCGTCGTCCGCGGTGTCAGAGGGCCACGGTAGAACGTGGACCTGACAGCGGGAGTCGATGTCCGGTGACGGACCGGACGCCGGCGACGGCGGGGGAGCGGGGTGAGCATGTCGATCGAGGAGCTCGAGGCGGGATATCAGGGGGCGTCCGGCGCCACCTTCGACCGCACACCTCCTCAGGACGTCGCCGCCGAGATGAGCGTGCTGGGCGGCATGCTGCTCTCCAAGGACGCCATCGCCGACGTCGTCGAGCAGATCCGCGGCAACGACTTCTACCGCCCCGCGCACGAGGCGGTCTACGACGCCATCATCGACCTGTACGGCCGCGGCGAGCCCGCCGACGCCATCACGGTCGTCGCCGAGCTCACCAAGCGTGGCGAGCTCGCTCGCGTCGGCGGCGCCCCGTACATCCACGACCTCATGGCCGGCGTCCCCACCGCCGCCAACGCCGGCTACTACGCGCGCATCGTGCAGGAGCGCGCCGTGCTGCGCCGCCTCGTCGAGGCCGGCACCAAGATCGTGCAGCTCGGCTATGCCACCGACGGCGGCGACGTCGAGGGCATCGTCAACACCGCGCAGGCCGAGATCTACGCCGTCACCGAGCGCAAGACCTCCGAGGACTACCTGCCGCTCGCCGAGATCATCGGCGGCACCATGGACGAGATCGAGGCCGCCGGGAACCGCGGCGAGGGCATGGTCGGCGTCCCCACCGGCTTCGCCGACCTCGACCGGCTGACCAACGGTCTGCACCCCGGGCAGATGATCGTCATCGCCGCCCGGCCGGCCATGGGCAAGGCCCTGGCGCTCGACACCCCGCTGCCCACGCCGCACGGCTGGACGACCATGGGCGACGTTGCCGTGGGCGACGAGCTCATCGCGGCGGACGGGACGCCCACGCGCGTCGTCCGAGCGACCGAGGTCATGACCGATCGACCCTGCTACGAGGTCGTCTTCGACGACGGCGCCACCATCGTCGCCGACGCCCAGCACGAGTGGTCGACGAGCTTGTCCGGGAGCCCCGCCGACGCCACGATCCGGACCACGGAGAGCATCGTGACCTCGATGCGTTCCGGGGCTGCGCACACCGTCTCCCGACCCGGCGCCGCGTGGAAGATCGTCGATGTCGTCGCCGTCCGGTCGGTGCCCGTGCGGTGCGTCGAGATCGAGCACCCGTCGCACCTGTACCTCGCGAGCCGGGCGATGATCCCGACGCACAACTCGACCCTGGCCATCGACATCGCGCGGGCGGCGTCGATCAAGCACGGGCAGTCGTCCGTGGTCTTCTCGCTGGAGATGAGCCGCAACGAGATCACGATGCGTCTGCTGTCCGCGGAGGCGCGGGTCCACCTGCAGAAGCTGCGCAACGGCTCCATGGGCGAGGACGACTGGCAGAAGGTCGCCAAGGTGATGGGCCGGGTCTCCGAGGCGCCGATGTTCATCGACGACTCGCCGAACATGTCGCTCACCGAGATCCGCGCCAAGTGCCGGCGGCTCAAGCAGAAGCACGACCTGAAGCTCGTCGTGATCGACTACCTGCAGCTCATGACCTCCGGAAAGAAGGTCGAGTCCCGACAGCAGGAGGTCTCCGAGTTCTCCCGTGCGCTCAAGCTCCTGGCGAAGGAGATCGGCGTCCCGGTCATCGCGCTGTCGCAGCTGAACCGTGGTCCCGAGCAGAGGCAGGACAAGAAGCCTGCTATGTCTGATTTGCGTGAGTCAGGCTCGATCGAGCAGGACGCCGACATGGTGATCCTGCTCCACCGCGAGGACGCGTACGAGAAGGAGTCGCCGCGTGCCGGCGAGGCGGACCTGATCGTCGCCAAGCACCGTAACGGCCCGACGGACACCATCACCGTGGCGTTCCAGGGCCACTACTCGCGGTTCGTCGACATGCAGTCCTGACCGTATCCGCCGTCGTCATGTAGTGCCGCGTGGCCTTCCACAACAGGTCGCGCGCAGGGGGTGAGAGGCCGTCCTCCGCGACCATGGGCTCCGAGCCGTCCCGTGGTCGGAGTGTTGGAAGGAAGCCCAGGATCCGGTCTGGGGATAGGCCCGGAACAGCCTCCGCCACCCGCCTCGCATCGCTCCAGAGGGCGTGACCTGGCCGGGTGGACGTGGCAGAACGGCAGGCTAGTCCGATTCTCCGGGGATCGAGCCCGGGGGCGGGCCGGGGCTCTTGGGCTCGTCGAGGGCGTCGGTCGAGGAGTCCGGCGTCCCTCGACGAGCCGGCGGGCCGGGGCTCTTGGGCTCGTCGAGGGGCTCGTCCGAGCGACGTGTGACTGGGTCGGTGGGATTGCCGGGACTCGTCGGTGCGGCGGGTTCGGAGTCCTCTGAGCTGCTCACGATGTCTCCTTCGGTGGTGGAGTGCGAGCGTCGCACTGACGTCGATCTTCGCGCGGGGGCGCCGTGGTCGCACGAGGTGGTGAAGTCGCGATCGACGTGGCCACCGTGCCTGCTGGTCGGGCGTCTCTCGGGGCATGATGCCCCCGTGGACTTCTCGCAGCCGCCGGTGGTGCGGGTCGCGCCGGACCCCGAGCACCCGCTTCCCGCGGGCGCGTGGCCGCGCACCGTCCCCGCCGTCGAGCAGGTGCTGCGCGACGGGCTGGAGCTCGCGCCGGGCGTGACGTTCCTGGTGGGGGAGAACGGCAGCGGCAAGTCGACGCTCGTCGAGGCCGTGGCGGTCGCCTACGGGCTGTCTCCGGAGGGCGGCACGGCGTACGGCCGGCACTCGACCCGTGAGTCCGAGTCGCCGCTGCACCGGGCCGTCCGGCTGCAGCGCGGCGTCGGGTCGGGGCGGTGGGGCTTCTTCCTGCGCGCGGAGACGATGCACGGCTGGTACACGTTCCTCGAGGAGCATCCGGGGCCGAGGGACCCGGTGTTCCACGAGATGAGCCACGGCGAGTCCTTCCTCGCGGTCCTCGAGTCGCGGTTCGACGGGCCGGGCCTGTACTGCCTCGACGAGCCGGAGGCGGCGCTGAGCTTCTCCTCCACGCTGAGCCTCATGAGCGTGCTCGAGGACCTGGCCGGGCGCGGTGGCCAGATCCTCTGCGCGACGCACTCGCCCGTGCTGGCGGCGCTGCCCGGCGCGACGATCCTGGAGGTCGGGCCGTGGGGCCTGCGCCCGACGACGTGGGACGATCTCGAGCTGGTCCAGCACTGGCGCGCGTTCCTCGACGCGCCGGGCCGCTACCTGCGCCACCTGCTCGGCTGAGCGTCGCCGGCGCGCCGGGCCGGAGCAAATGCGCGTCAGCGCGGCTGCCAGCCGCCGTCCTCCCGGACGGCGCGTCCGATCCGCCTGCTGATCTCCCGCAGCTGCCGGGTCTGCGGGGTCGTCAGTCGGTCCAGCACGAGCTGGTGGACGAGGCGCACGTGGCCGGGGGTCGCGTCCCGGACCTTCGCCCGTCCGGGCTCGGTGAGGACGGCCAGGGTGTAACGCCCGTCCGAGGGGTCGGGCGTGCGCCGCACCCATCCCTGCGTCTCCAGCCGCGAGGCTGCCCGCGAGAGCCGCGAGAGCGTGCTGTTCGCGTAGCCCGCCAGGACGCTCATCCGGAGGGTGTCGTCGGGTGCCTGGGCCAGGGCGTACAGCACGCCGTACTCGAAGTGGGACAGCTGTGCGTCGCGCTGGAGCTGGGCGTCCAGCGCGGGGGGCAGCCACTCCAGCACGGTCGCCAGGGCGGCCCAGGTCTCCAGCTCCTCGCCCGTGAGCTCCTCGGGGGCGGCGGCGCGCGTCTCAGGGTCCTGCATGACCGCCAGCGTACGGGTATCGGCCCGGCCAGCAGTGACTTGCTCAGGAAAGTCATCACTGCCTAGTCTGCACTTGCCTGGGCAAGTGAACCAGGCGGACGACGACGGGAGGGCGGCAGGTGGACCTGGGGCTGGCAGGCAAGAGGGCGTTCGTGAGCGGGTCGACGCAGGGCATCGGCTTCGCCGTGGCCGAGGCGCTGCTCACCGAACGGGCGTCGGTGGTCGTCAACGGGCGGACCGAGGACGGCGTCGCGGCGGCGGTGCGAAGGCTGGAGGAGACGGTGCCCGGCGCGGCGGTCTCCGGGATCGCGGCGGACTTCGCGGAGCCCGACCAGGTCCTGCGGCTGGGCGAGACGCTGGGCGAGGTGGACGTCCTGGTGAACAACGTGGGCGTCTTCGATGTCCAGGCGTTCCAGGAGGTCCCCGACGACGCGTGGCAGCGGTACTTCGACATCAACGTCATGAGCGGCGTCCGCCTGTCCCGGCACGTGCTGCCCGGCATGCTGAGCCGTGGCTGGGGCCGCGTCGTCTTCGTGAGCAGCGAGTCCGGCGTGGACGTCCCCGCCGACATGACCCACTACGGGACGACGAAGGCCGGGGCGCTGGCCCTGGCCAACGGCCTGGCCAAGCTCACCCGAGGGACGGGCGTCACGGTCAACTCGGTCCTCGGCGGTCCGACGTACTCCGACGGCGTCGCCCGGGCCGTCGAGGACCTCTCTCGGGCCCAGGGCGTCCCCGCGGACCAGGTGCGGAGCGCGATCGAGGCGGCGAACCGGACGTCGCTCCTGCAGCGGTTCATCGAGCCGGCCGAGATCGCGCACCTCGTCGCCTACCTGGCGGGCACGGTCTCCTCGGCCACCAACGGCGCCGCCCTGCGCGCAGACGGAGGCGTCCTCACGACGACGCTCTGACGGACCGCTCGGTCCGCCGGGGCTGCGGTCGGCTCCCGCACGACCAGCCGGGTGGCGAGCTGGACGGGGTGAGAGTCCGGCCGTTCCCCGTGCGCCTGCTGCAGCACGGTGCGCAGGCGACGTGCACCGTCGCGGGGACGTCGGCGGCACTCCGGCCTTCGGACCGTCGTCGTGCCGGAGGGGGACGACCGGCGCACGGGCGTCCGACCACGGGCGGACGCCCGTGCCTCGCCACCACCCCTAGGTTCAGGACGTGCCCGACACGACACCGTCCCGCGACCGTGCGGTCGCCCCGTCGTCACCCCGCCCCGCCGGACCTGCGCCGACGCCGTCGACGCCTGCGCCGTGGGGACGGCCGTGGACGCGCGGCGCCGTCGTGCTCGTGGCGAGCCTGCTCCTCGGCGGCCTGACGTCGTTCGCGCAGGGCGCCCTGCCGGCTGCGGTCGTCCCGGTCGCGAACTCGGCGAGCGGCTGGACCCTGGTCTCCGCGGCCCTGGTCTTCTGGTGGGCGGCGGCGACGGGGGCCCGCACGTGGCAGGCCGCGGTCCTGGGGGCCGCGAGCTTCGTCCTCCTCGTCCTGGGCTACACGTTCGCGGCGGACCTGCGCGGCCTCGTGTACCGGCCGTTGCTGTTCAGCGTGGTGGGGGTGGTCGTCGGCCCGTTCGTCGGGGTCGCCGCCGCATGGCTCCGCCGCCCGGGGACCCGCGCCGCGCTCGGCACGGCGCTGCTCGCGGGCGTCGGCGTCGGCGACGGGGTCTACGGCCTCACCACCGTCGCGGACACGACGGGCGCGACGTACTGGGTGGCGATCGGCGTCGTCGCGGTCGTCCTGCTCGCGAGCATGCTCGCGAGCATGCTCGCGCGCAGCCTCCGCGGCGCGCTCGCCGTCGCGACGGCCGTCGCCGGCACCGCCGTGACCGCGGCGCTGTTCGTCGTCGCCTTCCGCGCGCTCGGTGGGGCCGCCTGAGGCGCGACGGCTCCCGAAGCGGACTCTGCACCCATGACACCGTGGCGGAGGCGGCGAGTCCCGACCGGGCGAACTCCGCAGGGGCACCGTCGCCCCTCCTACTCCTGCCAGGAGTTGCCCGTCTGGACCACGGCGAACGTCTCCGGGGAGTCGTTGCGGAGCGGGACCTGGCCGGCACGCATCCCGTCGAGGCGGGTGCGGGTGATCCGGGCGGTCCCGGCGACCTCGCTCCGCACAGTGACGCCGTCGCCCGCGGGTCCCTCGATGGTGTTGCCGCGGAAGGTCAGGTCGTGGTGGTACCGGTCGACGAGGACGCCGGGCCCGAGCGAGCCGATCTGCACCCCGGCCCGGGAGCCGTTCCACCCGCCCCCGCCGGTGTTGAGAAGTCGCCCAGAGGGTGTCCCACGAGGTGGACGCCGCCCGGGGCGGGCCTGAGGACCCGGTCCCGGGCGGCGTCCGTGCTGGTCGGGCGTCCGTCAGATGCGCGGGGCGTCGGACAGAGGCACGGCCGCGGGTCGCTCGCAGGCGCTCGCGACGGAGACGGACGTCCCCTTCTCGACGGCGGTGAGCAGCGACGTCATGACGTCGAGCACGTGGTACGCCAGGTCGCCGTTCGCCCGGGCGGTGGCGCCGGGCGGGGTGGCGGCCAGGTCGGCGAGACCGTAGCCGCGGCCGGCGTCGCGATACCCGGCGCTCACGGGGAGGTCCTCCCACGTGCCGCCGAGCCGGTGCAGCTCGACGGTGCCGTCGAAGCCGTTGGGGTCCGGCACGACGAGCGAGCCCTGGTCCCCGTGCACCTCGATGCACGACGCGCGCGTCGCGACGGCGTCGAAGCTCATGACGAGCGTCGACAGGGCGCCGGACTCGTGCCGCAGCACGCCCGTGACGTGGGTGTCGACGTCGACCGGCACCTGATCGCCCTCGCGGGGCCCGGAGCCGATGGTGCGGGTGGCCCGCGCGCGGCCGGCGCTGCCGACCACGGACTCCACCGGGCCGAGCAGCGTGACCAGCGCGGTCACGTAGTACGGGCCCATGTCCAGCAGCGGGCCGCCACCGGGCTGGTAGTAGAAGTCCGGGTTCGGGTGCCAGCGCTCGTGGCCGGGGGTCACCATCGTCGCCGTCGCGGCGACGGGCGTGCCGACCAGGCCGTCGTCGATCGCCTTCCGCGCCGTCTGTACCCCCGTGCCCAGCACGGTGTCCGGCGCGCAGCCCACGCGCACGCCGGCGGCGCGCGCGGCCTCGACGATGGCGCGCGCGTCGTCGGTCGTGGCGGCGAGCGGCTTCTCGCCGTACACGTCCTTGCCCGCCGCGATCGCCTTGAGGGCGACCTCGGCGTGCGCGGCGGGGATCGTCAGGTTGAGCACGGCGTCGACCTCGGGGTCGGTGACGAGCTCGTCGACGGTGAGGGCGCGGACGCCCTGCTCGGCGGCGACGGCGGCCGCGCGATCGGCGTCGAGGTCCGCGACGGCGACGAGCCGCACCGCCCCGCTCCCCAGCGTCCCGAGCCGCTCGAACGTGCTCAGGTACTGGCCGGAGATCGCCCCGACGCCCACGATGCCGATCCTCAGCGGCTGGCCCACAGGATGCCCCTCTCGATGATGGTGCGGACGTTCGGGTCGTTCACGACGTCCAGGTTGTGCCCGGGCGTCGAGACGAAGACGCGGCCGTCGCCCCACTGCCGGGTCCACACGGCCGGGCAGGTCACGGGCCGGTGCCACGGGTGGTAGTCGGGCGCGGCGATCGTGGTGGTCGCCAGGACGTCGTTGTACTCGTCGCTGAGCACCCAGTACTGCTCGGTGGTGAGCTCGAAGTCGGAGATCCCGGCGACGATCGGGTGGTCGGCCTTCTCCGGCACGACGTCGACCGTGTACCGCACGAAGCAGTCCGTGCCGTCGCCCGGCAGCTCCTCGCGCGGTGCCTTGGCCGGGTGGGTGGCGAACTGCCCGCCGATCAGGTGCAGGTAGTCCGAGCTGTTGCGGTACGAGTCGGCGATCCCGCCGTGCCAGCCCGCGAGGCCGGTGCCCGCCCGGACCGCGGCGGTGAGGCCGCGCAGCTCGTCGTCGGCGATCGTGCTCATCGTGACGGTCTGCACCACGACGTCCACACCGGCCATGTAGTCGGCGTCGGCATAGACGGTGGTCTCGTCCTCGACGTGCACCTCGTAGCCCTGCCCGGTGAGGAACGGGACGAACGAGTCGGTGGTCTCCACCGGCTGGTGCCCGTCCCACCCGCCCCTCACGACCAGCGCTCGTCGCTGTGTGCGGTCTGTCATCTGCAACTCCCGTTGTTGCGCAACTGCATGGTGGCTCTCGACTGTGCCCGACGAGTCTTCCATGGGAGAAGTTCGCCCTTCAAGGGGTGAGAGACGATCCATCTGGGCCAGATAGTTGCGCAACTTCTGTGGGCGTCGCTAGAGTCCGGACGTGCCCGCCGACCGCCCCACCACGCTCGCCGACGTCGCCGCCGCCGCCGGGACCACCGTCCCCACGGTCTCCAAGGTGCTGCGCGGCCGCTCCGACGTCTCCGCCGCGACGCGCGCCCGCGTGATGGCCGCGGTCGACGACCTCGGCTACCGGGGCCGGTCGGGCCGGGGCGTCGCTCCGCGGGGGGAGCGGCCGCCGCTGGTGGACCTCGTGCTCAGCGGCGTCGACGGGACCTGGGCCAACCGTGCCCTGAGCGGCGTGGAGCAGGCGGCCACCGCGGCCGGCCTCGACATCGTCGTCTCGGTGGCCCGACCTCCGGACGACGCATGGCTCACGCGGCTGCTCGCGCGGCACTCGCGCGGTGCCGTCGTCGCGCTCGTCGACACGACGCGCGAGCAGCTGGCCACGCTCACTGCGGCGCGCGTCCCCGTCGTCCTGCTCGACCCGGTGACCCAGCCGCCGCGGACCGTCGCGAGCGTCGGCGCCACCAACTGGGCCGGCGGCCGGGCGGCCGCCGAGCACCTGCTGGGCCTGGGCCACCGGCGGCTCGCGGTCCTCGCGGGCCGGCGCCGGCACCTGTACAGCCAGGCCCGGGTGGACGGCTTCCGCTCCGCGGCCGCCGAGGCGGGCGCCGAGCTGCCCGACGACCGCGTCGTGCACGGCGACTGGACGCGGGCCGGCAGCGCTGCGCTCGCGGGCAGGTTGCTCGCCGGCCGCGGCCGCCCGACCGCCGTCTTCGCCTGCTCGGACACGATGGCGCTCGGGGTGTACGACGCCGCGTCCGCCGCCGGGCTCCGGGTGCCGGAGGACCTCGCCGTCGTCGGCTTCGACGACCTGCCCGAGGGGGAGTGGGTCCACCCCGGCCTGACGACCGTGCGCCAGCCCATCGCGCAGATGGGCGCCGCTGCGCTCCGGATGCTGCTGCGCCTCGGCGACGAGCCCTCGGCGCAGCCGCCGACGGACGCGCCGCGCGAGGAGCTCGCCACCACGCTCGTCGTGCGCGGCTCGACGTCGACCCCGGACCGGTCGGCCGGGTAGGTCAGAACAGGCCGCCGTACCCCATCGCGACGAGGTTGTCGTGGGAGGTGCGCAGGCACTCCAGCGCGGTGCGGCCGTAGAACTCGTCCTGCTCCACGAGCAGGTACTCGGCCCCGACGTCCAGGCTGGTCTCGACGATCGACGGGAAGTCGAGGTTCCCCTCGCCCACCTCGGCGAACTGCACGATCTGCCGCAGCTCCTCCTGCCACGGGCCCTGGTCGCCGGCGTCGATCGCCTCGTACACGGCGGGGGAGAGGTGCCCGATCCGGTAGTCCTTGAGGTGCACCATCGCGACCCGGCCCGCGTACCGGCGCAGCGTGCGCACGGGGTCCAGGCCGCCGCGCTGCACCCAGTGCACGTCGATCTCGAAGCCGACGAGCGGCGAGCGCTCCGCGACGACGTCGAGCAGGTGCCGCCCGTCGTACCTCGCGAAGTCGACGTGGTGGTTGTGGTAGTAGAGCCGGATGCCGTGCTCGGCCAGCGCGGCCGCGACGTCGTTGCACCGGTCGGCGAACTCCTCGACCCGCGCCGTCGTCGCCATCGCCGCGGCGGGGAGCATGCCGATGCGGATCATCCGGGCGCCGAGCATCTGCGCGTCGGCCACGAACGCGTCGAGATCCGTGCTCAGAGACGGCGCGCCCGGCGGGGCCGTGAGCCCGCCCGAGATCGACGCGATCTCCACGCCGAGGTCGTCGCGGACCTTGGCGAGCTCGGCGACGTTCTGCGGGCTCATCTCGACCGCGGAGATCTCCGCGGCCCGGTACCCGAGGTCGCGCACCTCGCGGAAGGTCTCGAGGATGCCGCGCTTCGCGAACTCGTCGCGCAGCATCATCGTCTGGACGCCGATCCTGGTCACCGGGGCTCCTTCGCCATGGGGTGGGGGGTGGGGTGGGGGGTGGGGTGGGGGGTGGGGTGGGTGCCGCGCACCGTGGCCGCGATCTCGAACCGGGCGGCGAGCTCTGCGCCGCCCGCGAGCACGAGCGGCCCGAGCGCGTCGTCGTCGGGGTCGTAGGGGCGGCACGCGGGCTCGAGCGCGACGGCGTCGACCGCGCCCCACCAGGGGAAGCCGGCGGTTGCGCGGTGCTCCTGCCACACGTGCACGTGGGGGAACAGGTCGGGGTCGAAGCGGAGCACGACGGCGACCCCGGCGGCGTCGTTGCGCAGCTCGACGTCGCCGCGCCCCTTGGCCCGCAGGGACTGGAAGCCGCCCGAGGGTTCACCGTCGCGCGGGAACGCGGCCTCGACCGGGTCGCCGCCGAGGGTCACGGTCGAGCCGGGGCCCGCGAGGGCGCCGCCGAACGCCGGGTGCTCCGTCCAGGTGAAGGCGACGGGCCGCGGCGCGTGGTTGGCGACGCGCTGCTCCACCTCGAGGCCGGCCGCGGTGGCGCGCACCGTGCGCCGCACGGTCAGCGGGACGGTGCGCAGCACGACCTCGAGCGTGCAGGAGCCGGCGTCGTGCGCCAGCACCCGCCACCGCCGCCACGCGGCCTCGCCGTGGAACGGGTGCTGCACCCCGTCGACGGTGCGGGCGTCGCCCGCGTGCGGCACGAGCGTGTGCCAGCCGCCCGCGTACCGGCGGTGCCACTCCTCGTTCGAGCTCGCCGACGGGAACGCGCCCGACCAGTCCTCGTCCTCCCAGGGCAGCCGCAGCAGCAGCTCCGTGCCGGTGGGCGTGTGCACGAGGGACGCGACGCGCGCCCCGGTCGGCTCGACCTCGACGGCGTGCTCGCCGCCGGGGGAGCGCAGCCGCAGGCGTCCCGCTGTCGTCATGGCAGTCGTGGCGGCCGCCGTCACGAGATCGAGTACTGCCGCGTGCGCCGCACGGAAGGCGCGAACGAGGCGTGGAAGATCGTCGAGGCGGCGCCCACGGCGCCCGCCTCGTCCTGGACGAGGGACCGCTCGACGACGACGTGCCGCGCGTGGTGCGCCGTCGGGAGGCTGTTCACGGCGCGGTCGATGGTGTCCACGAGGAACGGCTGCAGCTCGGGCGCGAACGCCGGGCCGCCCACCACCAGCAGCGGCAGGTCGAGCAGGTCGATGAGCGCCACGGCGCCGAGGGCGATGACGTCCGCGATCTGCTGCGCGGCCGCGACGGCGGCGGGGTCGCCCGCGCCGACCTCCGCGCACATCTCCCGGAAGCTGCGCGCCGTGCCCGCGTACCCGAGCTCGCGGGCGATCTCGGGCAGCGCGACGGTCGGGTTGCACTCCCGGACGAGCTGCGGGCCGCCGTCCTCGTCGACGAGCCCGAGCCGGATCGCGCACAGCTGGCCGAACTCGCCGGCGTTCGCGCTGCCGCCCCGATAGGTCTCGCCGTTGAGGACGAGACCCGAGCCCATGCCGGTGCCCACGTAGAGGTAGACGAAGTCGCCGGCGCGCTCCGTCCGGCCGATCCACCGCTCGCCCACGGCGGCCGCCGCGCCGTCCTTCTCGAGGACGACGGGGCAGTCGAGCCGCTCCGCGAGCATGCTGCGCAGCGGCACGTTGCGCCAGGCGTGCGACAGGGGCAGGTCGAGCAGCTGGCCGTCGATCGTGATCGGCCCGGGCGCGGCGACGCCGACACCGAGGAACGTCGCGGCGTCGATCCCGGACGCGACCACGACGTCGTCGACGGCGTCCGCGACGATCTCCACGAGCGCCTCGGGCGCGACCTCGGCGTCCAACGGGACCGTGCGACGCTCGAGCACCGCCCCGTCCAGGTCGGTCAGCACGACCGACACCAGCTCCGGGTCGACGAGCACGCCCGCCGCGTGCGCTGCCTCGGCCCGCAGCCGCACGGGGGTGCGCGGTTTGCCGAGCCGCTCGGTCCGCTCGGCGGCGCCCTCGGCGAGCAGGCCGCGCTCCAGCAGCCCGCGCAGGATCCGGGACACGGACTGCTGCGTGAGGCCGGTCTGCTGCGCGATCTCCGTCCGCGAGATGGTGCCCGCGATCCGGATGGTCTCGATGATCGTCGCCTCGTTGAAGGACCCGAGGTCGTACTGGTTGGCGCCCGGCTGGCTCCGGTCGCCCGCCGGCCGCGGGCGGCGCGAGGCGTAGGGCCGGACGTCGCCCTGGCGCTGCCTCGAACGGTCGGTCAGCTCGGTCACGGCGCCTCCAGCGCTCCGTCGGGTCGGCGGACGCCCGCGGCCCAGGCGTCGTGTCCGGAGAGCTCGGCGGGAAAACGGGCCGCCGCCTCCTCGTCGACGTCGATCCCCCAGCCCGGCGCGTCGTTCGGGACCAGCCAGCCGTCCTGGATACGCAGGGTCCCCGGGAAGACCTCGTGGGTCGCCTCATTGTAGAGGTGGCCCTCCTGGATGCCGAAGGCCGCGGAGGTCACGTCGAGGGCCACGTTGGCGGCCGCGCCGATCGGCGACGTGTCGCCCGGGCCGTGCCACGCCGTCTTCACCCCGCAGAGCTCGGCGAGGTCCGCGAGCTTGCGCGCCGGCGTCAGGCCGCCGATGTCGGAGACGTGCGAGCGGATGAAGTCCACCCCGCCGTCGCGCACGAGCCTGACGGCGTCCGGCAGGGACGTCGTGAGCTCGCCGACCGCGATCGGCACCGGGCTGGCGGCCCGCACCTCGGGCAGCCGGTCCCAGTGCTCGGGCGGCAGCACGTCCTCGAGGAAGTACGGGCGGTACGGCTCGACGGCGCGCGCCAGCCAGACGGCGTCCTTCGGGGTGAGGCGCGAGTGCACGTCGTGCAGCAGCTCGACGCGGTCGTCGAGGGCCTCGCGCACCGCCTCGAACAGGCCGGGCACGCGCCGCAGGTAGTCCCGCGCGCTCCAGCCGTTCGGGTACGGGGCGTCCGGGTACTCGGTCGGCACCGCGGGCGCGCCGTACCCGCCACCGCCCGGCGTCGAGAGCTGGATGCGCACGTGCCGCCACCCGGCCTCCACGAAGCCCTGCGCCTGCTCGACGACCTCCGCCGCCGTGCGCCCCGCCGCGTGGATGTAGGTGTCGGCCGCCGCGCGGACCTTCCCGCCCAGCAGCTCGTGCACCGGCATGCCTGCCCGCTTGCCGGCGATGTCCCACAGGGCCTGGTCGACGCCGGAGATCGCGTTGTTCGTCACCGGGCCGCCGCGCCAGTAGCCGGAGAACGCGGCGAGCCGGGTGAGGTCGCCGATGTCGCCGGGGTAGCGGCCCACGAGCAGCCGCGCCAGGTGCTCGTCGACGAACGTGCGCACCGCCTTCCAGCGCTGCGTGAACGTGGCGCAACCCAGGCCGTACAGGCCGGGCACGTTCGTGTCGATCCGCACCACGACCAGCGCCGTGCCCTCGGGGGCGGTCGTGATGGCGCGGACGGACGTGATCCGGATGTCCTCCCGGGGCGGCCAGGGGTTGGCGAAGGTGTCGAGCGGCAGGTCGTGCGGCATGGCGGGGATCAGTGCTCCTTGCTGGCGATGGTGCCGGAGGTCGTGCGAGGGGCGGTGCCGGGCAGGTCGAGCGTGGGGAGGTCGATCTCCTGCTCCGCGCGGAAGCCGATGAGCTCGCGAGCAGGGGTGAGGTCGATCGGCACCTCGCGCCCGACGAACCTGCGGGTGCGGGGGACCTGGGGCGCGTACGCGTCGAGCAGGTCCTCCGTCCGGTACGGCGCGAGGGTGCGGTCGGCGGCGAGGAAGAACGCGTGCGCGCCGGTGGTGGCCGCCGTGAGGGACAGCTCGACCGCGCGCGCGGCGTCGTCGGTGGTGAGGTACGACCAGCCCTCGAGCACGCCGGGGCGCGGGTCGTCGGTGAGGTGACGGGCCTGGGCGCGAAGCGCCTCCGCGGAGTTCACGTGCGGGAAGCGCAGCGTGACGACGTCGATGCCCCAGTGCCGCCACGCCATCCGGGCCGTGCTCTCGTCCTGGTGCTTGGACAGCGAGTACCAGTCGGCGATGTCGACGGGCAGGTGGGTGTCGTACGGGACGTACGCCGGCCACACCTCGTGCACGTTCTGCGGCAGCCCGCACGCGTTGATGCTGCCGGCGACGACGGCCCGGGAGATACCGAGCGCCCCCGCCTGGGCGAGCACGTTGAACGTGGAGACCACGTTCGTCGAGTAGACGTCGTACGGCGGGGCGATGTCCCGGTGCGCGAGGGCGGCGAGGTGCACCACCGCGGAGACGCCGTCGAGCGCGTCTGCGACGTCGTCCTGCGAGGTGGTGTCGCCGACCAGGACCCGGTCCGCCTCGAGCGACGGCGCGTCGTCGATGGACAGCGCCGTCACCCACGCCCCGGCGGCCCGCAGCCGCCGGGTGACGACGCTGCCGATCCGCCCCGACGCACCGGTGACGAGGATCTTCGTGCCTTCGACCGTGCTCATCCCTTGATCCCTCCAGCCGTGCCGACCCCGCGCAGGAACTGCTTCTGGAAGATCACGAACAGCACGACGGGGATGATGATCGTGAGGAAGACGGCCGCCATCTGCACCGACAGGGGCGCCGTCCCGGCGGCCAGCTTCGGCAGCATCACCGACACCGGCTGCAGGTCGGGGTTGGACAGCACCAGCATCGGCCACAGGAACTCCTTCCACGCGCCGACGACGGACAGCAGCGCGACCACGCCGATGATCGGCCGCGACAGCGGCAGGATGACCATGGACAGGATCCGCAGCGGTCCGGCGCCGTCGATCTTGGCGGCCTCGAGGTACTCCCGGGGGATCGAGTCGAAGAACCGCTTGAGCACGATGACGTTGAAGGCGCTCGCGGCGGACGGCAGCCACACGGCCCAGAACGTGTCCTGGAGCCGGATGTGCAGCAGCGGCATGTCGAGCACGGTGAGGTACAGCGGCACGAGCGAGATGACGCCGGGCAGGAACAGCGTGGCCAGGATGGCGCCGGTGAGCCACGGGCCCCACTTCGGTCGCAGCACGCTGAGCAGGAACGCGGCCGCGACGCTGACGACCAGGGTCGCGACGGTCGAGCCCACCGCGAGCATCACGGTGTTGCCGAGGGACTGCCCGATCTGGGCGCCCTTCCAGGCGAGGGCGAGGTTGCCCCACTCGTTCGGCGTGAACCAGATCCCCATCGGGTCGGACACGATCGCCTGGCTGCTGGAGACGGACGCCTTGGCGGACCACAGGAGGGGGCCGAGGCAGGCGACGATCAGGCCGACCAGCAGCACGCCCTGGATGAGCGTGAGCCAGAACCGGACGCTGCGGCGCTTGCGGTCGCCGGCAGAGATGAGGCCGCGGGTCTTGGGCTCCTCCGAGGCGCGCCGTCGGCGGCGGGATGCCCGGGGCGGGGGCGCGGCCGCGGGATCGGGGGCGGGCACGGTGGTCGTGGCCCGCGAGGCGTCGACGACGCTCATGACTGGCTCCACCTCTTGGTCGCGTAGTAGTAGACGACGGAGAGCAGGCCGAGGAAGGCGGCCAGGAGCACGCTCAGGGCCGTCGCGGCGCCGAAGTCCCCGTTGACGAAGGCGTAGTTGTAGATCTTCAGCAGGATGGTCTGGGTGGCGTTGTTGGGTCCCCCGCCGGTGAACAGGAACGGCTCCGTGAAGATCTGGAAGGTGCCGATGAGCTGCAGCAGGAGCATCACGAGGATGACGCCGCGCAGCTGGGGGATCGTGATGTGCCAGACGCGGCGCCAGATACCGGCACCGTCGATCTCGGCGGCCTCGTACAGCTCGGTCTGCACGGTGGCCAGCGCGGCGATGTAGATGATCGCCGTCGAGCCGGCGCCCGCCCAGGTGGCGTAGAGGACGATCGACGGCATGGCCATCGCCTCGGAGTTCAGCCAGGGGTACGGGCCCAGTCGGATCCACCCGAGCATGGTGTTGAACATGCCGGCGGACGACGGGTCGAAGAAGAACTTCCACAGCAGGATCGCGGCCACGGGCGGCACGATGGCGGGCAGATATGCCAGCGCGTTGTACAGGCCGTCGTGCTTGCGCAGCTCGTTGATCATCACGGCGAGAAAGATCGGGATCGGGAAGCCGATCACCATCGCGAGCAGCGCGAAGTAGGCCGTGTTGAGCGCGGCCTGCGCCAGCCCGGGGTCGGACAGCACGTACTCGAAGTTGCTGAGCCCCACCCACTGGGCGGGGGCGATGAGGTTGGTCTTCTGCAGGCTCAGCACCAGGCCCTGGATGACCGGGCCCCAGCTGAAGTACGCGAAGACGAGGACGACAGGGATCGCGAACAGCACGGCGTGCAGACCGCCGGCCCGGTACCAGCGGGTGATGCCGGGGCGCGGTCGCACGCGCGGCACGGCGGCCGGCGCCGCGAGGGTCTTGGACAAGGCGATGCCTCCCTTCGGGGGACCGGCCGGGCGCGTCGCGCGCCCGGCCGGTCGACGTTCGGCTAGCGCGCGGCCTGCGCGATGATGCCGTCGACGGTCTTGTTCGCCTCGTCGACGGTGGAGCCGATGTCGGCGTTCTTGTCGGTGAGCACCTTCTGCACGACCGGGTCGAGCGCGGCGTACGTCTGCTGGGTGCCCGTCGGCGGCTCGGGGACGAGCTGGAGCCCGGAGTCGGTGTAGCCCGAGAAGTTCTCCAGCGGCACGTTGATGTAGGGCTCGATCCAGCCGAGATACCGGTCGTAGACCTCCTGGGACACGGGCGGCAGCCCGGGCAGGCCGACGGGCTTGTCCTCGCCGGCGTTGGTCTTGGCCTCGTCGACGGCGACGTCCTCGTCGTAGTACTTGTCGAACTCGTAGTACTTGACCCACTTAGCGGCGGCGAGCAGCTCGTTCGGGGTGGCCTTGGCGTTGAACAGCTTGAGGGAGCCGCCGGTGAGCGTGCCGTGGTCGCCGCCGGTCTGCGGCAGCGCCGTGATGCCGAAGGCCTCGGGGTCGAAGCCGTACGTCTTCACGACCGTGTCGTACGCGTCCGGAGCCTGGAGCACCATGCCGATCTTCCCGGCCGCGAACGCCTGGCGGACGGACTCCTGGTCGTAGAGGAACTCCTTGCCCATCGAGTCGTCCTCCCAGCGCATGTCGTGCAGCGCCTGGAGCGAGTCGGCGGTGGCGTCGCCCATGGTGGCCTTCGTGCCGCCGGCGTCCTGGACCTCGCCGCCCTTGCTGTAGGTCATCGTGGTGAGCATCCAGCCGCCGGTGTTGTTGGTCGTCATCTGGGCGTAGCCGGCGACCCCGGGCACCTTCTCGGCGATGGTCTTGGCGTACTCGCGCACCTCGTCCCAGTCGGCCGGCGGCTTGTCGGGGTCGAGGCCCGCCTGCTCGAAGACGTCGCGGTTGTAGGCCAGGCCCACGGAGAACAGGCCGGTGGGGATCGTGTAGATGTGCCCCTCGTCGTCCTTGACCTTGTCGAGCGCGAGCGGGTTCAGGTCGTCGACCATGTCGAGCTCTTCGAGGTACGGAGTCATGTCGGGCAGCTGCCCGTTCGCGATCAGCTCGTGGCTGTAGGTGAGCGAGACACCCATCACGGTGGGCAGCGTGCCACCCGCGAGCTTGGCCTGGAACGTCTGCGCGTCCCACACCTCCGTGGTGGGCTCGATGGTGATGTTCGGGTTCTCCGACTCGAACTCGTCGATCCGCTTCTGGAAGGCGGCCTGCTCCTCGGGCTTGTCCGCCGTGGGCTGGTCCCCCACGGAGATGGTCACGTCGGCCTCGGGGTCGAGCGCAGCGTCCTGGCCCCCGGCGGTTCCGCCGCCGTTGGAGCACGCCGTCAGCGCGACGAGGGCTCCGGTCGTTCCGACTGCGACGGCGAGCCGCAGCGACAGTTTCCTCATTGAAACTCCTCGGGTCGGGGCTCGGGTGGTGGGACCGAGCCTGCGGTCGAGACATTAAAACCATGAGTGTTAATTAGTCAAGACCCCTGTTCACCTGGGCGATCACGTGCCTACCATCGCCGCCATGACCAACAGCACCGGCGCACCGCTGCGCCTCGCCATCGTCGGCTGCGGCGTCATCGGCCGCCTGCACGCGGAGGTTGCGGCCGCGAGCCCCGACCTCGCCGTCGTCGCCCTCGTCGACCCGCGCACTGACCGTGCGGCGGTCGTGTCCGAGCAGCTCGTGACCGCGGGCCGGCCCGCGCCCGAGGTGTGCGCCGCCCTCGGGGAAGCCCTCGCCGTAGGCGGCATCGACATCGTGAGCGTCTGCACGCCCAGCGGCGAGCACGCCGGCCTCGCGGTCCAGGCCCTGGAGGCCGGGACGCACGTGGTCGTCGAGAAGCCGCTCGACGTCGCGATCGAGCCCGCGCGCCGGTTGCGGGACGCCGCGGCGGCGCGCCCGGACCAGGTCGTCGCCGTCATCTCCCAGCACCGGCACGACGAGTCGGCGCTCGGCGTCCGCCGCGCGCTCGACGCGGGCCGCCTCGGCCGTGTGACCTCCGCCGTCGCGAACGTCGACTGGTACCGCACGCAGGAGTACTACGACTCCGGAGCGTGGCGCGGCACCTGGGCCCTCGACGGGGGCGGTGCTCTGATGAACCAGGGTGTGCACACCCTCGACCTGCTGCTCTGGTACCTCGGCGAGCCGGTCGAGGTCGTCGCCTACACCGCGCGCCTCGGCCACGAGCGGATCGAGGTGGAGGACGTCGCCGTCGCGATCGTCCGCTTCGCCTCCGGCGCGCTCGCCACCGTGCACGCCACCACCACGGCGTACCCCGACCTCGGGGTGCGGCTGCAGGTCCACGGCACGGACGGGTCGGCGGTCATCGAGGCCGACGAGCTCACGTACTTCCACGCCCGGGACGCGGAGGGCGGCGAGTGGTCGGCGAACCAGGTCGAGGCCGCGTCCGGCGGAGCCCGCGGCGCCCTCGACCCGCAGGAGTCGCACGTCGCGCAGTACGGCAGCTCGCACGGCGCCCAGTGGGCCGACGTCGTCGGTGCCGTCCGCGAGGGCCGATCGCCCTGGGTGACGCTGGACGACGGCCTGCGGGCGCTGGCGACCGTCCGGGCGGTCTATCTGTCCGCGACTCTCGGCGAGCCCGTGCGGGTCGCGGACGTCGTGGAGGGCCGGTACGACGGCGTCAAGACGCGGACCGGCGAGCCCGAGCGCGTGGCCGCGGGGGGCTGAGCGCCGGGGGGCCTGAGCACCGCGGTCGGCGTCGTCGCCGCGGGCGGATGTCGAGAACCCGCCCGCGGCTCCGTCCCCGGGGTGCGTGCCGACGGACGGCACGCCACGAGACCGACGGAGACACCATGACGCAGCAGACCGGCCGCACCGTGGCCGCGAACCTCAGCCTCAGCCTCGACGGCCGGTACCGCGGACCCGGGGGCCCGGGCGACTTCGGGGCGTTCCTGCCGTACGTCGCCACCGACACGGCGCGCGACCACATGAGCCGGATGTGCGCGGACGCGACGACGGCGGTGCTGGGGCGCGTCAACGCGGAGGGCTTCCTGGGCTACTGGCCGCCCGTGGCCGACGACGAGGCTGCCGACCCGCGCGACCGCGCGTACGCGCGGTGGTTGGTCGGCACGGAGAAGGTGGTGCTCTCGCGCACCCTCACCACGGCGTCGTGGCCGGGGACGCGCGTGGTGAACGCCCCCGCGAGCGACGTCGTGCGCAGCCTCCGGGGCTCCGGCGCGGGAGAGATCCTCGTCAACAGCAGCGCGAGCGTCATCAAGGCGCTGCTCGCCGCGGGCCTGGTCGACCGCCTATACCTGCTGATCGTCCCCGTGGTCGTCGGCGGCGGGCCGCGACTGTTCGACGACGGCTCGCCGGGCTCCACCTGGACGCTGTCCTCGCAGGTCGTGGGCGCACAGGGGGAGGTTGCCGCGGTCTACGACCGGGTACGGTGACGGCACGACCGGCGCCGCCGGGCGCCGTCCCGGACTCGAAGGAGAGCACCGCCATGGGCACCACCAGGAAGATCCTCACTGCCGCCGCCGGTCTCGGGCTCGCCGCCGGGCTCGTGGCCTCCGCGTCGTCCGCGGTGGCCGCGGAGCCGGCCGGCGACGTCACCTTCTGGGCGAGCGAGTGGTTCACGGGGGAGTCGGCCACGCTCCCGGTCACGGACGACTGCACCACGCTCCCGTTCGTCGCCCACGCCGAGTACAACGCGGGCTCGGTGGGCATCGACGTCTACGCCACCCCCGACTGCAGCGGGCACGCGCTGCACTTCCCGGCCAACGACATCCACAGCTTCGTGGACTTCGACGGCCTGAGCTTCCGCGCCTCGCGCTGACACCTGACGGACCCGCACGCGACGACGGCCCGCCCGCCACTACGCTGCCCCGGTGCTCGAACCCGCCCCGCTGATCGCCGGACTGCCGTGGACCGGGTGGGCCGTCGTCGTCCTCGTCGCGCTGCTCGTGGGCTTCTCCAAGACGGCGCTGGGCGGGCTGGGGATGATCGCCGCGGCGCTGATGGCGCTCGTCGTCCCGGCCAAGGAGTCGACCGGCGCGGTGCTGCTGCTCCTGATCACGGGCGACCTGGTCGCCATCTGGGCCTACCGCAGGTACGCGGACTTCCGGGTGATCGGGCGCCTGCTCGCACCGGTGCTCGCGGGCGTGGCGCTCGGCGCGGCCTTCCTCACCGTCGTCAGCGACGACGTCATGCGCCGCACGATCGGCGGCATCCTGCTGGCGCTGCTGGTGCTGAACCTCTGGCGAGACCGGCTGCGCGTGGACACGCGCGCCGCGACGCTCGGGTACGGCGGCCTGGCCGGCTTCACGACGATGGTCGCGAACGCCGGCGGTCCGCCGATGAGCCTCTACCTGCTCGCCGCGCGCTACGAGAAGTGGCGGTTCCTCGGCACGACGGCGTGGTTCTTCTTCACGGTGAACGTCATCAAGCTGCCGGTCGCCGTCGGCGTCGGGATCGTCGGCGCCGACACGGTCGGGCTGTGGGCCGTCCTCGCGCCCGTCGTGCTGGTCGGGACCTGGATCGGCCGGCGCGTCATCGGGCACGTGGACCAGCAGCTCTTCGAGCGACTCGTCACCGTGCTCGTGGCGCTCGCGGCCCTCAACCTCCTGCTGCTCTGACGCCGGCGCGTCAGGTCGGGCGCAGGCCCCAGCGTGCGGGCGCCATCGTGTAGATCTGCCGGTACAGCGCGGTGCCGACGAGGACGCCGAGCGCGATGGCGACGATCGACCCTGCGATGGTCGGCAGGTTCGTGGAGCTGACGGCGTCGCCGCTGGCGGTCTGGGTGAGCCCGATCAGCCCGGTCGCGCCCGGCACGAGCAGCCAGAACGCGGGCAGGAAGCACACGACGGCGGGCGGGGCGCCCCGGACGGTCTGCACGAGGTACGCGCACAGCGTCAGTGCCGCGGCGCCGAGGAAGCCGCTGTAGATGCCGCTGGTGACGGTCGCTCCGACGACCTGACCGCCGTACGCCACCAGCAGGACGACCGTGAGGAAGAAGAGCGACCGGGGCGGCCCGCAGTGGTACAGGAAGATGCCGAGCGAGAAGAGGAGCACGCCGATCCACGGCTGGAACGCCCCGAGCGTCGTGGGGGAGGAGGCCAGCGCGTCGGCGCTGGGCACCGCGGTGATCGCCAGGGCCGCGAGGATCCCGAACGCGAGGAACAGCAGCTGCGCCATCCCGGACACGAGCCGGCTGGCCCCGGCGACCATGTCGCCGGCGGCGAGCTCCTGCACGCCGGTGGTCAGCGCGGCCCCCGGCAGCAGCGTGACCAGCGGGGGTACCAGCACCTGCAGCGGCTCGCTCACGACGGCGGTGTCCGCGAGCCCGAAGACGAGCAGCGCCAGCACGAACGCGGTGACGACGGGCAGCAGGGTCGCGGCGTACGTGCCGGGCCGCACGGTCAGCTTGACGGCGCCCACCAGCACGCCGAGCACGAACGCGTACAGCAGGCTGAGGGGGTTGCCGCCGAGCAGCACGAGCCCGAGGCCCGCCGCCGCCAGCCCGTGGCCGGCCGTGCGCACCCAGACCGGGAACCGCGGGTGCGCGTCCCGGACCTCCCGCAGCCGCTCGACCCCCTCGGACGCGTCGACCCGGCCCGCGACGGCGTCGTCGACGATGGCGTAGACCTGCGCGGCGCGGTCGAAGCGGACCTCGCCGCCGGCCGACTCCGCGACGTCGAACCGGGTCTCCGTGTCGCCGGGCATCCGGATGAGGATCAGCGTCGGGAACACGAACAGCGTGGTCTGCGGCGACCCGAGCGCGACGGCCACCCGCTTGAGCGTGTGCTGGATGTCGGTGGCGGCCGTGCCGACGGTGAGCAGCGCGCCGCCGAGCAGCACCAGGAACTCCTGCAGCCGCTCGGACGCCTCGTCCACCACCGGCTCCGCCTCGAGCGACCGGCGCCGCAGGGAGAACCGGCCCAGGTGCAGGTGCCGGGGCCACCGTCGCGCCGGCGGGGCCGCCCGCGGTGCCTCGTCGCCGCCGTCACCGGTCACCGTGCCTCGCCCTCTCCCGACGGGTGCTGGATCGCGCTCGCCACCCTAGGGCCGGTCCGGGAGGCCGACCACCGCGACGCCCGGCGTCGCGGCGATCAGCGCCCGAGCAGGACGAGGACGGCGTAGGCGACCACGGCCGACGCCGCCGTCAGCAGGGCCAGGGCGGTCCAGCCCACGGCGCGTCGGGCGCGCCCGGGGCGGGGCGCGTGCGCCGTCATCCGGTCCGGTCCTCGAGGAAGTCGAGCGTGGCGTCGAAGGACCGGGCGGCCTGCGGGCGGTCGAAGTGGAACTGGTACTCGTGGGGCAGGTCGTCGCCGTCCCAGAACAGTGTCTCGGTGGGGACGCCGCGCTCCTCGAGCGCCGCCGCCAGCTCCCGGCTCTGGCTCTCGAACGGGTCCGCGTCGCCGACGGTGAGGTACGTCGGCGGGTAGTCCGCCGTCGCCTGCTCGGTCGTGGAGAGCTCGTCGGCGAACGGGGCGTCCGCCCAGTCGCGGTGGCCGGTGTACGCCCAGAGGAACGTCTGCAGGCCCGGGAACCCGGTCGCGGCCAGGGTGTCCAGGTCGTACGCGCCGCAGTACAGGACGACGGCGCGCAGGCGGTCCGCCGGGACGCCCGGCGTGAGGCCGAGGTCGTCCGCGAGCCGCGGGTTCGTCTGGACGGCGGCGAGCTGGCTCGCGATCTGCGCACCGGCGGAGTCGCCGCCCAGGACGATGCGCGCGGGGTCGCCGCCGAGCTCCGCGATCCGCTCCTGGACGACGGCGAGCGCGGCGTTGCCCTGCCGCACCGGCACGGGGTACCGGGCCTCCGGGGCCAGGGTGTAGTCCAGGCTGACGACCGTGTAGCCGCGGCTCGCGAGCAGGAAGGAGAAGTCCTCGACGGTGGCCGGGGAGCCCGAGACGTAGCCGCCGCCGTGCACCCACAGCACCACGGGGTGCGGCCCCTCGGACCGTGGCATGTACACGACGGCGCTCGCGTCGGGGGCGTCCGGGGTCGGGACCGGCACGGTCCGCGGGGCCGCGACCGCCGCCCGCGCGGCCTCGACGTCCGGCGGTGCCGTGACGCCGGGACCGGAGTCGAACAGCGCCCGCAGCATCGCCGCGCCCGGCTGCACGGAGACCTGGTACCAGCCCAGCGCGAGGAGCGCGCCGACCACGACGGCCGTGACCGCGCGTCCCGTGCGGCGCAACCACGGTCGACTGCCGCGTGCCGGCGGGCCGGGCCCCTCGGCGGCAGGCACGACGGTCAGCGCCGCGTCAGGCGGATGACCGGGAGCTCGCGGTCCGTCCGCTCCCCGTACCGCGCGAACCCGGGCGCGGTGGCGGTGATGGTCCGCCACACCTCGGCCCGCTCGTCGCCGTGCAGCTCGGTGGCGGAGACGGGGATCTTCTCGCCGCCCGTCTCGACGGTCGCGCGGTCGGGCGCGGCCGCCAGGTTCAGGTACCAGGCCGGGTTCTTCGCCGCGCCGGCGGCGGAGGCGACGACGTACCAGGACCCGTCGCCGACCGGGAACGACGCGACCGGCACCGGCCGCTCCTCGCCGCTCCTGCGGCCGAGCGTGGTCAGCACGATCGTGTCCCCCGCCCCGGTCCGGCCGCTCCTCCGCCGGATCCGGTGCGCCATCCGCCGGTTGATCCACGCGAGGAGCGGGCCGCGCGGCTGCCGCGCCCCGCGCGTGCCCTGGGGGTGCGTGAAGGTCATCGGTTCCTCCATCGTCGTCGACGTCGTCGCTGGCCGGGACGGTCCCGGCCGACTGTACGCCCGGGTGCGGGCTCGGCCCGGCCGGCACGGTGCAGCACCACGAAGGCGCAGGCGGCCGAGAGGACCTCGCCGGCGGCGAGGGCGACCCAGGTGCCCGTCGGTCCCTGCGGCCCGAGGGCGAGCACCAGCGGCACCTTGAGCACGAGCAGCGTGCCGACGGAGAGCACGTAGGACGGCCGCGCCCGGCCCAGGGCCTGGAAGTACGCCGAGACCAGGGGCGTCACGCCGGCCAGGGCGACGCCGACCGCGATGATGCGCAGCGCGTCGGTGGCGGTCCGCACGACGTCCGGCTCGTCGACGAAGAGGCGCACGAGCGGCTCCGCGAGCAGCGCGACCACGGTCGCGGCCCCGATCCCGTACGCGACGGTGGCGCGCAGCGCGAGGGTCCGGGCGCGGGCCACGCGCTCGTCGAGCCGCGCCCCGGCGTTGTACCCGACGATCGGCTGGAGGCCCTGGCTGATGCCGGTCTGGGGCATGGTGACGAACGTCTGGACGCGGGCGCAGATGGCGTAGGCCGCGAGGGCGACGGCCCCGCCGGCCGCGGCTCCGGCGCCCGCGGCGTCGTCGCGCGCGAGGGACAGGTTGACGAGCACGGCGAGCACGGTGGTGCCGAGCCCCGCGAGGAACGACGGCGCGCCGATCCCGATCAGGGCGCCGACCGTCCGCGCGCGCGGCCGCAGGTCGGCCCAGCCGATGCGGTAGGGCCGGCGGCGCTGCACGAAGAAGAACCAGATGCTCATGGCGGCCGACACGGCCTGCCCGCCGACGGTGCCGAGCGCCGCGCCGCGCACGCCCAGGTCGAGACCGAAGATGAGGATCGGGTCGAGCGTGATCTGCACCAGGACCGGCACGAGCCAGAGCATCGTGGAGAAGAGCATCCGGCCCTCGGCGCGCACGAGCGCCGAGAAGCCGGTGGACACCAGCGCGCCCGCCAGGATGACCACGGCGTAGTCGCGGGCGTACCCGAGCGTCGCGCCGGTGGCGCCGAGCGCCGTCAGGAGCGGCCCGAGGAACACGAGCCCGGCCACGGTGGTGACGACGGCGGCCGCCCAGAACACGACGAACGCGTTCCCGGCCGCGCGGGCCGCTCGCGCCGGGTCGCCGGTGCCGAGGCTGCGGGACACCAGCGACGCCCCGCCCACGCCGACCGTGGTGGACACGGCGCCCAGGCCGAGCAGCACCGGCGCGACGAGGTTGACGCCCGCCATCGCCGTCGGCCCGACGCCGCGCGCGACGAACCAGGCGTTGGTCAGGGCGTAGATGCCGTACACCCCGACGGACAGGGTGGTCTGGGAGCAGGTGTGCCACAGCAGCCGCCCGACCGGGCGGGAGCCGAGCCGGTCGGCCTGCGCCGTGGTGTCGGGCGCCGTCCTCCGTGCCACCGTCACCTCGTGCGGCCGAGCAGGCGCATCGCGACGTCGAGCTGCTCGCACGCCCACCGGTACTGCTCGGCCGTCTGTCCGCGGTAGGTGGTCTCGACGAGCATCGTCACGGCGAGCCAGAGCGTGTACAGGCGCCGGCGCGAGCGCTGGGAGGCCGTGAGCTCTCCCAGCCCGAAGCCGCGCAGGAACGGCGCGGGGTCGGGGAAGACGGTCAGGTCCAGGCCGGTGAGCCCGGCCTCCATGAGCGGGTCGCCGTACATCGCCCGCTCGTGGTCGATGACGGCGACGACGCGGCCGTCGCGGAGCATCGAGTTCTTGGCCCACAGGTCCACCTCGACGAACCGGGGCTCGGTGACCTCATCGAGCACGTCGGCGTGCGCGGCCCAGGCCTCCCGGACGTCGTCGTACTTCCAGCCCAGGTCGACGGCGGCCCGCTCGCCGTCGGCGAGGACGTCCTCGAACCACGCGGTCGCGGCGTCGCGCCAGGTGGCGAACCCGGGACCCTGGAGCGGGCCGAAGTGCGGGCCGACGATCTCGGTGAGCCGCCGGTTCGCGGCGCCGAGGGCCTCGAACCCGACCTCGACCTCCTCGGGGGTGAGCTCGCCCGCCTCGGCGGCGATGCCGAAGCACGGGGCGTCGACGTACTCCATGACGAACCAGTCGGCCTCGATCAGCCCGCCCGTCAGGTCGACGAAGTCGAGCCGCGGGACGGGCACGTCCGAGCGCTCGCGGACCAGCTCCATGGCGGCGAGCTCGTTGCGCATCATCCCGTGCTCGCGGGCCATCAGGGCCACGTCCGCCGGCGGCGCGATCTTGAGCACGACCTGCTGCCCGTCGCGCAGCCGGAGCCGGTACAGGGCGTTGAAGAACCCGTAGGACAGCTCGGTCGCGAAGTCCTCGCCGTCCGGCACCTGCTGCGGCCCGTAGGCCCGCTCGATCATCGCCCGCAGCGTCGCCGTCGACTGCCGGTTCTTGGTGATGCTCTCCACGCGTCGTCGCTCCTCGGGTCCCGCTGGTCCGTCGTCATCGGTCGGTCCGCCTGTGGGAACGCTCCCACGCGGCTTGCCCAGGAGGCTAGCCGAGTCCTCGACAAATGACTACCACTCGGTAGGCAATCGGCCGATCTCTATGTACGATCGTACGCATGCCCCGTCCCGACCTCGGCCCCGCCCTCGCCGACCGCCGTGCCCGCGCCGCCGTCGCGGCGCTGTTCCTCACCAACGGGGCGCTGTTCGCCAACCTCATCCCGCGCTACCCGGAGATCAAGGCCGACCTGCAGATCAGCAACGCGACCTACGGCCTCGCCGTCGCCGCGTTCCCCGCGGGCGCCATCGCCGCGGGCTTGGCCGCCGGGCTCCTGGTCCGGCGGTTCGGGTCCGCGCGCGTGGCCGTGGCCGGCACCGTCCTCACGAGCCTGGGGGTGCTCGCGGCCGGCGTCGCGCCCGGCCTCGGGCTGCTCGTCGCGGCCCTCTTCCTCGGCGGCGCGATGGACGCCTGCACCGACGTGGCCCAGAACGCGCACGGCCTGCGGGTGCAGCGCCGGTACGGGCGCTCGATCCTCAACTCGTTCCACGCGGTGTGGTCGATCGGCGCCGTGCTCGGCGGCTCGATGGCCGCCGTGGCGATCGCGCTCGACGTGCCGCGCGGCGTCCACCTGGGGGTGTCGGCCGTCCTGTTCTCCGCCGTCGCGCTCGTCGCGCTGCGGTTCTGCCTGCCCGGGCTCGACGGCGCCGTGCAGGACGGCGACCCCGCACCCGCCGCAGACGCCGGCGCCGCCTCGCGGTCGCGGGGCCGCACGGTGCTGGTGCTCGCGGCCCTGGTGCTGGTCGCGTTCGCGGGCACCCTCGTGGAGGACGCCGGGAACTCCTGGGCCGCCGTGTACCTGTCGGGCAGCCTGGGCGCGGCCGCGGCCGTGGCGGCGACCGGCTACATCGCGCTCACCGGGGCGCAGTTCGTCGGGCGGATGCTCGGCGACCGGTTCGTGGACCGGTTCGGCCAGCGGGCGGTGGCGCGTGCGGGCGGCCTGCTCGTCGCGGTGGGCACCGGCCTCGCGCTGGCGTTCCCGTCGGTCCCGGGGACGATCGCCGGGTTCGCCTGCGCCGGCTTCGGCGTCGCGACGCTCGTGCCCGCCGCGATGCACGAGGCCGACGAGCTGCCGGGCCTGCGGGCCGGCACCGGGCTCACCGTCGTGTCGTGGCTGATGCGCCTCGGGTTCCTGCTCTCGCCCCCGGTCGTCGGGCTGGTCGCCGACGCCACGAGCCTGCGCACCGGTCTCCTGGTGCTGCCGCTCGCCGGCGTGGTCGTCGTGCTCGCCGCGGGAGTCCTCTCCGGTCGTCGCCCGGCCCGGGCCGTGACGGCCGCCGCGCGGCCCGCGGACGCCATCATGGGGTCATGACCGACGGCACCCGACCGCGCCGCTACGACCCCGAGCGCCGCGACCGCATCATCGACGCCTGCCTCGACGTCGTCGCCGCCCACGGCGTCGCGGGCACCTCGCAGCGCCGCGTCGCCGCGGCCGCGGACGTGCCGCTGGGCTCCATGACCTACCACTTCGCCGGGCGGGACGAGCTGCTGCGGGAGGCGTTCGGACGCTTCACCCGTCAGGCGTCCGCGCAGTTCGACCGGCGCATGGCCGAGGCGCCGGACCGTGACGCCGCGCTGCGCGCCGTCGTCCGGCTCATCACGCTCGACGTCTTCGCCACCCAGCGCGACCTCGTGCTGTCCCACGAGCTCTACACGCTCGCCGCGCGCGACCCCGCGTTCCGCGACCTGACGAACGACTGGATGCGCCGCAGCCGCGCGGCCCTCGGCCGGCACTTCGACCCGGCGACCTGCCGCGTGCTCGACGCGTTCGTGGAGGGCATGACCATCCACCGCGCCCTCGACACCGAACCGCCGGACGGGGTGGACGTGCTCGACGCGGTGCGCCGGCTCGCGGGCCCGGGCTCAGGTGCGGAGGCCGGGACCGGTCAGTAGCCGCCCATCTGCGTGACGCCCGCGGTGTACTCCCAGTGCCACGGCTCGTACTTGGAGCCGCCGGGCCGGGCCCAGTCGGGGTTGTCCCAGCCGTAGGCCGGGGCGTTCGCGGCGAGCCAGGCCCACCGGGAACCGGAGTACGTGTCGGGGCAGATGTCGACGGCGAGGCCCCAGCCGTGGTTCGACGTGCCGGGCACGGCCGCGAGGTACCCCTTGGCGGCCTTGGTCGCGACCTGCTGCGCGTAGCTGCGGAAGCCGTCGGTGATGCACATCGACTCGCCCCACGCGGCCTTGTACGCCTCGTTGAGCTCGGCGAGCTTCACGGCCGCGTCGGCGCGGACCTGCGTGCGCCCGTCCCACAGCGTGCACAGCTCGCTCGACGGGATCTGCCCGTTGGACCCGCTCCCGGAGGCGAACCCCTCGCACCCGGGGAGCACCGGCGGCGCGGCCTCGATCTCGCCCCGGTCGAGCGTCTCGACCGACATCTTCGCCTTGTTCGACACCGTGACGGTCGCGCCGCCCGCGGTCTGCTTCACGGCCGAGGCCTGCGCGACCCCCGCCCGGGCGCCGCTGCGCGAGGCACCGCCGGCGCGGTCGTCGACGGCGGCGGCGGCCGCGGCCGTGATCGACTCGAGCGAGCCGGTCGTCGGCTGGTCGTCGGGCTCCGGTGCCGCGGCCTGGGGCGCGATGGCGGTGAGCGTCGTGGTGGTGGCGACGGCGACGGTCAGCCCGACGCCCAGTCCCGCCAGGCGGCCGGGGACGCGCTTGCGTGCCGACTTGCGCACCGGACGGCGCTCGGAGCGGGTCGTCTCGGAGCGGGTCGTCTCGGGGCGGGCGGTCTCGGAGCGGGGCTTCTGGCTGCGGGGCGTCTCGTGCCGGGCGTCCGGGCGGACGGGGTCGAACACGTGCACGTGCACGACGGCGGGCGCCGCAGGCGCCGGAGCGTGGACGTGCACGGGAGCCGCGGGTGCGGCCGGCGTCGGAGCGTGGACGTGCACGGGAGCCGCGGGTGCGGCCGGCGCCGCGTCGGCCTGGTGGACGGGCTCGTGGACGGGCTCCGGGACGTGCCGCACGGCGGTGGCGGGACGGCTGCGCCCGCCGCGGCCGGGGTCGCGTCGGCTCGGGTAGGTGCGGGTGGGGGCCGGTGCGGGCTGCGTCTGCGTCATCGGGCGGCCAGCGCCGAGGCGTCGGGCAGAGCGGATGCGCCGCGGTGCGCGGTGCTCCTGTGAACGTGCGTTGTCATGCGACCTCTCCTGCTGCCTGAACCACCGGCCCGGAGGAACGTACCGCACCGGCGGGTGGAATGTCACGAAACGATCACGAGGTGGTATGGCGGCGGCGACCCGGGCCGCGGGGACCCGGGTCACCGGAGCGTCACCGGGACGCCAGGAGGTCCCGCATCTGCTGGATCTCGGCCGTCTGGGAGTCGACGACGGACCGCGCCATCTCGACGGCGCCGGCGTGCTCGCCGGCGGACACCTCGGCCTGCGCCATCTCGACCGCGCCCTCGTGGTGCGCGACCATCTGCTCGAGGAACAACCGCTCGGCATCCGTCCCGGTCGCGTCCTCGAGGGCCTGTAGGTCCTCGGCCGACATCATGCCGGCCATGCCGTGATCGCCGTGATCGCCGTGGCCCGCGTCGGCTCCGGCCCCGGCGTCGGCGCCCCAGTCGTCCAGCCAGCCGGTGAGGGTGTCGATCTCGGGCCCCTGGGCGGCCTTGACCTGCTCCGCCAGGTCGACGAGCTCGGGGCTGACGCCGTCCTTGGCGAGCAGGGCGTCCGACATCTCGATCGCCTGCTCGTGGTGGGGGAGCATCATCTGCGCGAACATCACGTCGGCGGCGTTGAACGTGGCGTCGGTCGCGGTGCCCGACGGTGCGTCGGACGACGGCGAGGAGCCGCCCGTGCCGGTCGTGCCGTCCATGTCGTGGCCGGCGTCGTCCGCGGCGCACGCGGCGAGCGCGAGGCCGACGGCGAGGACGAGCGCGGGCACGCGGGCGCGCGTCAGGAATCGGTGCGTCATGAGGATGGGGCCTTTCTCGAGGTTCTCGGTGGGATCCGCGGCGGGCCGGCGCCCCCGGACGGGGGCGGGCCCGGGCGGTCCTACGTCCGAGAGATCCCGAGGGTGTGCAGGCGGGGACCGGCCGCCGGGCGGGCGGCGACCGGGAGCGGGAGCCACGCCACGACGCGCGGGCCCTCGGCCCGCAGCAGGGCGCGTGCCCCCGGCCCGGCGAGCGAGAGCAGCACCGCGAGGATCATGAGGCACATCGCCGTGACCATCTCGTGGCCGCCGCAGCCGTCGGCGCCACAGCCGGAGGGGGTGCCGGCGTCGTGGACGACCGGGGCGTCGGCGTGCGACGTCGTGCCCGGGTCGCTCTGCGCCTGGGCCACGACGGCGACGGGGGCGTGGTGCTCGGCGTGCCGGGTCGCGGAGCCGCTCATGGCGTGCATGAGGACGACGCCCACGACGACCGCGAGCACGAGCAGCACCCCGGCCAGGCGCCCGCGACGGCCCGTCAGCAGGGGGCGCACGGTGCGGATCATGCGTCCTCCTTCGGGGGTGTTCGCTGCGGGTGCCGGCGGGCGACCCTGGCACTGTAACCACCGCGCGGGCGCGGTGCCCCGTGCGGGACGCCCGGGCCCGGCCTAGCGTCGGGGGATGAGCGAGGACAACGACGTGGACCGGACCGAGAAGTCGGGCGGCAAGGCCGCGAAGATCCTGTACCGGCCGGTGGGGATCGTCAGCTCGATCGTCGGCGGCATCGTGGCGGGGCAGGTCTTCAAGCAGGTCTACAAGCGGGTCGCGCCCGGGCACCCGGACGACGCGCCCACGCCCCTGCAGTCCGAGTACCGGATGCGGGAGATCCTGCTCGCGTCGCTGCTGCAGGGCGCGATCTTCGCCGTCGTGAAGGCGGCCATCGACCGTGGCGGCGCCCGGGCGTTCGAGCGCTGGACGGGGGAGTGGCCGGGCGACTGACCCGATGACCACCGACGGGTCCCGCCCCGCCGACCGGGTGTGGCGGCGGCTGCCCCACGAGGCGAGGCCGCTGCTCGAGACCGGCCTGCCCGGGGCCGACCTGCGCACCCTGCTGCTCGACGTCGCGGCCGCGCGCGCCGCCGCGACGCGGCCCGCCGACGTCCTCGCGCAGTGGCGTCGTGACCGCATGGTGCGGCCGACGGACGTCGACCCGCGGCGCCTCTGGCCGCTGGAGGCGCGCCTGTGGGCGGAGCTGCCGGAAGAGTTCGCCGCCGTCGAGCCCGCGCCCGTCGCGCCGCTCGCCACGGCCGCGGCGCTCGGCGGGGTGAGCCAGCAGCGCGTCGTCACGACGACGCGGCTCACCGAGGTGGTGAGCGACTCCAGCAACGTGCTCGCCGTCGAGGCGGCGGACCGCCGTTCGTCCCGCCCTCGCGACGAGCCCGTGCACGTCGCCGCGGTCCAGCGCCAGCTGCGGGCCCAGGTGTTCGGCCCGGGCGCGGGCGCGCACTTCCGCCTCCTCGTGCTGGTGTCGAGCGCCCGCGCGACGGGCTCCGGGCGGACCGAGGCGGGCCTGCTCGTCACCCACGTGCGCGCGTGGCAGCGGCTGCTGGGCGCCACGGTCCCGCACCGGCACCCGCGGGTCGCGCTGACGGTGTGGGACGACGGCGGGGTGGCCGAGCGCGTCGCGGACACGGTGCTGCCCGCGGTCCGGGACGACGTCGTGCCCGTGGTGGTGGACCAGGCCCGGGAGCGCGGCCGGTCGTACTACGAGGGCGTCGCCCTGCGCCTCACCACCGACGACGCGGCCGAGCTCGGCGACGGCGGCCTCACCACCTGGACCGCGCGGCTGCTCGGCGACCGCAAGGAACGGTGCCTCGTGTCGTGCGTCGCCACGGAACGTCTCCTGGAGCCCGGCGGCTGACCTGCGCCCGGCCCGCCTCTCACCAGTCCGCGGGCCGGGAGTCCTTGCCATCGAGCCACAGCCGGTCGCTGGAGTCACGGTGCGTGCCGGTCGTGCCGACGTGCTTGGTGCTGATCCGGTCGCCCTTGACGATCACGTGCGCCACCGCCTGGGCGTGCCCGTGGCCGATCTCGTACGTCTCCTTGAGCCACGCGACGACGGGCGTGGTCCTGCTCTCGGGGCCGAAGCCCTGCTCCGCGGCGGCGGCGACGATCTGGCGGGGCGTGAGCCCGGTCTTCGTCTCGACGGTGTCGAGGTAGGCCTGGAACGACATCAGCGGTGCTCCTCGCTCTTGTTCTCCTGGATCATCGTGGCGGAGGCGTGGATGCACATCATGCGCAGCACGCCGGTGCCGGTGTTGGTGAACCCGTGCCAGACGTCGGGCCCGACGACCGCGGTGTCCCCGGCACGGGCGACGACGGTCTCGGCGCCGACGCGGATCGTCGCCTCGCCCTCCAGCACCGACCAGGTCTCCGTGTAGGGGTGACGGTGCAGGTCCGGGCCCTGGCCGGGGTCGTTCGTGACGAGGAAGAACGACACGCCGGAGCCGTGGTGGTGGCCCTCGAAGCGCAGCGTGCGCGAGCCGGGGAGGCGGAGGGTGTCGGCGGGGACGACGGCGGCCATGGTGGCTCCTTCGTGAGGTCGGGGCGTCGTCGGACCCGGTGCCGGCGACGTGTCCCCAGCCTGGGGCGCCGCTTCCGGGGCCACGAGAGTTTCGGTCCTGGTCGAAAGGTGGTCGCGCCGCGCCGACGGCCCGACGAGTTTCGCGTCTTTCGTTGACATGCTGAAGGAAAGGGGATCAGAGTGTCGGGGTGCAACGACGCGCAGACGTTCCCCGCCTCGGTTCGCTCGGGCCCTCCGCCCGAGCGGTGGTCCGCACGCTGCTGCTCGCGGGGCCGCTGTCCCGGGCGGAGCTCGCCCGGCGCCTGGAGCGCTCGCCGGCGAGCATCACCAAGACCACCCAGCCCCTGGTCACCTCCGGCCTGATCAGGGAAGATGTGGCCCAGTCGGCCGAGAGCCGGGGCCGTCCCGGCGCCCCGCTCGTGCTGCAGGCGGCCCTGCACCGGTTCATCGGGGTCAAGGTCACCGCCGACGAGGTCTACGCGGTCCGGACGGACGCCGCCGGACAGGTGGAGGCCGCCGGACACCGGCGCCTGCCCGACGTCGAGGAGTCGACCGTCGTCGCGCAGATCCTTGAACTGGTGAATGAACTACGGGGCGCAGGCGAGATCCAGGCGCTCGGCGTCGGCCTGGCCGGGCGGATGTCCCGCTTCGACGACACCGTGCGCGCCAACCCGTTCCTCGGCTGGGACCAGGTCCCCCTGGCACGGGTGCTGGAGCAGGCGACCGGCATCCCCACCGTCCTCAGCGAGGACGCCCGCGCGCTGACCGCCGGGGTGCAGTGGTCCGGTCCCGGCCGCGGCATGAGCGACCTCGCGGTGCTGACGGTCGGCGTCGGCGTCGGGCTGGGCATCGTCATCGAGGACCGGGTGCTCGCCGGCCCGTCGGGCCGGGTCGGCCGGATCGGGCACATGCGGGTCGCGGACTCCGGCCCGGCGTGCGAGCGCGGGCACCGCGGCTGCGCGTCGGCGTTCCTCACCACGGCGGCCATCACCCAGGGCATCGGGGTGCCACGCGGGCGGGCCGACCTGGACCTGGACGCCGCCCTCGCGCTGGCGGCCGACGGCGACGCGGTCGCGCTGCGCGTGTTCGCCGACGCCGGCCACGCCCTGGGCGTGCTGATCGCCCAGCTCGCGAACACGCTCGGCCTGCCCGCCGTGATCCTCGCCGGCGACGGCCTCGGCATGCTCGCCCACGGGCGTCCGGCGCTCGACGCCGCGCTCGCCGACCACCTCGACCCCCACGCCACCCGGCCCACCGTGGTGGCGTTCTCCTCCGGTTTCGACGAGTGGGCGCGCGGCGCGGCGGTCGTCGCGTGCCAGTGGATGCTCGTCGACCCGCCGCCGCACCGCACCGACCCGGCCTGATCCGACACACCCGCAGGAGGCACCGTTGTCCGCACTTCCCCTCGACCCGACCGCCCCGCTCGCCGAGGACGCCGGCTCGATCAGCGTCGGCATCGTCGGCGCAGGCCAGTTCTCGCGCAGCTTCGCGACGCTCTGGGACCTGCACCCGAACGTCGACCGGCTCACGATCACCGACCTCGTCCCGGAGCGTGCCAAGGCGCTGGCGGACCGTTACGACCGGGCCACCGTCGTCGACAGCTTCGAGGAGATGCTCGACTCGGACGTCGACGCCGTCGCGATCTTCACCCAGCGGTGGACCCACGCGCCGCTGGTGCTGGCGGCGCTGGAGGCCGGCAAGCACGTGTACTCGGCGGTGCCGATGGCCACCGAGCTCACCGACATCGAGGAGATCATCGCCGCCGTCCGGCGCACCGGGCTCACCTACATGATGGGCGAGACGAGCTACTACAACCCGGCCACCGTCTTCGTCCGCGAGAAGGTCCGTGAGGGCGCGCTCGGCCAGGTCTTCTACGCCGAGGGCGACTACGTGCACGACATGGACCTCGGCTTCTACGCCGCGTACCAGTACAGCGGCGGGGAGAACTGGAAGGCCACGGCGAGCTACCCGCCCATGCTCTACCCGACGCACGCGATCGGGGGCGTGCTCGGCGCGCTGCCGACCCGGGCGGTGAGCGTGAGCTGCCTCGGCGTGGAGGACCGGCGCGGCGACGGCGTCTTCGACCGGGAGGTCAGCCAGTTCGGGAACAGCTTCTCGAACGCGACGGCGCTGTTCGAGCTGGCCGACGGCGGCGCGATGCGCACCAACGAGATGCGCCGGGTGGGCTACCCCTCGCACATCCGCGAGTCGCGGTTCCGCTTCTTCGGCACCGAGGCCAGCTTCGAGCAGCTCGCCCACCAGAGCGTGTGGAACGACAAGGAGACGTCCACGGACGTCTCCGCCGACTTCGTCCCGGTCCGGGGCGGGGGCGACGACGCCGACCTCGCCGACGTCGACCCGGCGCTGCGCGAGGCGTTCACCTCCGGCTCGGCGCCGGTCCACGACCGGACGCGGCTGCCCGCCACCTACGCCGACGCGCCGAACGGGCACGAGGGCTCCCACCACTTCCTCGCCGACGACTTCGTGCGCGCCGTGGTCACGGGCGAGCACGCGCCCGTGGACGCCTGGCTCTCCGCGAAGTTCACCGCGCCCGGCATCGTGGCGCACGCCTCGGCGCTGGCCGGCGGCGAGCGGCTGCCGATCCCGGACTTCGGGAGCCGGCCCGCGCACGACTGAGCACCACCGCCCGCGCACGCGGCCCGGCGTCGTCCACGACGCCGGGCCGCACCGCGCCGCACTGTCCGAGCACTGCTTGCAACGACGCAAGGAGGAACCTGATGGCTGCACCGACCGCTCCACCCGTACCGACCGTCCGTGGACGACGGTCGGGCCGCCGGGACGACACCCGGCTCGCCCTGCTCTTCATCCTGCCGGCCAGCATCGGGCTGGTCGTCTTCTACTTCTGGCCGCTGGTCCGCGGCATCTGGCTGAGCTTCACGTCCTGGGACCTGCTCAGCCCGGCGCAGTTCGTGGGCCTCGACAACTACCGCGCGATGGTGGCCGACCCGGTGTTCTGGAACGCCGTCCGGGTCACGCTGCTCTACGTCGTGATCAACATCGGCCTGCAGACCGTCGTGGCCCTGGTGATCGCGGTGCTGATGCAGCGGCTCAGCCGGTCGACGCTGCTGCGCTCGCTGGTGCTCGCCCCGTACCTCGTCTCGAACGTGGTCGCGGCCCTGGTGTTCCTGTGGATCCTCGACTTCCAGCTGGGGATCGGGAACCAGGTGCTGGAGTGGGTCGGCCTGGAACGGATCGGGTTCTTCACCTCCGAGGCCTGGGCCATCCCCACCATCGCGATGGTCAACGTCTGGCGGCACATGGGCTACACGGCGCTGCTGATCTTCGCGGGCCTGCAGGCCATCCCGCCCACCACGTACGAGGCGGCGCGGGTCGACGGCGCGTCGGAGGTGCGCACGTTCTTCGGCATCACGCTGCCGCTGCTGCGCCCCATCCTCGGCCTCGTGCTGATCATCTCGGTGATCGGCTCGTTCCAGGTGTTCGACACCGTCGCGGTCACCACGAACGGCGGCCCCGTGGACGCCAGCCGCGTGCTGCAGCTCTACATCTACGACAAGGCGTTCGGGCAGTTCGACTTCGGCTACGCGTCGGCGCTGAGCGTGGCCATGCTGCTGATCCTGGTGGTCGTCACCTTCTTCCAGTACCGCATGACGCGGGCCGGCCAGACGGACCTGAACTAGGAGGAGGCGACCATGATCGAGACCACGACGGCACCTGCCGCACCCACGACCGCCCCCGCCCCTGACGCGCACCGCGCGGCGCCCCCGCGTCGTCGACGACGGGTCACCCCCGGCCGCGTGCTGGCCTGGGCGGTGATGATCCTCGTCCTGCTCGTCACGCTGTTCCCCTTCTACTGGATGCTGCGCACGGCGCTGTCCAGCAACGGGGCCCTCTACGCCAACTCGACGTCCCTGCTGCCGGTCGACTTCAGCTGGGGCGGGTTCGAGCGCGTCTTCGGGCTGCAGTCCACGGAGGAGGCCATCGCCCAGGGCGGCTCCGGGGCCTCCATCGACTTCTGGCTCTACCTGCGCAACTCCGTGGTGGTGGCCACGGTCGTCACGGCGTGCCAGGTGTTCTTCTCCGCGATGGCCGCATACGCGTTCTCGCGGCTGCGCTGGCGGTGGCGCAACGCCGTGTTCGCCGTCTTCCTGCTGTCGCTGATGGTGCCGGTGATCTTCACGCTGCTGCCGAACTTCGTGCTGGTCCGGGAGCTCGGGCTGATCGACACGCTGCTCGGCATCATGCTGCCGGGGCTGTTCATGACACCGTTCGCGATCTTCTTCCTGCGGCAGTTCTTCATGAACGTCTCCACCGAGGTGGAGGAGGCCGCGCTGATCGACGGCGCCAGCAAGGTCCGGGTGTTCTTCTCGATCATCATCCCGATGTCGGTGGGGCCGATCGCGACGATCTCGATCCTCACGTACATCGGGTCGTGGAACGACTACTTCTGGCCGTTGATGGTGTCCTACACCGACGACTCGCGGGTGCTCACCGTGGCGCTGGGGAACTTCAACGCGCAGACGCCGCAGACGGGGCCGGACTGGGCGGGGCTGATGGCCGCGACCCTGGTGGCCGCGCTGCCGATGATCCTGCTCTTCGTCGTCTTCGCGAGGCGGATCGTCAACTCCATCGGCTTCAGCGGGATCAAGTGAGGAGGCGGACCGTGCACCACGCACGTCGTACGACAGCGACCCTCGCCGCGGCCGTGGCCGCCGGCACCCTCGCCCTGGCGGGCTGCGCCGGGCCGGGCACCGCGGCGGCGGACGACTCCGTCGTCCTGGACTACTGGCTCTGGGACGCGAACCAGCTGCCCGCGTACCAGCGCTGCGCGGACGAGTTCGAGCGGCAGAACCCCGACCTGCAGGTGCGCGTCAGCCAGTACGGCTGGAACGACTACTGGCGCAAGCTCACCGCCGGGTTCGTGGCGGGCGCCGGGCCGGACGTGTTCACCGACCACCTCACCCAGTACCCCGGCTTCGCACAGCGGGGCCTGCTGCTGGACCTGAACGACCTTGAGGCGACGGCCGACGTCGACTACGGCGGGTTCCAGGAGGGCCTGGCGGACCTGTGGGTGGGCCAGGAGGGCGCCCAGTACGGCATGCCCAAGGACTTCGACACCGTCGCGCTGTTCTACGACCAGAACATGGTCGCCGAGGCCGGCCTGACCCCGGAGGACCTCGCGGACCTCGACTGGAACCCGGACGACGGCGGCAGCTTCGAGGAGGCGATCGCGCACCTCACCGTGGACGAGAACGGCGTCCGCGGCGACGAGGACGGCTTCGACCCCGAGAACGTGGCCGTCTACGGCCTGGCGTCGAACGGCTCGGGCGGCATGTCCGGCCAGACGACGTGGTCCTGGCTGGCGGGGACGACCGGCTGGACGTTCACCGACAAGGACGTGTGGGGCACGGAGTACCACTTCGACGACCCGCGGGTGCAGGACACCCTGGACTGGCTGTTCGGCCTCGTCGACAAGGGCTACATGGCCCCGTACGAGGAGGTCGGCACCGAGCCGAACCCGCAGCAGGCCCTCGGCTCGGGTCGCGCGGCGCTCTCGGCGAACGGTTCCTGGATGCTCGGCACCTACGCCAACCTGGCGGGCGTGGACCTGGGCATCGCACCCCCGCCCAGCGGGCCCGTCGGGCACCCGGTGTCGATGTACAACGGCCTCGCGGACTCGATCAGCGCGCAGTCCCCGGACCCGGAGGAGGCGGCCCGGTGGGTCGAGTTCCTCGGGTCGGACGACTGCCAGCGCATCGTGGGCGAGGCCGGCGTGGTCTTCCCGGCCCGGCCCGCGGGCACGGAGGCGGCGGTCGAGGCCTTCGGCGACCGGGGCCTGGACGCCTCCGTCTTCACGGACATGGTGGAGAAGAAGCAGACCCTCTTCTTCCCGGTGACCGAGGAGTTCGGCGCGATCGACGCCCTCATGACGCCGATGATGGACGAGATCTACATCGGCGACCGGGACGCGTCCACGCTCACGGAGGTGAACGACCGGATCAACGGCCTGCTGAAGTAAGGGGCGGCGGGGCACGCGGCTACCGTGACGTCGTGCCCCGCCCCCGCCGTGACCGCACCGTGGAGTTCCGCCTCGCCCCCGACGACGTCTCGGCGATCCGGTTCGGCGTCTCGCCGGGCCACGAGCTGGCGCACGCGGTGCGCGTGCTCGCCCAGCCGGCGTACCACCCGCTGCAGTGGGGGTGGCTCCGCGCGGCGCGGGGCCGCGCCCCGGCGCGTCCCCTCGCGCTGCTGACCCTGCTGGTCGGCGCGGACGGGTACCTCCCGGACTTCCTCACCTCCACGCCCGGCTGGGACCTCGGGCCGGACGAGGAGCTCGAGCGCCTGCGGGAGGCGGACCTCGGCCCGCTGCGGGTCGACCTGCTCAAGCGGGTGGACCGCACCGCCGGCGCCGACCGGCGGCTGCTGCAGGCCCTCGCCGACGACCCGGCGCACGCCCGCGACCTCGCCGTCGACGCGTGGCGGCAGGTGTGGGACGCGGTGCTCGCGCCGTCGTGGCCGCAGCTCGAGCGGATCCTGCGCGCCGACATCGGGGCCCGCTCCCGCCGCGTCACGACGCACGGCCTGGGCACGATGGTCGAGACCCTGCACGAGGCCGTGGTCTGGGCCCCCGACGCGGTGCACGTGCGACTGCGGCTGCACGGCGAGGTGCTCGACTGCGCGGGCAGCGGCCTGGTGCTGGTGCCGTCCGTGATGGCGCCGCGCTGCTCGGTGGTGACCGAGCCGCCCGCGCAGCCCACGCTCTTCTACCCGGCGCTGGGGATCTCCGAGCGCTGGGCCGACGACGTCCCCGACACGTCCGGGGCGCTCGCGGACCTGCTCGGGGCGGGACGGGCGGGCGTGCTGCTCGCGCTGCGCGGCCCGCTGTCCACGAGCGAGGTCGCCGCGGCGGGCGGGCTCGCCGTGTCGACGGCGTCGCACCACCTGGCGCTGCTGCGCGCGTCGCGGCTCGTCGACTCGCGCCGCGACGGCCCGCGCGTGCTGCACGAGCGCACGCCGCTGGGCGAGGCGCTGGTCGGGGGCTGACGGCGCCCGAGGTCAGTGGGTCGTGGAGAGCCAGTCTTCGACCTCCAGGCCCGGCACGCGGGCGAACTCGCGCACGTTGTGGGTGACGACGACCATCCCGAGGGAGCGGGCGTGGCCCGCGATGAGGGCGTCGTAGGGGCCGATGGGCGTGCCTCGGCCGGCGAGCACGGCGCGGATCCGCCCGGCGTGCATGGCAGCGGTGGTCTCGAAGGGTACGACCTCGACGAGGGACAGGAGCTCGTCGACGGCCTGACGGTTGCGTCCGGGGTCCCGGGACCGCTCGATCCCGTACTCCAGCTCCATCTCGCTGATCATCGACACGGCGATGCGCCCCTCGGCGTCCCGAAGTCGCGGCCGTGCCGTGTCGCCCTCGTCGCGGAGCAACGCGATGAGGATGTTCGTGTCGAGCATGTAGAGGCTGCTCACAGGCTCTTCCGCTCGTCGGCGACACCCTGGTCGCGCTCTTCCAGGAAGTCCGGCTCGGCGCGCAACCCGTGCTCGAACCAGGTGTCCCACCCCGACCCGACCGGCTCGATCACGCGCGCGCGCCCGACGACCCGGATGGTGACCTCGTGGACGTCGTCCGGGAGCGCGACCGCCTTCGGGAGCCGGACGGCCTGCGTGCGGTTGTTGCGGAAGACGGTCGTGCGCATGCGTGCCTCCTTGTATATATCGCCAGGATATCCCAGGAGGGCCAAGGCGCGATAGGTTCGCACGATGCGTCGTCCCGCTCCCCAGCCCCCGTCGTCCCTCGCGCGCGTGCCGGGGTTCCGGCCGCTGCTGGCGATGTCGGCGCTGGGCTTCTCGGGGTACGCGCTGCTGCTGCCGGCGGCGCCCCTGTGGGCCGTGCACGGCGGCGCGAGCGAGGGCGGCGCCGGGCTCGTCAACGCGGTGCTCATGCTCGCCACCGTGCTCACGCAGACCACCGTGCCGTGGCTGCTGCGCCGGGTGGGCTGGCGGCTCACGATGACGGTGGGCGTGGTGCTGCTCGGCGTGCCGTCGCTGCTGTTCATGGCCACGGACCAGCTCGGGTGGCTGCTCGCGCTCTCGGCGGTGCGAGGCATGGGGTTCGCCGTGCTGACCGTGTGCGGGTCGAGCGCCGTGGCCGCCCTCGTGGACGGGCCGCGGCACGGCCGCGCGATCGGGCTGTACGGGCTGTCGATCGCGTTCCCGCAGCTGGTGCTGGTCCCCAGCGCCGCGTGGATCGCCGAGACGCTCGACTTCCGCGTCGTCTTCGTGCTCGGCGCGCTGCCCGTGCTCGCGGTGCCGTTCGCCGTCCTGCTCGGCCGGTGCCTCGACGCCGTCGACGACCGCGCCGGACAGCCCGTCGATGCCGGCGGGCCGGGGCGCGGTCGCGTCCTGCTCGCGCTGGCGATGCCGTCGCTCGTGCTGCTGGCGGTGACGACGCCCGGCGGTGCGCTGCTGACGTTCGCGCCGCAGTTCGCCGGGGGAGCGGGTGCGGCGGTGGCGGGGCTCCTCGGCTTCACCGCCGCGACAGCGCTGTCCCGCTGGGGCGTGGGCGGCCTCGCCGACCGGTTCGGGCCGCGAGTCTTCCTCGCGCCCCTGCTCGCCTTCTGCGCCGCCGGGCTGGCGGTGTGCGCGGGGGCGATCGCCGACGGCGGCCCCCGGCCCGCGCTCCTCGTGCTGGGGATGACGATGGTCGGCGTCTCCTACGGCAGCCTGCAGAACCTCACGCTCGTCGCCGCGTTCGCGGCCGTGCCCGCGCGGCAGCACAGCACCGCCAGCGCGGTGTGGAACATCGGGTTCGACGCCGGCACCGGGCTCGGGTCGCTCGTCGTCGGGTTCATCGCGGCGGGCACGTCGTTCTCCGTGGGGCTGCTGACCACGGCCGTCGTGTGCGTGGTCGCGGCGGCCGCCGTCCTGGTCACCCGACCCTCCCGCTGACCTGGGGCGCGCACCTGGTGCACGATGGGTGAGGACACCGACACCCGACGAGCGGAGGCCGAGATGGGCACGAAGCAGGAGATCAAGCACGGGAAGGCGAGCGGCGGCCGGAGGCGGGGGCCGGGCCTGTTCCAGCTGATCATGGTGGGCCTGGTCGTCGCGGCCGTCACCAAGGAGCTCCAGAAGGACAAGGAGGACCGTACCTGGCACGGCACCGTCGCCGGGTTCGTCCCCTACGAGTTCCGCATCCCGACCGTCGAGCGCGTCCGCGAGCGCGTCTGGGACCCGGAGGGCGCGCACCTGCTGAGCCCGCACGTCTTCGGTGTGGGCTGGACGGTCAACGTCGGGCGCATCGTCGAGCTCGTGCGGCGCAAGGTCGACGACGCCCGCGAGGACGCCCCGGCCTGACGGGGCGACGCCGGGGAGGTGCGTGCTCGTATCCTCGTGGCATGTCTGCTGCGACCTCCGACGCCCAGCCCGGCACACCCCCGGAGGGCCGGGCGCGCCCGGCGGTGCGCGGGCTTCTGACGGAACGGCTCGCACGCCAGCTCGAGGGCGACATCCGCAAGGGGGCGCTCGCCGTCGGCGCCAAGCTGCCTTCCGAGCGCGAGCTCGCCCAGCAGTTCGGTGCGAGCCGCAACGTGGTCCGGGAGGTGCTGCGGCGCCTGGAGGCGCAGGATCTCATCGACGTCGAGCCGGGGCGTGGGTCGTTCGTCAGCGAGCGCTCGTCCGGGAGCGTGCGCGGCTACGACGCCGTCTATCGCGCGGGCCGGCCGACCGTGCGCCAGCTCATCGAGGCGCGCATGTCCCTCGAGGTCGAGATCGCGGGGCTGGCGGCCGAGCGTGCGGACGACACGGAGCTTGCCGTGATCGAGCACGCGCACGTCCGGGTGCTCGAGGCGCCCGACGTCGTGGTCAAGGCTCGGGCCGACCTCGACTTCCACGACGCCATCGCCGCGGCCAGCGGCAACCCCGTGCTGCGCGTCATGCTCTCGTCCATCGGCGGGATGATGTTCGAGATGATGCTGCGCTCGAACTCCGACCCGGCGATCGGCGAGCCCGGCGTCCCGCACCACGCCGAGATCCTCGAGGCGCTCCAGCAGCACGACGTCGAGCTGGCGCGCTCACGGATGCGTGAGCACCTCGCGCTCGGCCTGCGCACCTACGGCGCCGACCTGGACGAGCGGCTGGACGTCATGGCGACGCGCCATCTCGACACCCTCCTGCGCCAGTCCGTGGCCGGCTAGAAGCATTTGGTCCCGCCATCTCCGCCTGCTACGGTCCAACTGGTCCTACCAGTTGGACCAGCGCGGCGTCGCGACCATGGAGGCACGAAGACGATGAAGTCCGGCGGATCACGGGCCAGGGAAGGGCTGACGAGGCGTGCCTTCGGCGGCCTCCTGGCGGCAGGTGCAGGCGCGGCCGTCCTCGCGGCGTGCTCGCCACGCAGCACGGGGACCAGCAGCGCGAGCGCACCGTTGCGGGTGGCCGCCGTGAACCACGTCTGGTCGCAGGCGGTGCGTGAGCGGATCGGGGAGTTCGAGGACCTGATCGGCCGCCGGGTGGCGATGCAGCTCCTGACGTCGGACCAGCTGTCGAACAGCTACAACGTCAAGCTCAACGCCTCCTCCTCGGACGTGGACGTGATGATGGTCCGCGCGCTGCAGGAGCAGCTGCTCTTCGCGCGCAACGACTGGCTGGCCGACCTGAGCGGCCTCGTCGAGGACCCGGAGTTCGCCTGGGCGGACTTCCAGGACGCGCCGCGCGAGCGGTCCGTGACGCACGGCCGCGTGCTGAGCGTTCCGGTCGTCACCGAGCGCCCCGCGCTCTACTACCGCAAGGACCTGGTCGAGGACCACGGCGGCGCACCGCGCACGCTCGACGACCTGTACGCGGTCGCGCAGGAGCTGACCGACGCGTCGGCGGGCCGCTTCGGCTACGTCGGACGAGGGCAGCGCAACGGGGCCGTCAGCCAGTGGTCGAGCTTCCTCTACTCCTTCGGCGGCGACTTCACGACGCCCGAGGGCGGGTCCGGGATCGGGACGCCCGAGGCCGTCGCGGCGTACGAGTACTACGGGAAGCTGCTGGACCGCACCGGTCCGCCCGGCGTGACGAACATGAGCCTCGAGCAGGCGATGCCGATCTTCGCGCAGGGCAAGGCGGCGTTCTACATCGACGCCGACGCCATCTACTCGAACTTCCTCGACCCCTCGATCTCGACGGTGCAGGACACCGTGGGCTTCGCTCCGTTCCCCGCGGGACCGGCGGGGTCCCGGCCGCACAACATCCCGTCGTGGAGCGTGGGGATCAACAAGTTCTCGCGGCTGCAGGACGACGCCTGGGCCTTCATCCGCTGGGTGTCCGGCACCGAGATGGTGACGCAGCTCCAGGCCGACGGGATCCCCGGCGCGCGTACCTCCGCGTGGGAGGACCCGACGACGCTCGCCGCCTTCCCGGAGGACCTGGCGGAGGCGATGCGCGTGAACGCGGAGAACGGCCTGGGCCACGACCGGCCGGAGGTGATCCAGGTGGGGAGGGCGCGCGACATCGTCGGGCGCCCGCTCGTGGCAGGGATCCTCGGGCAGCCTGTGCCCCCGGTCGCGCAGGACGCGCATGCCGAGTTCACCGACTTCCTCGTCCGCGACAACCGCCAGCAGGAGTTCTGATGACGCGCACGGACGCACCCCCGGTCGCCGTCCCGGCCGGCCGGCAGGCCCACGGTTCCCCGGCCCGCCGCCCGCGGCCCGGGGCGAAGCAGCTGACGTTCGAGCAGTCGAACCGCCGCCTGCGCTGGATGATGCTCGCGCCCGCGCTCGGCTTCGTCGGCCTGATGATCGTGTTCCCGCTGCTGTTCACGGTGAACCTGTCCTTCACGGACGCGTTCGGCGCCGTCAACGCGGGCCACCAGTACAACGGCGGTCAGAACTACCTCGACGCCGTCACCGACACCCGGCGCTTCTGGCCGGCGGTCTGGCGCACCGTGTACTTCACCGTCGGCGCCGTCGTCCTCGAGACCGTCCTCGGGCTCGCGATCGCGATGCTCCTGCGCCAGGCCTTCCGCGGGATGCGCGTCGTGCGGTCGATCCTCATGGTCCCGCTGCTGGCGACGCCGGTCGCCATCGGCATCCTGTGGCTGCTCATCCTCGACCCGACGAACGGCATCGCCAACCACCTGCTGGGCATGGTCGGGATCCCGCCGCAGGAGTTCCTGGGCTCCGTCTCGCAGTCGCTGCCGCTCCTCATGCTGATCGATGTGTGGCAGTGGACGCCGATGATGACCCTGCTGCTCCTGGCCGGCCTGTCGACGCTGCCGGAGGAGCCGGAGGAGGCGGCCCGGGTCGACGGCGCCAACGCGTGGCAGCGATTCCGGCACATCGTCCTGCCGATGCTGGCCACGACGATCCTCACCGCCCTGGTGCTCCGCGCCGTCGACGCCCTCAAGACGTTCGACATCCTCTACGCCACCAAGGGCCCGGGCGGGGGGTCCGACTTCGAGGTGGAAACGCTGAACGTCTACGCCTACGGGCTCACCTTCGACTACCAGGAGTACGGCCTCGCGTCCGCCGTCCTCGTCCTGTTCACGCTGTTCATCATCGGCGTCGTCGTGCTGCTGCGGCGCCGTTCGGGAAGGAACTCCGCATGAGCCTCACCACCGCGGCGGGCCCAGGGGGCCGGCCCTCGCCCCGGCCCCCTGCCGTCCGGCGGCGGCCTCGTCGGTCGGGCTGGGCCTGGCTGCGAGCGCTCGCCATCGTCGTGGTCTGCCTCGTCATCGCGATGCCGGTGGTGTGGATGATCGCCGCCGCGTTCAAGACCAACGTGCAGGTGACCGACCCGACCGTCGGGCTGATCTTCTCGCCGACGCTCGAGAACTTCCGCAACGTGCTCGCGGACGGCGAGATCGTGCGCTCGCTGGGCAACTCGGCCTACGTGGGTGTCGTGTCGACGATCCTGTCAGCGGTCATCGCCGTGCCGGCGGCGTGGGCCGTGGGCCGGTTCCGGATGCACCGCACCGGGTCGCTCGTGCTGGTGGCGCGCATCGTGCCGGCGATCTCGCTCCTCGTGCCCTGGTACTACCTCTTTGCGCAGCTCGGCCTCGTCGGCTCGTACACGGTGCTCGTCCTGAGCCACATGTTCGTCTCGGTGCCGCTGATCCTGTGGATCATGATCGGCTTCTTCGAGGGGCTGCCCGTCGAGCTCGAGGAGGCGGCCCGGACCGACGGCCTGAGCGCCTTCGGCGCGTTCCGCAAGATCGCGCTCCCGCTCGCGGCGCCCGGCACCGCGACGGCGTGCGTGCTGGCATTCATCTTCAGCTGGAACAACTTCATGTTCGCGCTGATCCTCTCGGACGAGTCGACCAAGACGATGCCGGTCACGCTGTTCAACTTCATCTCTTACGCGAGCACCGATTGGGGCGGGCTCATGGCCGCCGCCACGCTCATGACGATCCCGGTGCTCCTCGCCGCCGTGCTGGGGCAGAAGTACCTGGTCGCCGGGCTCACCGCGGGCGCGACCAAGGGCTGACCTCTCGACACCCTCCGCCCGCACGGTACGCACCACCTACAGGAAGCAGACATGAAGATCATCGACGCCCAGGTCATCGTGACCAGCCCGGGCCGCAACTTCGTCACGCTCAAGCTCACCACCGACGAGGGCGTGACCGGCCTCGGCGACGCGACGCTGAACGGTCGGGAGCTCGCCGTCGTGTCCTACCTGCGCGACCACGTCGCGCCGCTGCTGCTCGGTAGCGACCCGCACCGGATCGAGGACACCTGGCAGTCGCTGTACCGCGGCGCCTACTGGCGGCGCGGGCCCGTCACGATGGCGGCGATCGCCGCGGTCGACGTCGCGCTGTGGGACATCAAGGCCAAGGTGGCCGGGCTGCCGTTGTACCAGCTCCTCGGCGGGGCGTCCCGCGACCGCGTCCGCACCTACGGGCACGCCAACGGGCGCGACATCCCGGAGCTGCTGGACTCCGTGCGCGCCCGGCTCGACGAGGGCTACAAGAGCGTCCGCGTGCAGACGGGCGTCCCGGGCCTGCAAGCCGTGTACGGCGTGCACGCCGGCACGGCGATCGCTCCGGACGCCGCGGGCACGCGGCTCGACCAGCGCACCCTCCCGGTCGTCGAGGACTGGGACACGGGCGCCTACCTGAGGCATCTGCCGAAGGTGCTCGAGGCCGTGCGCAACGAGTTCGGTCCGGACCTGCCGCTCCTCCACGACGCCCACCACCGGCTCACGCCCCAGCAGGCGGCCCGGCTCGGGCGGGAGATCGAGCAGTACGACCTCTTCTGGCTCGAGGACTGCACCCCGGCGGAGAACCAGCAGGGCCTGCGGCTCGTGCGCGAGCACACCACGACGCCCCTGGCGATCGGCGAGGTGTTCAACACCGTCTTCGACTACCAGACGCTGATCGACGAGCAGCTCATCGACTACGTCCGCTCGGCCGTCACGCACTTCGGCGGCGTGACGCCGATGCGCAAGCTGTTCGACTATGCCGCGCAGCGCCAGATCAAGAGCGCCATCCACGGACCCGAGGACATCTCCCCGGTGGGCATGGCCGCCGCCGTGCACCTCGACCTCGCGATCCACAACTTCGGCATCCAGGAGTACTCGGGCCACACGGCGCTGACGAACGAGGTGTTCCGCCACGCGTACACCTTCGACGACGGCTACCTGCACCCGGGCGAGGCGCCCGGCATCGGGGTGGAGCTCGACGAGGACCTCGCCGCGGCGCACCCGTACGTGCCGGCCTACCTGCCCACCAACCGCCTGCACGACGGCACGGTGCACGACTGGTAGGACCCGGCTGCCGGTCGGGCCGCCGCGTCCCGCAGGTTGTCGGGGGTCACGGCGCGTCGAAGGCCCGGACCACCAGCCCCTGCGCGAGCGCGCCGAAAGCGCCGCGCTCGTCGTGCAGCACGCTGGAGGTGAGGCCGGCGCCGGTCGCGCCGAAGACGACGGTCGTGTCCAGGCCCAGCCACTCGCCCTGGGGCGCGCGGTGCAGGTGCGCCGAGAGGTCGACGTTGGGGAAGGCGACGCGTCGCGGGTCGGCGCGCACCGTCATCCCGTTCGCGAGGTCGAACAGCCCGACGGTGCGGGCGAGGCCGCTCACGTCCTCGTCCTCGACGAGCGGGTGGCCGGTGCGCACCCAGACGTGCCCGCGGCCCGGCCCGGCCAGGTCGCGGCGGACGTCGATCGACTCGACGAACCCGCCCGGCCAGTCCGCCGCGGGGTCCCAGGCCGGGGTCGCGTCGGGCCCGGGCAGCGGCGTGGGCGCGCCGCCCGCGAGCGGGCGCGTGTCGCCGACGGCGGTGAGCCAGGCGCGCAGCGTCACCACCGTGCGGCCGGCGCAGGCCACGGACGCCTCGACCAGCTCGACGCCGCGCCCGGGCCGCAGCACGCGGACGTCGGTGGTCATCTCCTCCAGGCGGTAGGGGCCCCAGATGTCGAACGTCAGCCGTGTGGCGGCCAGGTCCTCGCGGCCCCGCTTCTCGCGGTCCTGCTCCACCAGGTGGGTGAGCAGCCCGAGCGTGGGGGCCACGTGCTGCTCGTCGGTCCTCCAGGCGCCGCCGACGTGCTCGGTGGGCTGGAACGTCGTCGCGCCGGTGCGGCGGAAGTAGGCCATCGGATGTCCGTCCTTCGTGGGGAGTGCCGGCCATCCTGCCAGGCCACGCGGGCGGGGACGCGTCAGTGTGCGGGCGCGGCCCCCACGAGCATCAGGGGCCGGCTCGGCAGCGGCTCGAGGCCGAAGCGCCGGTAGACCGCGGCGTGCCGGGTCGTGGCGGCCAGGGTCCGCACCGTCTCGTGCGGGCCGACCACCTCGCCGACGTGCCGGGAGATCAGCGCGAGCGCGCCGCCGCGCTCCCGCGACGCGACGGAGTCGACCGTCCAGTCCGCCGCCCGGAACCTCGCGACGTCGGCGCGGCGCTGCTCCCGCGACGCGGCCCTCAGGGCGGTGCGCTGGGCGCGGGCCACGGCGAGCCCCGTGCGGGCCGCCGCGACCGCGAGGAGCAGGACCGCCGCGGCGCACCACCCGTGGATCACCACGGCGACACCGACGGACGCGACGGTCGGCGCGAACGACGCCTGACCCGCGGTCGTGCCGAGCACGGCGCCCACCAGGAGGGCCGACCCCGCCCCGCGGGCGAATATCCCCGTCGCCGGCCACGGGTTCGTGCGCGTCAGGCGCACCACGACCGTGCCGTCGTGGTGCACGAACCCGTCGAGGACCACGACGATCGCCACCCACAGCGGCCACGTCACCGTCGCCCCGGCCCTGCGGGCCAGGGCGGGAGCGTTCGTCCAGGCCAGCGTCCACGCGACGGGGGCCACCGCACGCCCCCGCACGGGTTCCATCACCGGCGCCCAGACGGCATTCATGCGCATGGCGGGAAAGTATCCCGCACCGTCGCCGTCACCACGGGCGGGGCCGGGTGAACTCAGCCCGCCCGGCCCGCCGCGACGCCGCGTGCGTCCTCGTCGGCGCCCCACGACGCCAGCAGCCGCAGCCGCTCGGCCGACGGCGAACCGGGCTCGGCGGTGTACACGAGCAGCACCTGCCCGGGCTCGGCGGTGATGGCGAGCTCCTCGTAGGCGAGGGTCAGGTCGCCGACCACGGGGTGGCGGAAGTGCTTGGTGCCGGTGCCGTGGATGCGGACGTCGTGCGCGGCCCAGAGCGTGCGGAAGGGCTCGCTGCGGGTGGACAGCTCGCCCACCAGGTCCTGGAAGGCCTTGTCGTGGGGGTTGCGCCCTGCCTCGGCGCGCATCACGCCCACGCACATCTCCGCCATGACGTCCCACTCGGGGTAGAAGTCCCGGGCCGCCGGGTCGAGGAACTGGAAGCGCGCCAGGTTGGGGGTGCGACCGCCGTCGCCGATGACGGGGGCGTAGAACGCGCGGCCCAGCGCGTTGGTCGCGAGCAGGTTCTGCCGCGGGTCGCGGACGAACGCGACGGCGTCGGTGACCGCCTCCAGCGCCCACTGCAGGCTCGGGCGCGGCTCCGCGGGCCGGGCGGCGCGGCCGCGCGAGCGCCCCGACGTGGGGATGCCGTCCGCCGCCCGTGCGAGGTCGAGGAGGTGCGAGCGCTCGGCGTCGTCCAGCCGGAGGGCGCGGGACACGGCGTCGAGCACCGACGCGCTCGCGCCGGCGATCGCGCCCCGCTCGAGCTTCGCGTAGTACTCGACGCTCACCCCGGCCAGCATCGCGACCTCGCTGCGCCGCAGGCCGGGCACCCGGCGGTTCGACCCCCCGGGCAGTCCGGCCTCGTCGGGGGTGACCTTGGCGCGTCGCGACATGAGGAACTCGCGCACCTCGGCTCGGTTGTCCATGCCGTCCAGGCTAGGCACGGCACCGACGCGGCGGCGCCCGCGAGGGGTGTACTGGCGGTACACGGTTCGTCAGGGACTCCCGCCGCGCGGCCGCGGGACGGACGCTGGATGACATGCCCGCCCCTGCCCTGCCCGCCACGGACGTTCCCGCGTCGCACCGGTTCGCCCGGCTGCTGCCGGCGCTGCTGCTCCTGCTCACCGTGTTCGGCCCGATCTCGATGGACCTGTACCTCCCGGCGCTGCCCGCGCTCACCGCGGACCTCGGGGCGGCGACGTCGGTCGCGCAGCTCACCGTGACCGCCTGCCTCGTGGGGCTCGCCGTCGGGCAGCTGGTCGCGGGCCCGCTGTCCGACCGGTACGGGCGGCGCGGCGTCCTGCTGGTCGGCGTCGTGGCCTACGTCGCGACGTCGGCCCTGTGCGCGATCAGCCCCACCGTGGAGCTGCTGGTCGGCGCCCGCTTCGTGCAGGGCCTCGCGGGCGGCGTCGGCATCGTCATCGCGCAGGCCGCGGGGCGTGACGTCTACGACGGCGGCGCCCTCATTCGCTTCTACGGCCGCCTCACCGTGGTCGGCGGGCTCGCGGCGATCGTCGGGCCGCTGCTCGGCGGGCAGCTGAGCGCGGTCACCGACTGGCGCGGCCTCTTCGTCTTCCTCGCGGCCGCGGGCGCGGCCATCCTCGTCGCCGCGCTCGTCGCGTTCCCCGAGACGCTGCCCGCCGACCGCCGCACCGCCGGCGGCTTCGCCCAGACGGGTCGCGACCTCCGCGTGCTCCTGTCCGACCGGGTCTTCGTCGGCGCGATCCTGCACCAGGGGTTCATGTACGCCGCGCTGTTCGCGTACCTGTCCGGCGCGACGTTCGTGCTCCAGGGCGTCTACGGCCTGTCCCCGCAGGGGTACGCGCTCGCCTTCGGCCTGAACTCCGCCGGCTTCATGGTCTGCGGGTTCCTCGCCGGCCGGGCCGCGGAGCGCTGGAGCGTGCCCGGCACCCTCGCCGTCGGCACCGGCCTCGCGGGGCTGGGTGCCGTCGGGCTGCTGGTGTCCGGGCTGGCGACGACGCCGCTGTGGGTCGTCGTCGTGTCGCTGCTGGCCCTGGCGAGCGGCGTGGCCACGACGTCCCCGCCCGCGACGACGCTCGCCCTCGTCGGCTACCCGCGGCTCGCGGGCACGGCGTCGTCCCTGCTCGGCATGGTCCGCTTCGGCTTCGGCGGCGTGTCCGCGCCGCTGGTCGGCCTCGCCGGCGCGGCGACGATCCTGCCCCTGGGCCTCGTCACGGTCGTCGCCGTCGCGCTCGCCGCGGCCGTCGCCGCCACCGCCGCACGTCGGCGCACCCCGATCCGCTACTGAGAACACCAACGAACGGAGCACCACCATGCGTGGAGTCGTCCTGCACGCCCCCGGCGACGTGCGCGTCATCGAGCGCGAGGACCCCCGGATCATCCAGCCCACCGACGCGATCATCCGGGTCACCGCCACCTGCATCTGCGGGTCCGACCTCTGGCCGTACCGCGGCGTCGAGGACGTCCACGACGCCGTCATGGGCCACGAGTACGTGGGCGTCGTCGAGGAGATCGGCGCCGACGTGCGGACCGTCAAGGTCGGCGACTTCGTCGTCGGCTCGTTCTGGGCGTCGGACAACACCTGCGAGATCTGCGCGTCCGGCTACCAGGCCTACTGCGTGCACCGGGTGCTCATGGGCACCCTCGGCACCCAGTCGGAGCGGGCGCGCATCCCGCTGGCCGACGGCACGCTCGTCGCGACGCCCGGCATGCCCGACGACGACCTCGTGCCGTCGCTGCTCGCCGCCTCGGACGTCCTGGGCACCGGCTGGTTCGCCGCCGTCGCCGCCGAGGCGGGCCCCGGCAAGACGGTCGCCGTGGTGGGCGACGGCGCGGTCGGGCTGCTCGGCGTCCTCGCCGCGAAGCAGCTCGGCGCCGAGCGCGTCATCGCGATGTCCCGGCACGCCGACCGGCAGGCGCTGGCCCGCCGGTTCGGCGCCACCGACATCGTCGAGGAGCGGAGCGACGCGGGCGTGGCCCGCGTCAAGGAGCTGACCGGCGGGCTCGGCGCGCACTCGGTGATCGAGGCCGTCGGCACGCAGGAGTCGATGATGCAGGCCGTGCACTCCGCCCGGCCCGGCGGCCACGTGGGCTTCGTCGGCGTCTCGCACGACGTCGCCCTGCCCGGCGACGACCTGTTCATGGCCGGCATCCACCTGCACGGCGGCCCCGCCCCCGTGCGCCGCTTCCTTCCCGAGCTGATCCGGCTCGTCTGGGACCGGGAGATCGACCCGGGCCAGGTCTTCGACCTCACGCTGCCCCTCGAGAAGGCGGCGGAGGGCTACCGGGCGATGGACGAGCGACGCGCCACCAAGGTGCTGCTCACCGTCTGAGCCGGCCGGCGCTCAAGCCTTCGCGGGCGTGAGCACCAGCGTGCCGGCGAGGCCGAGCATCATCCCGCCGCCGGTGGCGCGGACGGCGGACAGCCGGCGCGGCGACCGCGCGAACCACGCGCGCGCCGTGCCGGCCAGGACGGCCCAGGTGCCGTCGAGCACCAGCGCGATGAGCGTGAACACGAGTCCCAGCACGAACATCTGCAGCGGCACGGCGCCGGCGTGGAAGTCGACGAACTGGGGGAGCGCGGCGACGAAGAACACGATCGTCTTGGGGTTCGTCGCGCCGACGACGAAGCCCTGCCGCAGCGTGGTCCACGACGACGCGGGGCGCGCCCGCGGGTCGGCGGGGACGTCGGTGCCCTCGCGGCGGTGCCGGATCGCCTGGATCCCGAGATAGCCCAGGTAGGCGGCGCCGAGCAGCTTGACCACGGTGAACACGGCGACCGACTGCGCCACGAGGGAGCCGACGCCGAGGGCCACCAGGGTGATCGGCACCAGCGACCCGAGCTCGTTGCCGACGACGCTCAGCAGCCCGCCCCGCCGACCGAGCGACAGCGACCGGCCGACGACGAACAGCACGCTCGGCCCCGGGATCGCGATGAGCACGACCGAGGCCAGCGCGAAGGCGAGGAGCGACTCGACGGGCGGCACAGGGGAAACCTAGACCTGTCGGGCCTGTGCGGCGAGGGCGATCTTCGGGCTCACCGGTGCGGGGTCGGGGAACGACCCGTGCCCGAAGAGGATCCGCCGGGCGGCAGCACGACCGGGCGGGGTGCGCAGCGCGGCGACGCTCGCGGCGGCGACGGCGGGCGTGCGCACCAGCGACAGCCCGCGGCGCATCGTGAGCCGCCCGCGGAACCGGGCGCGCAGGGCCGCGCCGTCGTACGCGGCGAGCTCGCGCCGGTCGCCGGTGCGCAGGGCGCGGTCGAGGACGTCGGCCGCGTGGGCGGACAGCCGCAGGCACGGGTCGAGCCCGCCCGCCGTGAGGGGCGAGACGGCGCCCGCGGCGTCGCCCACGAGCAGGCCGCGCGGCCCGGCGACGCGGCGCAGCAGCCCGCCGACGGGGATGGGGCCGGCGCGCCTCTCGACGGCATCCGGCACGGGCACGCCCGCGAGCCCGGGCGCGGTGGCCGCGAACCGTCGCAGCGCGTCGCGCAGGCCGTGCGGGTACCGGTCGGGGTACCCGGCGACGCCCACGTGCGCGTGCTGCCCGTCGTCGAGCACCCAGGCGAGGTAGCCGGGCGCGAGGCGCGGGTCGAGCACGCAGTGGAAGGCCGGCACGGTGTCAGGCCGGCGGCCGCTCGGTGGCACCTCGAACACCTCCTCGGCGCCGACCAGGAGCTCGCGGTTCCGGTCGAGGCCCAGCTCCCGTGCGACGGCGGACCGGGCGCCGTCGGCCCCGACGACGAAGGTCGCGCGCGCCTCGACCGGGCCCCCGGGACCGTGCAGCTGGTGCACGTCGCCGCGCGAGCCCAGGTAGCGGGTGCCCAGCTCCAGCCGCACCCCGGCGACGGCGGCCCGCGCCGCCAGCTCCAGGTACAGCGCGGCCATGTCGCCCACGCGGAACTCGTCGTGCCTGCTGTCGAGCGTGACCGGGTCCCGGTGCGACGGCGGGTACAGCACCATCCGCCGGATCGGCGGGCCGAGGTGCTCGGGCGGCAGGTCGAAGTCCTCCAGCGTGCGGCGCACGAAGATGCCGGTGGTGCGCACGGTGGTGTCGAGGCGGGTGCGCCGGTCCGCGAGGACGACGTCGTGCCCGCGCCACGCGAGCTCCGTCGCCGTCCACAGCCCGGCGAGGCCGGCACCGACGACGAGCATGTCAGCCCTCATCGCCGGCACTCCCGTCGGCGTCGTCGACCCACTCCAGCAGGTCGCCGGGCTGGCAGCCGAGCACACGGCACATGGCCTCGAGGGTCGCGAAGCGCACGGCCTTGGCCCGGCCGTTCTTGAGGACGGCGACGTTGGCGGGCGTGAGCCCCACGCGCTCGGCGAACTCGCCGACGCTCATCTTGCGCCGGGCGAGCTCCACGTCGAGGCGGACGACGATCGGCATCAGATCACCCCGTCGAGGTCGGTGCGCAGCTCGGTGGCCTGCCGCAGCAGCGCGCGCAGCACCACCATCAGCAGCCCGACGGCGGCCCCCACGAGCAGCACCAGCAGGAGCAGCGCGGCGAGTCCGACGAGCCCTTCGGCGGCGACGAGCATCGCGAACGCGACGAGCACGAGCAGCCACGCGCCCGCGACGGCTGCCACGATGCCGTTGACCCACACGAGGGCGTGGTCGGAGAAGATCCGGTCGTCGCGCACCATCGTCAGCAGCCGCCAGGTGCACACGATGACCGCCTCGACGCAGACCAGGCCGACGACGGCGAGCACGAGGAGCGGCCAGCGCAGCGGTGCCAGGTCGGGGGACTCGTCGGCCATCCGCGCGAACGCGGCGGGCAGCACGGCGGCCTGGGTGGCGACGAGGGCGGCGAAGACGGCGACGAGCAGGCCGCGGAGCGGTCCGACGAGGCGCTGGGTGCGGGACATGCCGACGAGCGTGGTGCCTCACCTATCGAAAGTCAATAGATATCCATCGTGTCACGACGTCTTCGCAGAACCTTCGCGGCGAGTCTCGGCTCGATGTCGGCTTGGTTCGCGACTGATCGATGCCCGACGCCCTACGACGTGGTGGTGCCACCCCTCGCTCACCGGCAGTGCCTCGCCGAGGTCAACCAGATAGGCCCGTGCCAGGCGGTCGTTCTGGGCGGTGAACCGGAGCGATGCGTCAGGGTGGCTGACCATGAACTCGCGCAGTCCCTGCCTCATCTCGATCCGTAGGCGACGTCCGGTCCCGGCGCCGATGCGGCGAGCGACATGGTTGTTCACGATCACCGACGTGCGACCGGCGTCCTGTCGCACTCGCGCACCGATGACAGCGGTGCGCTCGGCGTCTGAAAAGAGGACCCAGTGACGGGCACCGGTGACGACGAACGAAGCCACGGTCGTGAGGAGGAGGTAGGCAACCGCGGCGCCGAGGGCTGTCCAGCCGAGAGCTGGCCAGGCGCTCAGTTCCGGAAGGACCTGCGAAACGATCATTGCCTCGGCCGCCCAGACGAGGAGCCCGCCGCCCGCCACCAACACCCAGAGGGCGGGCTGTCGAACGAGGTGGAACGGAACCCACCACACCAGCGCCAGCCAGGCTTCACCCAGTGACGCGACGTGGACCTCCTTGGTGGCAAGCGCGGTGGCCAGGTCCGCCCTCACTGTGCGACGGGGCGTCGTTCTCGTGCGCGTCGCGGCGTTCTCACCCGGGGTCGAGGTGTCAATCCTCAACGTCGGCCCCGAGGCGTCGGTCGCGGGCCCGACGCCAGCGGGGACGCATGAACGCCACGTAGGCGCTCCAAAGCCAACCGGGCAGCCTGTCGTAAAGAGCCGTTGGTACGTCGGGACGCCCGGGGCGTGCAAGGTCGAGCGCCTGGGAATAGAAGTCGGAGCCGCTGCTCCCTGGGTCGCGGGGCAGCACACCCGTCGCCGCCCACAGGCGCTCGCGGATCCATTGGCCTGCGCCATGGACCCTGAAGTTTCCGACCTGCGTCGAGTCCGCGCGGTCCCGTTCGAGGAGAACAATGACCCGCCGGCCGGCATCGAGATCGTCCGAGACCTCCGACCAGTCGTCCGTCGCGCCGGTGTTGGTGGCCTCCAGGTCGTCCGAGCCCTCGTCGGAGTCGTCCGGTGAGAAACCCTCGCGCTCGTCGTCGGTGAGATGCTCCGCGATCAGGTGCACGTCGTCGATGCTCGCCTGGTACACGACGAGTGCCTCGTCGACGTACTCGTCGCAGAGGTTCGTGTCGAAGGAGCCCACGGGCATGGGTGTCGCGCCCCATGCACCGAGGAGTGCAACGACATCCGTGATGCCCGCGGCCTCGGGTACTCCGAGCTCCTGGCGTGCCTGGGCAAGGAGTTCCGTGTAGCGGGATGAGGTCAAGATCGCTGCGCTCCTCAGCATCGCTACGTGCGGGCGTGGCCGTAGAACGAGTGCATCTTCGGGGTCCGGTTGTACGGGTGATAGTGCCACATGTACCCAGGCTTGCCGCCGCCGTGGATCTCCGGGCCGACAGGCTTCTTGCTGCCCTTGATCTTGGTCGCGATGGTCTTGGCGCCGGCCTTGCTGGTCGACCAGACGTCGTGACCCTTCTTTCCGCGGGTGACGGCTGCGGAGGACGTCAGGCCCTTGGGGCTGATGTAGACCTTGTCACCCTTCACGTCTGCCGGATAGTGATAGCGCTTCTTGCTTTTCGGGCGCTTGTTGTTCTCGGCAATGATCTTGCTGATCGACTTCGCCGCTTCGACGGCGAGGACGCCACCGATGACGATCGCGGCGCCGATAGCGAGGTAGTACAGCGCGGTGCTGAGCGAGATGGCGGCGAACGCAACGGGGATCACGAACGCCACCGACTCGTTCGCCGTGGTCGAGTCGTAGTGGTACGTCTCCTCCGTGACGGGGTTGGTGAGGGTGAAGACCGCGCGTTCGGGGGTCGAGGTCTGCACCGCTACGTCGTACGCGGTGGTGACGGTCTCGCCCTGGATCTCGTCGGTGACGGTGTAGGTACCCGTAGCGGTGTCGGTGTCGAGCTGGAGCACGAAGGCGAACTGGCCCTGGGGGCTCTCGGCCTCGGCGCCGATCTGGATCTGGTCGAGATCGACCTCGACCGCATCGACGTCGAGCCCGTCCTGCTCAAGGCCCTTGGTGACGACCTCCTCGCCGGTCATGTTCTCCGGGTCGAACCCCAGGGCGTCGTGTGCCACGGGCGCGCCGGGGGCGACGTCCGCCCCCGTGGTGGCCTCCGAGGCGGCGGAAGCAGAGGTGCCGACGGCCGTGGTGACGAGCATGGCCCCAGCCACCGCTGCCGCGAGGGCGCGCATGAGACCGGATGTTGACTGGGAACTTGCTGGCTATCGGGTTCGCACTGCGGAACTATGACATCAAACGATTCTCTGTGCAGGTCAGGCGCGCGCTGACGCCTTCGGTCTGGCCGCGAGCGCCCAGTCGTGGGGGTCATGTTGCAGGTTGGACGACCTTCGGTGGTTCGTATCGCGAGGGGTCTGGGATCGTCTTGTCAGCGAGCCGGCCCAGAAGGTCGCGGACGACGAGTGCGGCAGCCACCGAGGTGCCCGACTCGACTCGTTCGGCGCCATGCTCATCAAGCACCGAGACGTCGACGCCCAGCGCAAAGGTATCCACCGGCTCCTTCGCGGAGTGGGACCAGGGTTGCCCGTCCCTCGTGGCAGCCCCGACGGAGATGACATCGGGATAGCGTGCTGGATAGTCGGCCGTCAAGAAGCGCACGTTCCCGGCCGCCGCCACGACGACCGAGCCGGCGTCGCCGGCGCGCTCGACGGCAGATCGAAGGGCTGCGGTGTCGCGCCGGACTCCTCGACTCACCAGGATGATGTCAGCGCCGTCGTCGACTGCGGCGACGATCCCCTCGGCCAGTGCCTCGCCGTCACCGGAGCGCCCGTCGATATTGATGCTCAGAACTTCGACCAGCTCGGGGTCCACGGGCTCCGCGCCGTTGCCGTTCGTACCCAAGGCGACGGAGGCCATCATCGTGCCGTGCCCGCCGATGACGGTTTCCGTGGGCGAGGCGATGGTGTAGGCCTTGAAGGCGTCCAGGTCTGCCGCAACCCCGGAGTCCACGATGGCGACGCGAATGGGCGGTTCGGCGGTCGAGCATCCGGACACCGCGGTCATGGCGATGAACGCCCCGCAGACCAGCGCGACGCGAGGGGTGATCCCGGGGGTCCTGGCGAGCATGGTGGCACCATAGTCACAGGTCAGACAGGTGTGGTCCTTGCGACCGGCCGGGCGGGTTCTAGTCGTCGCCCTCGAACAGGCCGCCGTCGAGCAGCCAGTGGTAGCGCAGGCGCAGCGCGCGCTCGGTGCTGGCCAGCGCGGCGGCGACGACGAGGGCGACGTTGAGGCCCGCGGGCAGCCGGACCGGTGACGTGAACGTGCCGAGGTGCTCGGCGACGGGCGGGATCTGGGAGATCTGCTCGACGATCTGCGGGGCGCCGAGCACCAGCGCGACGGCGAGCACGACCCAGGAGACCGCCCCGATCCCGCGGCTCAGGCCGGGGCGCTCACGCTCCAGCCGGGCGCGGCGCCCCTCGGCGGACGCGGGGTCGGGCTCGAGCTGGCGTTCGTGCCCGTCCGGGGTGACGTAGTGGCAGCGGCGCAGCCCGTAGCTGCTGGTGGCCACCTGGACGGCGCCGCCGGTGACGGGGAGCTCGGCCGGGAGCTTCGACGTCGCGAGGTGCACGCCGTCGCGGTAGAGCCGCGCCCGCACGTCGCCGTCGTCGGAGTCGCCCCAGAGCCGCACGTCGACCGACCACCGCTCAGGTGCGCCGCCGTGCACGAGGTCCAGGTGGAACAGTGCCCGCGACAGGGGCTGCCACCACCGGAAGCGCTGGAGGGCGTGCCCGTCCCCGGGCCTGATCCGTCGCGCGGCGCGCCGACGTCTACGGTCCGAGAACATCCCGGGCAGCGTAGCCGGGCCCGGGACCCGTGGCCCGTCGGGCGCGACGGGTGCACGATGACTCGCGTGAGCCCGCCCGAGAACCCCGCACGGTCGCGCCTGGTGCGCATGTCCGCACGCGACCCGCACGAGCCCGGCCGCACCGCGAGCACGCTGGAGCTGTTCTTCGACCTCGTGTTCGTGGTCGCGGTGAGCGTCGCGTCCGTGCAGCTGCACCACGCGCTCACCGAGGGGCACGTCGGGAGCGGGCTGGCGTCGTACGGCATGGTGTTCTTCGCGATCTGGTGGGCGTGGATGAACTTCACCTGGTTCGCCACGTCGTTCGACACCGACGACTGGCTCTATCGCGTGCTGACGATCGTGCAGATGTCGGGCGTGCTGGTGCTCGCGGCGGGGATCGAGTCGGTGTTCACCGAGCGCGACTTCACCGTCGTCATCGCCGGGTACGTCGTGATGCGCGTGGCGATGATCGCGCAGTGGCTCCGCGCGTCGGGCACGGCCGGGCCGACACGCGGAGCGACGCGGGCGTACGCGGCGGGCATCGCCGCCGTCCAGGTGTGCTGGCTCGCGCTCCTCGCGCTGCCCGAGTCCGTGCAGGGGGTGGCCTGGGTGGTCCTCGCCGCCGCCGAGCTGGCGGTCCCGGTGGCGGCGGAGACCCGCGGCCGCACGCCGTGGCACCCGCACCACATCACCGAGCGGTACGGCCTGTTCACGCTGATCCTGCTCGGCGAGAGCCTCCTCGCGTCGTCCAACGCCATCATCGAGGCGCTGCACGACGAGCAGGACCTCGCCTCCCTGGTCTCCGTCGCCGTGCTGACCGTCGTCGTGACCGCCGCCCTCTGGTGGGTCTACTTCTGGCCGCCCCACCATCGCGCCCTCGGCCACGAGGGTCGGCTGTCGCGCTCGCTGCGGTACGGCTACGCGCACTACTTCGTCTTCGCCGCCGCGGGCGCGTTCTCCGCCGGTATCGAGGTGGAGGTCGACGCGATCACCGGGCACACCGCGCTGTCCGACGTGGGGGCGTCGTTCACGGTCACCGTCCCGATCGCCGTCTTCGTGCTGGGCGTCTGGTGGATCGCGATCCGCGACAACGCCGACCGGGTGGTCGACACGGTGGTCCCGGTGGGCGCGCTGCTGGTGCTGCTCGACCCGGTGATCCCGGTCCCCGTCACGCTCACCGCGGTGATCATGGTGGCGGTCGTCGTGGTGCTGGTGCTGCACCCGCCGCTCAGCGAGCCGCGAGCTCCGCGAGCACGTCGGCGGCCGCGGCGGGGCGCACCAGCCAGCTGAGGTGGCTCGATGCGAGCGTGCGCACCGCGTAGGGGTTGTCGGGGGTGAGGGCGTCGCCCTCGCGGATCAGCCGGTCCTGCATCGCGAGCGGCATGCTGGCGTCCTCGCTCAGCCGCACGTAGGCGCGGGGCACCGTGCCCCAGGTCGCGGCCTGCGCCCGGTCGTCCGGGGTGCCGGCGTCGAGGTTCTCGTCGGGCTGGAAGGTGTTGAGGAAGCCGCGGAACTCGTCGTCGGTGCCGTCGGCGAGGAACGCGGCCTTGAGGCCCGCGAGCACGTCCGGGTCGGCCGTGCGGAAGTTGCACCGCAGCAGGCCGACGTCGGCGGGGTTCGCCGCCGCGGCGCCCGCGACCGCGGTCGCGTCGAACGTCGCCATCTCCGGCTCGGCGTAGTAGTCGCCCACGTCGAGGTCCACCGGCGCCCACGCCGACACGTACACGAGGCGGTCGACGAGGTCGGGGCGGGCGTTCGCGACCGCGGTCACGGTGACGCCGCCGCGGCTGTGGCCGACCAGGACCACCGGCCCGTGCTCGCGCGCCCGCTCGAGGACCTCGATCACGTGCGCGGCGTTGTCCGCGAGGGTCACGCCCTTGATCGCCCCGGGTGCCGACGCGAGCCCGGCGAGGTCCTGCGGCGCCTGGTACTCCACCGGGAACGTGGCCGCGAACCCGTGGCCGGGAAGGTCGACGGCGAGGGACCGGTGCCCGCGCAGGGCGAGCTCGGCCTGCAGCGGCGCGAACGAGAAGGAGTTGGCGAAAGCGCCGTGGACCAGCACGAACGTGGGTGACATGCGCCGAACGTAGCGGAACGGGGGTCGGGGAGCAGTCCGGTGGGGCGCGCGCGATATGTACGTCCGTACACATGCCCGCTACGCTCCTCGCCATGACCACGGACCACTTCGCCGGAGACCCGCGCACCAACCACGAGCGCATGCTCGCGGGCGACCTGTACATCGCGGACGACCCGGAGATCGAGCGCCGCGCCCTGCGGGCCGCGCGGCTGCAGGACGAGTACGCGCGCACGGCGCCCCACGACCCGGCGGGCGCCCGCCCGGTGCTCGAGGAGCTGCTCGGCACCCTCGGTGAGGGCGCGGCGATCCGGCCGCCGCTGTACGTCGACTACGGCGAGAACCTGCACGTCGGGCCGCGGACGTTCGTCAACTACCACCTCACCGCGCTGGACGTGGCGCCGATCGTCATTGGCGCGGACTGCCAGATCGGCCCGAACGTGCAGCTCCTGACCCCCACCCACCCGGTCGAGCCGACCCCGCGGCGCGACAAGCTCGAGGCCGCGAAGCCCATCACGCTCGGCGACAACGTGTGGCTGGGCGGCGGCGTCATCGTCTGCCCCGGCGTCACGATCGGTGACAACTCCGTGATCGGTGCCGGCTCCGTCGTCACGCGCGACGTGCCCGCGAACGTGATCGCCGTCGGCAACCCCGCCCGGGTGGTGCGCAGCCTCGCGGAGGACGGCGCCTGAGCGGCGCGTCGAATCGGCGCGTCGAATCGATACGAGAATCGCGGATACGATGCACCGCATGCCCGACCAGCTCCGCCGACGACTGTCGCTCTTCTCGCTGACGCTGCTCGTGGGGCTCGGCATGTCGTCGTGGATCACCCGCACGCCCGACGTCCGGGACGCGCTCGGCGCGTCCACCGCGGGGATGGGGCTGGTCCTCTTCGGGCTGTCCGTCGGTTCGATGACCGGCGTGCTGTCGGCGGGGCCGATCGTGCGCCGCCGCGGAGCCCGCCCGGTGATCCTGGTCGGCTCCCTGCTGGTGGTGGCCGGCGTCGGGGTCATCGGCCTGGCCGCGGCCGCGGGCCTCGCGGCGGGGGCGTTCGCGGGGCTGCTGCTCGTCGGGCTGGGCGGCGGGCTCGGCGAGATCGGCCTCAACATCGAGGGCGCGGCCCTGGAGGCCGAGTCCGGGCGGCCGGTGCTGCCCGCGCTGCACGGCAGCTTCAGCCTCGGCACCGTCGTCGGCGCCCTCGTGGGCATCGCGCTCACGGCGCTCGACTTCCCCGTCGTGTGGCACCTCCTCGCCATGGCGGCCGTCATGGCCGCGCTCGTGGCCTGGGCGATGCCCGGGATCCCGGCGGGCACGGGCCGGGAGGAGGCGCGGGAGGCGCCGGAGGCCGGCGCCCCGCGCGAGCGCCGCCCCAGCGTGTGGCGCGACGGGCGCCTCGTGCTCATCGGCGTCGTCGTGCTCGCGATGGCGTTCGCCGAGGGCGCCGCGAACGACTGGCTGCCCCTGCTCATGGTCGACGGCCACGGGATGTCGGCCACGCACGGCTCGCTGGTCTACGCCGGCTTCGCCGCGGCGATGACGGTGGGCCGGTTCTCCGGCGGGCCGGTGGTCGAGCGGTTCGGGCGCGCCGCGGTGCTGTCCGTGAGCGCCGTGTGCGCCATCGCCGGCATCCTCGCCGTGGTGTTCGCGCCGAGCCCGGTGGTGGCCGGCGTCGCGGTCGCGCTGTGGGGCCTGGGCGCGTCGCTCGGGTTCCCGGTCGCCATCTCGGCGGCGGGCGACGACCCGGAGCGCGGCGCCGAGCGGGTGAGCGCCGTCGCCACCAGCGGGTACCTCGCGTTCCTGGTGGGCCCGCCGCTCCTCGGCTTCCTCGGCGAGCACCTGGGGCTGCGGCTCGCGATGCTCGCCGTCGTCGTGCTGCTCGTCGTGGCGGTCTTCGCGGCCCGCGCGGCCGCCCCCCGCCCCCGGGTCACGCCTCCCGAGCCGCGAGCACCGCAGCCCGCTCGGCGTCGCTGAGCAGGATGCAGAACTCGTTGCCCTCCGGGTCGGCGAGCACCACCCAGCCGCCCTGGCCGTCCGGGCTGCGCAGGTCGGCCACCTGCGTGGCGCCGAGCGCGAGCAGGCGCTCCACCTCCTCCGCCTGCGTACGGTCCGTGGGGCGCAGGTCGAGGTGCCCGCGGTTCTTCACCGTCTTGGGCTCGGGCACCTCGATGAACAGCAGCCTGCCGTGGCTCTCGGCGGGCGCGTCGTGGCCGGCCGGCGGCACGATCATGCACTCCTCGTGGCCGGGGAGGTTGGGGTCGCCCGGCACGTCGACGTAGCCGAGCACCTGCTTCCACCACTCGGACTGCGCATAGGCGTCGCGGCAGTCGAACGTCGTGTGCGAGATGCGTGAGGTCATCCCCGCATCGCACCACGACGACGCCTGGCGGTCCCGGCATTTTCGTCCGCGCCCACCTATCCTGCGGGCGTGAGTGCCGAGGTCAACGCCACCGTCTGGTCCGTCGTCGTCTCGGCGGTGATCTGCGGCCTGTGGGTGGCCTGGCTGGTGCACTCGCTGCGGGTGGACCGCCGCCGCCTGCGCAACGGGTTCCTCGCCCTCGCCGTCGTCTACACGGGCGTGGGGCTGGTGGGGCAGCTCGTCGCGCTGGTGCCCGGCGGCACGACCGCCATGGGGTGGCTCACGTTCCTGCTCTTCGGCGTCCTCGGCCTGGGTCTGCTCGCGCTGCCGGTCTTCCTCGTGGTCAACGGGCTGACGATGGTGCGCCGCGAGCGCCGCAGCCTCGGCAACCTCCTGTCGCTGCTGGTCGGGGTGGCGATGCTCGCCGCGCCGTTCGTCGTCGTCGCGCCGTTCGTGCTGCAGGTGCCCTGGACCATGGGGCTGGTGGTGGGCCTGCTGATGGGCACGGCGTGGCTCGGCTTCGTCTTCCTGGGCTTCGTGACCCAGACGCTGCTCTACCGCCGGTACGCGGACCGGGTGCCCGCGCGCGGCGTCATCGTGCTCGGCTCGAAGGTGGTGGGCGGCCGGGTGCCGCCGCTCCTCGCGGCCCGCCTCACGGCGGGGCGGGACGCCGCGGACCGGCTGGGGTCCGACGGCGTCCCGGTGCCGATCGTCCCGTCCGGCGGGCAGGGCGCGGACGAGGACCGACCGGAGGGCGTCGCGATGGGGGAGTGGCTCGTCGACCACGGCGTGCCCGCCGACCGCGTGCTCGTGGAGGACCAGGCGCGCACCACCCGGGAGAACCTCACCCTCGGCGTCGCCGTCCTGCGGGAGCACGGCACGCCGGGCCCGTACCTCGTCGCGACGAACAACTACCACGCGCCGCGCGCCGCCATGGAGGCGATGGACCTCAGCCTCGACGTGCACGCGGTGGGCGCCCCGACGGCGGGCTACTTCTTCCCCAGCGCGTACCTGCGCGAGTTCGTCGCGGTGCTCCGCCGCCGCCCCGCGGTGCACGTCGTGGCGGCGGCGGGCATCGCCCTCGTGGTGGTCCTGGTGACCGTCGTCGCGGTGGCGGGCCTCTAGGCGAGTCCGACGCGACGGCCGATCCGGTCCGCCGGCCGGGTCAGAGCGCCTTCACCGAGCCTCCGTCGATGAAGTAGTCGGCGCCGGTGATGTTGCCCGCCGCGTCGGACAGGAGGAAGGCGATCAGCGCCGCGACCTCGTGCGGTTCGGTCATGCGCCCGGTGGTGATGCCGAAGGCCTCGGGGATCGCCTGCAGGAACGTGGCGTGGTCCACGCCCGACGCGGCGGCGACCGTCCCGCCGAACCCCTCGGGGTCCTCCCAGATCGCCGTGCGCACGACCCCGGGCGAGACGGTGTTGACGCGCACGCCCTGAGGTCCGAACTCCTCCGCCAGGGACTTGCCGACCGCCGTCAGGGCGGCCTTGGCCGCGCTGTAGGCGACGGGAGCGGCGGCCGGCAGCTTGGAGTTCATGGAGGAGACGTTGACGATCGCCCCGCGTCGCTCGACGAGGCTCGGCAGCGCGGCCCGGGTGGCACGGACCGCGCTCAGGAGGTTGAGGTCGAAGACCCTCGTCCACCGGGCGTCGTCGGTGTCGAGGAAGCCGCCCAGGTGGACGTCGTCGCCGGCCCCGACGTTGTTGACGAGGAGGTCGATGCCGCCCAGCGCGAGGGAGGCCTCGCGCATGAAGGCGTCGACTCCGTCCGCCGTGCTCAGGTCGGCAGCGACGGCGACGGCCCCGGTCTCCTTGAGCTCGGGCGTGATGGTGCGGGCCGCGCCGGCGACGCGCACGCCCTCGGCGACGAGGGCACGCACGGTCGCCAGTCCGACTCCCCGGCTCGCGCCGGTAACGACGGCCGTCTTGTGGGTGAGGTTGAGCTCCATGACGATGACCTTTCTTGAACTGTAGGTACACAACTGAGGTAGGACGAGCGGCTCGACGTCCCCGGGCGGGGACTCAGATGATGGCGAGGGTCGCGTCGATCACGCGGTCGAGCCGGTCGGGTCCGTCGGAGACGCGAGCGACGACCCGCATCCCTACGACGGTGTTCATGAGCAGGCTGCCGAGCGCCGCAGGGTCCCTGTCCGCGGCGACCTCGCCGGTTCGCTGACCCTCCTCGATCAGGGCGCGGAACGCGAGCTCCGTGCGATCGAGCATGCGGCGCACGTGCGCCACGGCCTCGGGGTCGACGCCGGCGAGCTCCGCGGCGGCGTTCACCGCCATGCAGCCGCGGTGGTCAGGGTCGGCCAGGTCCATGGCGGCCAGGGCCCGCAGGGCACTGCCGAGCCGCTCCCGCACGGGCCCGGGCCTCTCGAGGGCCTCCACGAGCGCCGCCGTCTGCGTGTCTCGGTACCGGCGGAGCGCCTGCTCGAAGAGCGCGTGCTTGCTGCCGAACGCGTGATAGAGGCTCCCCTTCCCGATGCCGATCGCGTCCACCAGGTCCTGAGGGGTCGTGGCGCCGTATCCCTGGCGCCAGAACACCTCCATCGCCTGGTCGACGGCGGTGTCCGGGTCGAACGTCCTGGGTCGTGCCATGGGCGACACTCTACCCCCGTTTTGTACCTCAAAGTCAACAACGCCGGACGTGCTCCCCGCGCCGCTCACCGCCCGGGCGCTCGAGGAGGCCCGGGCGGTGCTCGTGCCGGCCCGCCGTCCGGACGAGCCGGCCGACGCGCGGTGTCAGCCCACGAGAGCCGGCTCGTCGTCGGCGTCGGGGACGGCGGCCAGGTGCCGGCCCTCCTCCTGCCCGGCGCGCTGCCGCGGGATGCACAGGACGATCGCCGCGCCGACGGCCGCGGCGGCGGCGCCGATGACGAAGCAGAGCTGGAACGCGCCCCCCGTCGGGACGGCCGGGGTGCCCGGGGCCAGCACGGTGGTGTGGCTGGTCAGCACGATGGCCATGACCGCCCCCGCCACCGTGGTGCCCATGGAGCGCATGAGGCTGTTCAGCCCCACGCTCGCCGCGGACTCGGCGGCGGGCACGTTGGTGAGGATGAGGGTGGGCATCGCGGCGTAGCCGATCCCGACGCCCGCGGACGCCACGCACGAGGCGAGCATGAGCTGCCACGGCGCGTCCATGAGGAAGACCGCCACCACGTAGCCGAGCGCGAGGACGCCGGCGCCGATCGCCAGGGTGGTGCGACCGCCGAGCCGGGTGAGCAGCCGGGACGAGACCGGCGTGAAGAGCATCATCATGAGGCCGGCCGGGGCCATCCACAGGCCCGCCTGGAGGATGGTCTGGCCCAGGCCGTAGCCGGTGGCCGTGGGCATCTGGAGCAGCTGCGGCACCACGATCGACTGCGCCATCATGCCGAAGCCGATGAGGACGGCGGCCACGTTGGTGAGCAGCACGGGCCGGCGGGCGGTGGTGCGCAGGTCGACCAGGGGGTCGTGGTGGCGCAGCTCGTACCAGCCCCACAGCAGCAGGACGACGACGCCGCCCACGATCATGCCGAGGGTGCTCGCGGCGCCCCAGCCCCAGTCGTTGCCCTTGGAGACGCCGACCAGCACGCCGACGAGGCCGACGGCGAGCCCGATGGCGCCCACCACGTCGAGGCGGCCGGGGTGGGCGTTGCGCAGGTGCGGGACGACGACGAGGGTGCCGATCGTCATGACCGCGGCGAGGGCGGCCGAGACCCAGAACAGGACGTGCCAGTCGAAGTCCTGGGCGATCCACGCGGCCAGGGGAAGGCCGAGCGCGCCGCCGACGCCGAGCGTGGCGCTGATGCCGGCGACCGCGGTGTTGCGCAGGTGCTCGGGCGCCGCCTCACGCACCATGCTGATCGCGACGGGGATGTAGCCCATGGCCACGCCCTGGAGCACGCGGCCCACGATCATCGGGCCGACGGCGTCGGACAGGGCGCAGACCAGCGAGCCCACGACGAGGATCGCGGCGGACACGGCCAGGACCGGCTTCTTGCCGTAGAGGTCGGCGAGCCGCCCGGTGACCGGCATGGCGACGGCGCCGCCGAGGAGCGTGGCGGTCACGACCCAGGACGCGTTGCTGGCGGTGGTGCCGAGCAGCTCGGGCAGCTCGCTCTGGATGGGGATGACCAGCGACTGCATGAGGGCGGCGCACAGGCTGCTGAAGCCCAGCACGACGATGACGGCCACCGCGCGGGCGGAGGACCGTGACGCCGTGGCGGCGTCGGGGGACGGGGAAGAACTCACGGCACACCTCGAGATGTGTAAAGTACATATGACCGTGTGTATGCTACCTGCATATTGACCCGCGTCAACCCTGGAGGGAATCCGATGCCGCCCGTGACACCGTCGTCCGCGACGTCGCCCGTCGTCCCCGACCTGCCCGAAGGCCCCGTCCCGTCCGGTGCCGACCTGCCTGCCGACCGTCGCGTCGCGTCGCTCCTCGCGCGCCTCGACGTCTACCGGCGCCTCGCCGAGCACCGCAGCGCGATCGGCGTCGCGGACGGACGGCTGCTGTGGCTGCTCTCCGACGGTCGTCCGCGCACCCTGCGGGAGATCGCCGAGGCGCTCCGGCTCGAGCAGTCCACGGTGAACCGCCAGGTCAACGGGGCGCTCGCGGCCGGTCTCCTGCGCCGGTTCACCGAGGCCGGCCGGTCCGCGCGGCTCGTCGAGCCGACCGAGGAGGGTCGCGAGCGATTCGAGGAGGCGACGAGCCAGGCGCTCGGCGCGTATGCCGACGGTCTCGCCGCCCTCGGTGACGACGTCGACACCTTCCTCGAGCTGTTCGCCCGGTTCGCGGACGCCTACGGCGACGCGGTCCGCGAGCCGTAGCGCCGGGTGCCAAGCTGTGACCCACGTCACCGCGAGCGAGCGGGTGCCGTCCTACGTTGGAGGCGACGGATGGATCACCGCGGGGCCGACGACGGCCCGGCGCCGACGCTCGCCGAGCCTCCTCGACCGGCGCCCGCAGGGCAGGCCGTGACCCGTGGGGAAGGAGGATGCGATGAACTGCTACGAGTGCGCCACGCGCGACCGGCGGGAGAGGGTGGCGCTGGCGAGCTGCTCCACGTGCGGGGCCGCGGCCTGCCTGGAGCACACGAGGGTCGGCGCGGCCGTGATGCACGAACAGACGCCGGGCAACCCGACCCTGACCCGGCTGCCGGGGCGGCGGCTGTACTGCGTGGTCTGCGCCCCGCCGGGGTCGGTGACGCCCGAGGAGGCCGTGCGGTCGGCGGGCGAGGTGCCGGCGCCCTGACGCCGATGCCGCCGGCAATTCCAGATCCTGCCCGATTTCGGGCAGGATCTGGCATGTCGGGAACGAGGGGCGCATGATGTCCCGGTGACCGACGCCGATCTCGTCGCCCGCATCGCGATCTCCACGGGCCTGTCCCCGGCGGAGGCGGAGCGCGTCGTCGAGGACGTCCTCGCCTGGTACCGCGAACCGGTCGAGGAGTACGTCCGTCGCCGGCACGCGTCGCTGCGCACCTACGGGCGCCGCAACGAGGAGATCTACGCGCAGATCGCCGCCGAGCTGCGCGAGCGCCTCGTGGCCGCCCCGGAGCTCAGCGAGCGCCAGGTCCGTCGCACCATCTACGGCTAGACCCCCACGGCAAGGAGCAACCAGACCCATGTGCGGAATCGTCGGCTACGTCGGCCCCCAGCAGGCAGCACCCGTCCTCGTCGAGGGCCTCACGCGCCTGGAGTACCGCGGCTACGACTCGGCCGGCATCGCCGTGCTCAACCCGCGCTCCAGCGCGCACCCGTCGCGCGTCGTGCGGGCCAAGGGCCGCGTGCGCGACCTCGAGGCCGCCCTGCCCGCGCGTCTCGCCGGCACGGTCGGCATCGGCCACACGCGCTGGGCGACCCACGGCGAGCCGAGCGAGCGCAACGCCCACCCGCACACCTCCTACGACGGCCGCGTGCACGTGGTGCACAACGGCATCATCGACAACTTCCACGCGCTGCGCTCGCGCCTCACCGCCGAGGGCGTCGAGCTCACCTCCGACACGGACACCGAGGTCATCGCGCACCTCGTGGCGCGCGAGCTCGCCGGCGGTCTGGCCTTCGAGGACGCCGTGCGCGCCGCCGTCGCGCAGATCGACGGCACCTACGCGCTCGCGGTGACCGACGTGCAGAACCCGGACCGGATCGTCGTCGCGCGCAACGGCTCGCCGCTGCTGCTCGGCGTCGGCGACGGCGAGATGTTCGTGGCCTCCGACGCCGCGGCGATCGTGCGCCACACCAGCCAGGTCGTGCTGCTCGACGACGGCGACTTCGCCTCCGTGACGGCCGACGGGTTCCGCACCTTCACGAACGACGAGGAGCACACGGCGCGCGACGCCGTCACCATCGACCTCACCGTCGAGGAGCTGGAGCTGGGCGGCCACGCCCACTTCATGCACAAGGAGATCCACGAGCAGCCGGAGACGGTGGAGCGGATGCTGTCCGGCCGCCTCGACGACCGGTTCGGCACCGCCAAGCTCGACGGCCTCAACCTCGACCCGCGCCAGCTGCGCCGGTTCACCCGCGTGAAGATCCTCGGCTGCGGCTCCGCGTACTACGTGGGCCAGCTCGGGGCGTCGATGATCGAGGACCTGGCGCGCATCCCCGCCGACGCCGAGCCCGCGAGCGAGTTCCGCTACCGCAACCCGATCATCGAGCCGTCCACCCTCTACGTGGTGGTGAGCCAGTCCGGCGAGACCGCCGACACGCTCTTCGCCGTCCGCGAGGTGCAGCGCAAGGGCGGCACCGTCGTCGGGCTCGTCAACGCCGTCGGGTCGTCCATCGCCCGCGAGGTGGACGGCGGCATCTACCTGCACGCCGGTCCCGAGGTGGCGGTCGCGTCGACCAAGGCCCTCACGCACATGGGCGTCGGGTTCGCGCTGCTCGCGCTCGCGCTGGGCCGCGTGCGCGACCTGTCCTTCGCGGACGGCAAGCGGATCATCGCCGGCCTGCGGGCGATCCCCGGGCAGATCGCGCAGATCCTGGGCGACGAGGAGGACCTCGCCGCGGCGGCGAAGGAGCTCTCCGAGGCGCCGAGCCTGTTCTTCATCGGCCGCGTGCGGGGCTACCCCGTGGCGCGCGAGGGCGCGCAGAAGTTCAAGGAGATCACCTACCGGCACGCCGAGGCGTACCCGACCAGCGAGCTCAAGCACGGCCCGCTCGCCCTCATCAGCCCCGAGCTGCCGACCGTCGCGATCATGCCCGCCGACGACCTGCTGGAGCGCAACATCACCGCCGCGCAGGAGATCCGTGCCCGCGGGGGCGCCGTCGTCGCGATCACGCACCCGGGCGTCGAGCTCGGCGACGCCGCGACCGCGCGCATCGAGGTGCCGCGCAACGAGGTGGAGCTGGACCCGATCCTGCTGACCATCCCCACCCAGCTGCTCGGCTACCACGCGGCCGTCGCCCTCGGCGAGGACGTGGACCGGCCGCGCAACCTCGCGAAGTCCGTCACCGTCGAGTGACGGCGGCGGCGGGGGAGGTGCGGCGGCTCGCGCTGGAGGTCAGCCACCGACCTCGTCGAGGAGCTGCCGCACCCCCTCGCCGTCCATCAGGCCGATGACGTTGCCCGCCGGGTCGGTGAACCAGGCGCCGTCGCCGCCCTCCATGAAGCCGCGGGCGACGCCCTTCTCGTCCTGGTCGAAGCCGTCGTAGCGCTCCAGGCTCACGCCCTTCGCGACGAGGTCGTCCACCACCGGGTCGACGTCGTCCACCGCCAGGTGGAAGACGGTGAACGCCGCCGGGGTGTGGTCCTCCTTCGGGTACACGAACACCGGGGAGCTCGTGTCGAGGTGGAGCACCAGGCCCATGCCGTCGTCCAGGGTCGTGACGCGGAGCCCGAGGGTGTCCGCGTAGAAGCTGCGTGCCGCGTCGAGGTCGTCCACCGAGAAGCTGGAGAACCCGCGCCGAGTCGTGACCATCGCCGATCCACTCCCTTGTGACCGCCGGTCCCCGGGCGTGGGGAGCCGCCACGAGGGTGCCGGACCCCTCCAGGATCCGTCCGTCGGCGGCGCCACGCCGCTGCCCGGCCAAGATGGTGCGGGTGAAATGGTGCGCGTGACACGGTGCGGGCGACCCGGCGGGCCCGGTGTCGTCACGCCGGGTCGGGCTGGTCCTCGATCTGCACGGCCTTGAGCTCCGGGGTGAAGGCGAACAGGTCGCCGTCCTGGGTGCCCACCCACCAGCCGCCGCACTGCAGCGTCGCGTCCTGCTCCTGGCCGGTGGCCCACCAGTCCGCCTCGAGCGTCGAGCCGGTGCGGTAGTCGTCGGCGGTGAGGGTGCCGCGCGCGGGCTTCGCGACGAGCGGGTGGTCGGCGTCGACGGACGTGCAGTCGGACGGCAGGGACGTCACGTCGGCGTCCATCGTGAGGATCACCTCGTCGCCGGTGGTGCGGAAGACGCCCTGGACGTCGGAGGCGTCGTCCGGCACCCAGGAGGGCAGCCCCTCGTCGGCCTTGCCGTCCGCGCCGCTGTCGTACGCGAACGCCTTGGTGTGGCCGGAGCCGCGCTCGCTCAGGGCCTCCGTGATCGCGCCGCACGCCGTCGTCGTGACGGCGACGACGGAGGCGAGGGCCAGCACGCCGACGCCGCGGTAGCGGCGCACGGGGGACGTGGTGACCGCCGAGACGTCGGCGCGGCCGGCGCGGTGGGTGCTGTGGTGGTCGTGGTGGTTCTCGTGCTGCGTCATGTCCTCGACGCTACGAACGCGCAGGTGGCGGCGTCGTCGGCCTCGGAGGGGAACCTCGCCGGCGACGCGTACGACCACGGGAGGACGGCGGGCTCAGGGCCGGCTCAGGGGTTCACCGGAGGGATCACCCGAGGAACTCGCGCACGAGCGGCGTCGCGACGGCCTCGCCCTCGTGGAAGTACGCGTGCCGCAGGCCCGGCAGCACCTCGACGCGGGCGCCGGGGATCCGCTGCCCCAGCAGGTCCGCGTTCACCGCGGGGGCGAGCATGTCGTCCGCGCCGTGCAGCACCAGCGTGGGCGCCAGCACCCGGGGCAGGGCCTCCCACGCGTCGTGGCCGTCGCTGGCGCGCAGGTGGTCGCGCCGCGCCTGCGGCGACATGGTGGGGTCGCCCTCGACGGTCGTCGGGCCGGGGTGCGCGGCCACCCAGCCCGGCGTGTACATGAGGTCCAGCAGGGCGCGCCGGGCCGCGCGCCGGTCGGGCTGCACCATCGCGCGGCGCACCTCGAGCGAGCGCTCGACGGCGTGCGCGCCGCCGGGCGTCGTGCAGCCCAGCACGAGCCGCCCCAGCCGGTGGGGGTGGTCGACGGCGAACCACTGCGCCACGCGGCCGCCCATCGACGTGCCGTAGACGTCCGCCCGCTCGACGCGCAGGTCGTCGAGGACGGCGGCGACGTCGCCCGCGAGACGCCGGGTCGTGAGCTCGCGGTCGGTCGGGCCGGACGCTCCGGTGCCGCGCCAGTCCAGGGTGATCGTGCGGCGCCCGGCGCCGAGCCCGGCGCGCACCGGGTCCCACCACCGGTGCGAGTTCGCCTGCCCGGCCAGCAGCACCAGCGGCGGCCCGTCGCCTCGCACCTGATAGGCGATCTCGGCGGCGTCGTCGGCGATCGCGTGCGGCACGGTCACAGCGTAGGGCGCCGGTCGAGGCGCGCGGCGACGGCGGCGGCGGTGACGGCGACGGCGGTGGTGACGGTCGCCAGCCCGACCACCCCCGCCCAGCCGGCGTCCTCCCAGACGTGCGTCGCGACCGCACCCATGACGGCGCTGCCCACGTAGTACGCGAAGAGGTACGCGCTCGACGCCTGGGCGGTGCCACGGCCCTGGCGGTGCGCCCGGTCCACGGCCCAGCCGCTGACCAGCGAGTGCGCGCAGAAGAAGCCGACCGTGAGGATCCCCAGCCCGGCGACGACGGCCACGACGGAGGGCGGCACGGTCACCGCGACCCCGACGGCGAGCAGCACGAGGCCGGCGACGACGGCCGGGCCGCGCCCGCGCCGTCGGGCCAGGAGCTCTGCGACGGACGGCGTGACGATGCCGACCGGGTACGCCAGGTACACGAGCGTCACCGCGTGCCCGAGGGAGAACGGCGGCGCCTCCAGCCGGAACGCGACCGCGTTGTAGACGCCGACGAACGTCCCCATGCTCGCGAAGCCGACGGCGCACAGCAGCGCCACGACCGGGTCGCGGAAAGCCGACGCCGTCCCCGTCAGCACGCTGCCGAGCCGCAGCGGGCGCGGCGTGAATCGCGCCGAGCGCGGCACGAGCGCCCACAGGGCGACGGCGGCGAGGAGCGTCGTGACGCTCAGCACCTCGGTGGCCAGCGGCCACCCGCCGAGCGCGGCGAGCGGGCCGGGCACGAGCCGGCCGACGGCGCCGCCCACCGCCGTGCCCGCGATGTAGGCGGCGTTGGCGCGGGCGTGCGCGCCGGGGTGCATCTCCTCGCGCAGGTAGGCGAGCGCGACGGCGGGCAGGCCGGCCAGCGCCACGCCGGCGAGGCCGCGCAGCACCAGCAGGCTGCCCCAGGTGGGGGCGAAGGCGCTCGCGAGCCCCAGCACGCCCGAGGCGAGCAGCGACCAGCGCATCACCTCGGCCCGCCCGAACCGGTCCGCGACGGGGCCGACCGCGAGCAGGGCGACCGCCATCGCCGCCGTCGTCACCGACAGCACCTGGGCCGACGCGCCCGCCGAGACCTCGTAGTGGGCGGCGACCTGCGGCAGCAGCGGCTGCACGTAGTAGAGCAGGGAGAAGTTCGCGAGCCCGCCCGCGGCGAGCCCCAGCAGGGTGCGGCGGTACGCCCGCGACCCGGGGCGGTGGCCCTCCAGGGGTGCGGTGGTGGGCGTCGACGTCGGAGCGGTCGGCGCGGGCGGGGCGGTGGTCACCGGTCCACGATGCGCCCGCCGTTCCGATGCGCCAAATGATCCTGACGCTGGTCGTGATGACAGAATCGCATCAGATCACGGGACGTGAGTCACGGGAGGTGACGTGGACGAGCAGACCCTGCGGGTGTTCCTGTCGCTGTGCGAGACGGAGAGCACGCGCGACACGGCGGCGCTGCTGCGCGTGGACCAGTCGACGGTCTCGCGCACGCTCGCCCGGCTGGAGGCGGGGCTCGGCGTCGAGCTGTTCCGCCGGCACGGGCGCCGGATCGCGCTCAACCGGGCCGGCGTGAGCTTCCGCGGCGACGCCGCGCGGGTGCTCGACGAGATCGAGGTGGCGCGCCGGCACGTGCGCCAGGAGGCGCTCGGCGCGCGCACGGTGCGCCTCGGCTTCCTCCAGTCCGTGGCGCGGTGGCTGGTGCCGCGCGTCGTGACCGAGCTGCGTCGTGACGACCCGGACCGCCGCTTCGAGCTGCGCCAGGGGTTCGCGCAGGACCTGTTCGGCTGGCTCGACGACGACGTGCTCGACCTCGCGCTCGTCACGCCCCCGCCGCCCGCCCGCACCACGGGCTGGCGGCTGCTGCACGAGCAGGTGCTGTGCGTCGCCGTCCCGCCCGGTCACCGGCTGGCGGGGCGCACGGGCGTGGGCGTCGGCGAGCTGGCGGGGGAGCGGTTCGTCGCCTTCTCCCGCACGACCGAGCTGCGCGGCGTCGTCGAGGGCATGCTCGGCGCCGCCGGGGTCGAGGTGGAGGTCGCGTTCGAGTCCAGCGAGGTCGACACGATCCGCGGCCTCGTCGCCGCGGGGATGGGCGTGGCCGTGCTGCCCCGGCCCGAGCGGCCCGACGCCGCCGACCCGGTGTACGTGCCGCTGGAGCCGCGCACCACGCGGCGGCTCGGGGTGGCCTGGCCCGACCGGGCGCGCCTGCCCGCCCTGGTCCGCTCCCTGACATGACGACGCCGGGATGGGACCGCCCCCCCGACGGTCCCACCCCGGCGTCGCGCCGGCGTCAGGCGCAGGTCCCCGCAAAGGTGCCGCGGGTGACGACGTCCGTGTCGGCCGCGGACGTGTCGAGCCACACGGCCCGCTGCCCGTCGCCGAGGGCCGGTGCCAGCTGCGCCCCGGTGGAGCAGGTCACCGCGCCCCAGGTGGCGGTGCCCGCGACGACGTCGGCCGTCGGGGCGACCTTCACCTTCGGGGCCGTCGACCAGGCCCCGAGGGCGCCCCAGAGGTCGTACGTCGAGTAGGCGAAGTACGAGTCGGTCACGGAGAACTGCGCCAGGAACGTCGCGCCGGCCATCCGCAGCTTCGCTGCCTGCGACAGGTCGGCGAGCGGCGCCGACGAGAAGCTGGTCGACGGCAGGAGGAAGTTCTGGTCCTCGCTGAAGAACACCCGGTCGGACGTGAGCTGGATGTCCGAGACCATGCCGAAGAGATAGCCGGTGATGCGCTTCTTCTGCGTCTGGCCCGCCGCGAGGTCGTGCACGTAGACCCACGTGCCGTCGTCGCCGACCCACGCCACCGTGCCCTGCCGCATGGTCAGGGTGCTCGCGACCGTCCCCGCCTCAGGGGTGAGGTTGGTCGTGGTGCCGCCGGCGGTCCGCACCAGGACGTCCGTCTCGCCGTCCGGCGTGGTGCGCAGCCAGGCCAGCGTGCCGTCGTCGGTCACTGCCTCGGTCTCGTCCGCGCCCGGCTCGTCGACCACGCGCTTGATCGCGCCCTGGCCCTTGTCGCCGACGCCGTAGATCCCGACCCCGTCGGCCGTGATCCGCGTGAAGACCACCTGGCGCGAGTCGACGGACGGGTCGAGCAGGTACGCGCCGTCCTGGGCGACCTCGTGCCCGCTGTTGCCGTTCTGCTTGCTGAACCGCCCCACGGTGAGGCCGAACTTGTTCGCGCCCTGGTCCCAGGCGATCGCGTCGCCGTGGCTGATGACGTACGTATCGCCGGAGATCTGCGCGGCCTCCTGGTCGACGCCGCCGTACAGCTCGTACGCCGGGATCACCTGCGCCGCGAGGACGGTGCCGTCCTGGGTGCCGGCCCGCTGCTCCCAGCCGGCCGAGATGCCGTGGGCGTCGAACGCCGCGGCGATCGCGTCGAGCACGTCGCCGGACACGTCGAGGGACTCGGCCGCCAGGGTGACGGCGTCGCGCATGGCCGTGAACCCGGACAGCGGGGTGAGGTAGTTCTGCGCCGTCCGGTACACGATCTGGTCCGCGAGCTGCGGGTCGATCGCCTTGCGCAGGTCCCAGAGCGCCCCGCCCACGATGGTCGAGTTGTAGTGCACCCCGCCGTTGTCGACGTCGAGCGTGATCATCTGGTAGTCGTCCAGGGTGGTGCGCCCGTCGTTGAGGTCGCGCAGGGCGCAGTCCTCGAGCGTGCCCTCCCCGTTGCACAGGTACTCGCCCAGGAGGCCCGAGGTCGGGTCGTCCATCGCGATGCCCTTGTCGGCGGTCTCCATGGCATTGCCGAAGTAGTCCGAGATCGCCTCGTTGAGCGCGCCCGACTGGTTGAGGTACACGAGCCCGGCTGAGTGCTCGGTGACGCCGTGGGTCATCTCGTGGCCGACCACGTCGAGCCCCACCGACAGCGGCACGCCGTCCATGTGGCCGTAGACCATCTTGGAGCCGTCCCAGAAAGCGTTGGCGTAGTCGGCGCCGTTGCGCGACACGTTGACGACGGAGTGGACGGTGCCGCCCTTGCCGTCGATGCCGTCGCGGCCCAGCTGCTCCGCCAGGTACTCGTACACCTTGCCGGCGTTGACGTGCGCGTCGACGGCCCCCGACGTCGTGGCGGTTCCGTCGAAGACGTCGGTGTCTGACGCGACGAGGGGCACCGACGCGGGCACGGGACCGCCCGAGAGATCCGTGTACGGCGCGCGCTGGGCGTCGTACGTGCGGATCTGGCCGCCCGCGGCCTCGAACATCGGCCGCGTGGAGTCGACCAGCGTGTACGTGCCGTCGGCCTCGCGGTTCGCCTGGAGCGGCACCGTCGAGCCGTCCACCCGCGTGCCGGTCGCCGCGACCGGGTCGGCGTCGGCGGCGTCCACGTTGTTGTAGGACAGCACGATGCCGCCCACGTGTGCGTCGACGTAGACCTCCTGGCGCACCGGGCTGCCGTCCGGCAGGGCCCCGCGCACCGTGAAGTGCCAGGTCAGGGACCCGCCGGCCGCGTCGGGGAGCACGACCAGCCCGCCGTGCGCCACCTCCGCGTCCACGACGCGCCGCAGCGTGGAGTCCAGGGTCGCGAGGCGGGCCTCGGCGGTGTCCTCGCTCACGGTGGGCGAGGTCGACACCGTGAGTTCCGTGTAGAGCGTGCCCGTCGCCGAGGCGACGTCCTGGACCGGCGCCGCCGAGCGCGCCGTCGTGACCGCCTCCGTCTGCACGGCGTACTGCGCGCCGAACACCGGCACTCCCTCGTGCTGCTGCTGGAGGCGCACCGCGGTCTGGCCGCCGTCGGTCGTGGTGCGGACCACCTCGAGGTCCTCGGCGGGGACGTCGTACACGTCCTCGTGGTCGGCCATGTAGGCCAGGGCCGCCTGCCGCGGCGTCCCCGTGCGGGGTGCGTCGTCCAGCCCCTGCGTCGTCGCCGGCGTCACCGCCACCGCGCCGGCGGTGACCGCCGGCGTCGGGTCGTCGCCCCACGCGGGCGCGGCCAGCACCACGGCGCTGGTAGTCGCCGTGGCGAGGCCTGCAGCGAGGATGCGTCGTGCTCGTCGTGTCGTCACCGGTACCCTCCCGTTCCGTCCGTGAGGCGGTCCCTCACGCTCGATGCCGAGAAGGTTCGCCCGGGCTGCTGACCTGGGCAAGGACCCGGGCCGGGCGTCAATGCGCCACGGCGCAAAGCCGCCGTCAGGCCGGGGGGTCGTGATCCAGCCAGCCGGCCTCGGCGGCGCGCCAGCCGAGCTGGAACCGCGTCGAAGCGCCGGTCGACGCCATGAGGGTCTGGAGACGTCGCTGGACGGTGCGATGCCCCATGCCGAGACGGTGCGCGATGGCGGCGTCCGTCAGCCCGACGCGCAGCAGCGCGAGGATGCGATGGTCCACGGCGTCCGGGCGCGAGTCGCCCTCGTCGTCCGTGGCGCCGCCGCGCGGGGCACCGAGCTGCCAGCCGCCCCGGAACGACTGCTCGAACAGGGTGCTCAGCGCGGTGAGCAGCCCGCTGCGGTGCACCACCAGCGACACCGGCTCCTCCGTCTCGTCCCGGACCGGGTCCAGGGGCAGCAGCGCCAGGTCGTCGTCGGCGAGGACGAGCTTGATCGGCACGCCGTCCGCGACCTGAAGGTGCTGTCCGAGCTCGGCGAACCCGCTGAGCGCGCGCAGCGACCCCGGGTCGTCGAGCCAGCGGACGTCGAGGACGGTGCGGATGACGACACCCCGCTCCATCGCGGCGCGCTCGGCCTCGTCGAAGTTGTCGGCGAAGGAGATGACAGTCGTCCGGCTCGGCAGCGGCATCATCGTGCGGATCTGGTCCCGGGCTTCATGCTGCATCGTGAGCAGGCGCCGCCGGATCGCCGCCTGGCCCATCACCACCTCGACAGGACCGCCCCCGGTGCGCGACTGGGCGGCGCGGTGCCGGTCCGTCAGCTCGGCGACGGCCTCCTCGACCTCCCGCAGGGCGGCCCGCCGTGCGTCGAGCAGCGGGGCGAGGGCGAGCGTGGGGGAGGTGGTCCGGTACCGGATGGCGGCCCCGTCCTGGTCGCGGTCCGTGACCGCCAGTCGCAGCGTGACGAGCCGGTCGAGCACCTCGGTGACGGCGGCGGCGCGCCGCGGGTCGGCGCCGGCCGGGAGCAGGTCGGCGGCCGTGCTGCCGGGCTGGTCCAGGAGGTGTCGGTACACCGCGTCCTGGTCGGCGTCGAGCCCGGTCAGCGCCGCGACCGGCAGGTCGGGGTGACCGCTGGGGGCGTCGTCGCGCTCTGTGACCATCGGCCAGAACGTACCGCGCGGACGTCACGGCGGTGTGTCGGGGACCACGGCGGGATAGGTTCGCGACCGTGAGCCCGGACCCCCTGACGCCGCAGGCGGTGGCGACCCTGCAGCGCCGCACGCTGACCGTCGTCGTCGCGAGCCAGGTGCTCGGTGGCGCGGGGCTGGCGGCGGGCGTCACGGTCGGGGCGCTGCTCGCGCAGGACATGCTGGGCACGGACCGCCTCGCCGGGGTGCCCACGATGCTGTTCACGCTCGGTTCGGCGCTGGCGGCCTTCCTCGTCGGGCGGATCACCCAGCGCGCCGGCCGCCGCGTCGGCCTGGGGCTGGGCTTCGCGGCCGGCGGTCTGGGCGCGGTCGGCGTGGTCGTGGCGGCGGCCCTCGGCGCCGTCCCGCTGCTGCTGGTGTCGCTGTTCGTCTACGGCGCGGGCACGTCCACCAACCTCCAGGCCCGGTACGCGGGCACGGACCTCGCCGCCCCCGACCGCCGCGCGACGGCGGCGAGCGTCGCGATGGTGTCCACGACGCTCGGTGCGGTGGCGGGGCCGAACCTCGTGGAGCCGCTGGGCGGGCTGGCGACGTCGCTGGGGCTGCCCGCGCTCGCCGGACCGTTCCTCCTCGCGGCCGTCGCGTTCCTCGCCGCCGGCGGCACGCTGTTCGCCTTCCTGCGGCCCGACCCGTTCCTCGTCGCGAAGGCGCTGGCGCGCGCGGACGTCGCCGCGTCGGCGCGGGCGGACGACGCGTCGCCGCGCCCCGCGCGGCGCGTGCCCGCCGGCGTCGTCGTCGGTGCCACGGTGATGGTGCTGACGCAGATCGCGATGGTCGCGATCATGACGATGACTCCCGTGCACATGCGCGGTCACGGCCACGACCTGAGCGACGTCGGCCTCGTCATCGGCATCCACGTGGCCGCGATGTTCCTGCCGTCGCTGGTCACGGGAGTGCTTGTCGACAAGGTCGGGCGGTTGCCGATGGCGGTCGCGTCGGGCGTGACCCTGCTGCTCGCGGGGATCACCGGAGCCGTGGCGCCGGGTGACTCGATGGCACTGCTCGTGCTGTCGCTCGCGCTGCTCGGGCTGGGGTGGAACTTCGGCCTCATCGCGGGCACGGCGCTCATCGTCGACGCGACGACGCCCGCCACCCGGGCCCGCACCCAGGGCACGGTCGACGTGCTCATCGCGCTCGCCGGAGCCGGCGGGGGTGCGATGTCAGGGGTCGTGATGGCCGGATCGAGCTACGCCACGCTGGCCCTCGGCGGCGGCGTCCTGTCGCTGCTGCTGATCCCGGTCCTGTTCCTCACGCGGAGGCCGTCGCGGGCGTCGGCGTGAGCGCGGAGAGCGAGCCGGCGAGGCCCGCGACGGCGCCCGGCACCGCGCGGTAGTACGCCCAGCGCCCGCGCTGCTCGCGCTCGAGCAGGCCCGCCTCGACGAGGATCTTGAGGTGGTGGCTGACGGTCGGCTGCGCCAGGCCGACCGGCTCGGTGAGGTCGCAGACGCACGCCTCGTGGCCCTCGTGGGCGGTCACGATCGACAGCAGCTGCACGCGCGTCGGGTCGGCGAGCGCCTTGAACGTGCGGGCGAGGTCGCGCGCCTCGGCGACGTCCACCGGGGGAGCGGCCGTGCCGCAGCAGCCGCCGTCGGTGGACACGGGCGTCAGCGGCAGGTCGATCGTCGTCATGCCTCCATCTTGCCACGCATCGAAGAATGTGGATACGTTGTCCCCGTTCAGTCATCGAAGTTCATCGATACGAGGGAGTGCGAGATGGTCGAGACGGTGCGGAGCGAGCTCCCGGTGGTCGTGATCGGCGCGGGCCCGGTGGGCCTGGCGGCGGCGGCGCACCTGCTGGAGCGCGGCCTCGAACCCCTGGTGCTGGAGTCCGGCGAGAGCGCCGGCGCGGCCGTCGCCTCGTGGGGGCACGTGCGGCTCTTCTCGCCGTGGCGGTACGACGTCGACGCCGCGGCCCGGCGGCTCCTGGAGCCCACCGGGTGGACCTCGCCCGACCCCGACGCCCTGCCGACCGGCGGCGAGCTCGTCGAGGGCTACCTCGCCCCGCTGGCCGCGACCTCGCAGATCGCGTCCCGGCTGCGCACCGGCACGCGCGTGCTCGCCGTCGCCCGGGACGGGGCGGACAAGACCCGCTCGCTCGGCCGTGAGCGCCGCGGCTACCGGGTGCGGACCGTGGACGCCACGGGCCGCGTCGCCGACGTCCTGGCCCGCGCCGTCGTCGACGCCTCCGGCACCTTCTCGACGTCGAACCCGCTCGGCGTCAGCGGCCTGCCCGCGGCCGGCGAGGCCGACGCCGCGCCGTTCGTCACCGGGCCGCTGCCCGACGTCCTGGGCGCCGACCGCGCCCGCTTCGCCGGGCGGCACGCGCTGGTCGTCGGGATGGGCCACTCCGCGGCGAACACCCTGCTGAGCCTCGTGGAGCTCTCCGAGTCGGAGCCCGGTACGACCGTCACGTGGGCGATCCGCGGCGGCTCCGCGCGCCGTCTGTTCGGCGGCGGCGCCGACGACGAGCTGCCCGCCCGCGGGCTCCTCGGCACCCGGCTGCGCGAGGCCGTCGACGCCGGGCGGCTGCGCCTGCTGACCCGGGTGTCGATCGAGCAGCTGGTCCCCGGGGCCGACGCCGTGCAGGTGCTCGGCACCGCAAAGGACGAGCCCCTGGCCCTCGAGGTGCACGCGATCGTCGACGCGACCGGCTTCCGGCCCGACCTGGGCATGCTGCGCGAGGTGCGCCTCGACCTCGACCCCGTCGTCGAGGCCCCGAGCGCGCTCGCGCCGCTCATCGACCCGAACCAGCACTCCTGCGGCACGGTGCCGCCGCACGGCGAGGCGGTGCTGCGCCACCCCGACGACGGGTTCTACCTGGTCGGCATGAAGTCCTACGGCCGGGCCCCGACGTTCCTCCTGGCCACCGGGTACGAGCAGGTGCGCTCCGTCGCCGCCGCGCTGGCCGGCGACCGGGCCGCCGCCGACGCCGTCGAGCTGGACCTGCCCGCCACCGGCGTCTGCTCCAGCGACCTGGCGCTGGCGGCCGACGGCGAGTCGTCGGCCGGGTCGTGCTGCGGCACCGCCCCGGCGGAGCCGCAGCTCGTCACGCTGGGCGTCGGCGCGCCGGCCGGAGTCGGCTTCGCCTCCGGCGTCGCGCACGGCCGATCCGGCGACGGCGAGGACGCCTGACGGCGGCAGCGGGGTCAGTGGGCGACGGGGTCGACGCCCAGGGACGCGAGCAGCCCGAGCACCCGGCGCCGGATCTCGTCGCGGATGGGGCGGACGGCCTCGATGCCCTGGCCGGCGGGGTCGTCGAGCTCCCAGTCCTCGTACCGCTTGCCGGGGAAGATCGGGCAGGCGTCGCCGCAGCCCATGGTGATCACGACGTCGGACGCCTGGACGGCGTCGGTCGTGAGCACCTTGGGCTGCTCGGCGGTGATGTCGATGCCGGCCTCGGCCATGGCCTCGACGGCGACGGGGTTGATGCGGTCGGCGGGCATGGAGCCGGCCGATCGCACCTCGACGGCGCCGCCGGACAGAGCGCGCAGGTAGCCCGCGGCCATCTGGGAGCGGCCGGCGTTGTGCACGCAGACGAACAGGGCGGACGGCTTCGTGGTGGTGTCGGTCATGGTGGCTCCGTCGGGTCAGGGGGTGGGCAGGTCGAGGTCGGGCAGCAGGTCGGCGAGCAGGGCGCGGACGCGGGTGTCGAGCTCGCCGCGGATGGCGGCGACGCCCGCAGGTGAAGCCAGGGCGGGGTCGCCCACGAGCCAGTCCTCGTACCGCTTGCCGGGCAGGACCGGGCACACGTCACCGCACCCCATGGTGATCACGACGTCCGCGGCGCGGATCGCGTCGTCGGTCAGCGGCTTGGGGAAGGCCTCCGGGTCGTCGACGCCGAGGGCGGCGAGCTCGGGCCGCACGGCCGGGTGCACGTCCGTGGCCGGCGTGGACCCGGCGGAGCGCACGACGACCCGGTCTCCGGCGTAGTGGTGCACGAGCGCGGCGGCGAGCTGGGAGCGGCCGGCGTTCGCGACGCACACGAACAGCACCTGGGGCGGACCGGCGTGCGCGGTGCCGCCGGTATCGGCGCGAGAGGCGTCGCGGGTCAGGTCCGCGAGACGCTGGCGGGCGAACCGCTCGGTCAGGGTCAGGAGGTGGGCGGAGACCTTGGCCGAGCGTGCCAGCGCGGTGTAGGACTCGCGCACCGTCCGCAGGACGACGTCGGCACCCAGGTCGGGGTGCGCCGCCGTGAGCTCGCGGGCGAGCCGGTCGAGGGCGGCGTCGGCGTCCTCGAGCCCGGTCAGGTGCGGGTGCGGGCCGAGGGCGTCCAGGGCGGCCGGGGCGAAGGACTCCAGCAGGGTGCTGATCGCGGACTTGTAGCCGGGCGTGATGCGGTACCAGACCCAGGTGCCGCGGCGCTCGGAGGTGAGCACCCCGACGTCGCGCAGCACCTTGAGGTGGTGCGACACGGTCGGCTGGGACACGTCGGTCAGCTCGGCCAGGTCGCACACGCACGCCTCGCCCCCGGGGGCGGTGGCGAGGAACGACAGCATGCGCAGCCGCAGCGGTTCGGCCAGCGCCTTGAGCGTGGTAGCGACGACGCCGGCGGCCTCGGTGCCGATCGCGTGGGCCTCGATGCCGGGCCCGCAGTCGGGGTCGCGCACGGTCAGCGGCAGGTTCGCCCGCTTCGACCCGCTCGCGGTGTCGGTGGTGGTCATGACCTCACCTCGTCCAGCCGATGGGGAACGTCGACGGTGTCGGCGACGTCAGGGTCGACGCCGAACCAGCGGCGCGCGACCCAGAGGGACACGTAGACCAGGCCCACCAGGACGGGGACCTCGATGAGCGGCCCGACGACGCCGGCCAGAGCCTGCCCGGAGGCGGCGCCGAACGTGCCGATGGCCACCGCGATCGCAAGCTCGAAGTTGTTGCCCGCCGCGGTGAACGCCAGCGTGGCCGAGCGCGCGTAGCCGAGATTCAGCAGCTTGCCGAGGATCATGCCCACCGCCCACATGACGGCGAAGTAGACCAGCAGCGGCAGCGCGATCCGCACCACGTCCAGCGGGTTCGACGTCACGGCGTCGCCCTGCAGCGCGAAGAGCAGCACGATCGTGAAGAGCAGCCCGTAGAGGGCCCACGGGCCGATGCGGGGGAGGAACGTCTCCTCGTACCAGTCGCGGCCCTTGGCGCGTTCGCCGATCCGGCGGGAGGCGAAGCCGGCCACGAGCGGGATGCCGAGGAAGACCAGCACGTTGAGCGCGATCTGCCCGATCGAGATGTCGAGGCCCTGGGTGTCCAGGCCGAGCCAGCCGGGCAGCACGGTCAGGTAGAAGTACCCGAGCAGGGAGAACGCGACGACCTGGAACACCGAGTTGATCGCGACCAGCACGGCCGCGGTCTCCCGGTCCCCGCACGCGAGGTCGTTCCAGATGACGACCATGGCGATGCAGCGGGCGAGGCCGACGATGATCAGGCCGGTGCGGTACTCGGGCAGGTCGGGCAGGAACGTCCAGGCCAGGGCGAACATCAGCGCCGGGCCCACGATCCAGTTCAGGAGAAGCGAGCTCGCGAGCAGCTTCCTGTCTCCGGTGACGGCGGTGACCTTGTCGTAGCGAACCTTGGCCAGCACCGGGTACATCATCACCAGCAGGCCCAGTGCGATCGGCACCGAGATCCCGCCGACCTCCATCGAGGCCAGCAGGTCCGACAGCGTCGGCACGAATCGGCCCAGCAGCAGGCCTGCGACCATCGCCAGCCCGATCCACCACGGCAGCCAGCGGTCCAGGGACGACAGCCGGGCGGGGCGTTGCATAGACATGCGTCTATATTGACGGATCTCCATCCAGGGGCGCAAGACGGGCTCAGGACTGCGGCTCGACCGGCCCGTCCTCGCCCACGGCGAGCTCGCCGCAGCTCGTCTCCTGCGCCGTGACGACCACGGGGTCGTCGGCACCGGCGCCCTCCGCGACCGTCGACGCCTCGCCGTTGGACGCCGCCAGCGCACCGTCGTCCAGGTCCACGAACGTGCGCTCGACGGTGAAGGAGCCGCCGTCGGCGGACGTCGCGTTCAGGCCGGCGAGGTGCAGCGCCCCGTCGACCTCGGTGCAGCCGACCCCCGTGCCCTGGCCCGTGAAGCCCTTGTCGAAGGTGTAGGGCGCACCCGCGAGGTTCTGCGTCGCGGCGAGGTCGCAGTCGGCGGCGGAGAACAGCAGCACCTCGCGGCCCGTGTCGACGAGCGCGATCGGCGCGGTGTCGTCGCCCGCCGCCACGACGTTCACGACGGCGGACGCGCGCTGCGGGCTCGCGGAGTCGACCGCGACCGAGAAGGTGGCGCCGGACGCCGTCGTGATCCCGAACCGGCGGTCGGCGCCCCCGGTGAGCCATGCGGTGTCGGCCTCGCCGTCGCCGTCCACGTCGACCGTCTCGTGCGTGTCGGCGCCCTCCGGCGTGCCCTCGTCGGTCTCGGCGCAGCCCGCGGCGCCGGTGGTCGTGGGCGAGGCGGAGGGGTCGGGGGAGGCGTCCTGGGTCGCGGTCGCGGTGGGGGGCGGCGACGCGGCCGTCGCGCCGTCGCCGCCGTCGTCCCGCACGACCAACCAGACGACGACGGCGACCACCACGACCGCGGCGAGCACGATCACCCGCCAGGTCCAGGGGTTGCGGGCGGGGGCGGGGTCGGGAGAGTCGCTCATGTTCCCCAGGCAAACACCGTCAGGCGGGGTCGTGCACCTCGTGAGCCCCGTGCAGGCGGGCGTGCAGGTCGCGCACCTCGTCGGCGAGCTCGGGCGCGGGCCCGCGCGTGGGGATCCCGGGCGCGACGTCGCCCACGGGCAGCGGGGTCACCGGCCCGGGTGCCACGCCCCACTCCTGGAGCCACGCGGTGAGCTGGGCCGTGCTGGTGGCGTACACGATGGGGCCGAGACCGACCCAGGCGTGCGCCGCGCTGCACATCGCGCAGTGCTCGCCCGACGTGTACGCGGTGGCGCCCGCCCGCTCCTCGGGCGTGAGGTGCGCGGCGGCCCAGCGGGCGATCTCGAACTCGGGATGGCGGGTCTGGTCGCCGCCCTGCACGCGGTTGCGGTCCTCGAACACGACGGCGCCGTTCGCGTCGACGAGCAGCGAGCCGAACGGCTCGTCGCCGTCGTCCAGCGCCTCGCGCGCGAGCTCCACGCAGCGGCGGAGGAACGGCAGGTCGGCGTCGGTCGTCGCGGACGGCTTCTGGTATCCCATGCGGCCCATCATGCCTCGCCGCGGGCGTCGCCGGCGGGCGGTGCGGGAGCGTCGTCGAACAGCGCCAGCTGGGCCCGGACGGCGGCGCCGACACGCGCGACGTCGTCGGTGGCGAGCAGGTCGAGCAGGGCGCCGCGCAGCAGGGCGAGGATCGCCGTGCGGCGGCGGGCGCCGGCCTCCGACTCCCGCTCGCCGGCGGGCTGGTGGGCCGCGAGCAGGGCGAGCCAGTCGTCCACAGTGCCGCGGGCGAAGCCGTGCCACGGCCCGTCGGCCGCGCCGAGCGACCGGGTGTAGGACTCGGCCCACAGCCGCAGGAGGGGCCGGTGCTCCGGGTCCGCCAGCCACTCCCACACGTGCCGGCCCGCGTCGGCGAGTCCCCGCCCGTCGCCCCGGCGGTCGAGGAGGGCGGTCTCGTCCTCGCGGGCCCGGGCGAGCACGGCCCGGAGCAGGCCCTCCTTGCTGCCGAACAGCAGGATCAGCACCCGCGGGCTCGACCCGACCGCCGCCGCGAGGGGGCGCAGCGAGAGGTCCGTCAGCCCGTGCTCCAGCGCGTACCGGTACGCGGCCTCGAGCAGCTCGGTGCGGCGAGGGGAGGGGGGTGGTGCCTGCAGCGTCATGGGGCTACCCTAGCGGACGAGTGAAACAGTCGTTTCAGTCCGGTGGCCGAGGGGTCGCCGACCCGATGTGAGGAGGGGCCATGACCGGGACGGTCGTCCGGCATGCCGTCGTCGTCCGGCCCGCGGACCGGCCGGGGGACCTCGGGTGGATCGTGCAGACCCACGGCGAGGTGTACCACCGCCAGTTCGGCTGGGACGCGGACTTCGAGGTGCTCGTGGCCCGGATCGTGGCCGACTACGCGAGCGCCCACGACCCCGCGCGCGAGGCCGCGTGGATCGCTGAGGTGGACGACCGGCGCGCGGGCTGCATCCTCCTGGCGGCCGACGAGGAGGACGGCGTGGCGCGGCTGCGCATCCTGCTCGTCGTGCCGGAGGCGCGCGGCCACGGAGTCGGCGGCCGCCTCGTCCAGGAGTGCCTGCGATTCGCCCGGGAGGCCGGCTACCGGCGCGTCGTGCTGTGGACCAACGACGTGCTCGCGTCCGCCCGGCACCTCTACCAGGCGGCCGGGTTCGCGCTGGTCGACGAGCAGCCGCACCACAGCTTCGGGCACGACCTCGTCGGCCAGACCTGGGCGCTCGACCTCACCTGACCCGCCTCACGACCGCCGGCGCAGGGCGGGGTCGTCCTCGTTCGCCTCGAGCGCGGCGATGAGCGTGCGCGCGTCGTGCGGTCCGCGGTGCCGGTCGCCGTCGAGGAAGAACGTCGGCGTGCCGCGCGCACCGCTGGCGGCCGCGCTCGCCGCGTCGTCGCGGACGCGCGCGTGCAGGGCCTCGTCGTTCATGTCGTCGTCGAAGCGCCCGAGGTCGAGGCCGATCTCGGCGGCGTGCTCGCGCAGGTCGTCGGGCTCCAGGCGGGACTGGTGCGTGAACAGCCGGTCGTGCATCTCCCAGAACTTCCCCTGCCGGTGCGCGGCCTCGGCCGCGACGGCGGCCAGGTAGGCGTGCGGGTGCACGTCCTCCAGCGGCAGGTGCCGCACGACGTACCGCACGCGGTCGCCGAAGTGCTCGCGCAGCTCGGCCCCCATCCCGGTCGCGCGGGCGCAGAACGGGCACTCGAAGTCGAGGTACTCGACGACGGTGTGCGCGGCGTCGGGGTCGCCCTTCGCGTGGTCGCGCTCGGGGTCGACGGCGGGGGTGAGGGTGACGGGCAGGTCCGCGCTCGCCTCGCCGTACCGCACGCGGGCGACGGTGAAGATCGCCCACCCCAGCAGGGTGGACAGCACCATCGCGATGAGGATGCCGACCGTCGCGGCCTGCCCGGCGGGCGTGCCGTCGAACGCCAGGTCCACGACCAGCAGCGACACGGTGAACCCGATGCCGGACAGGGCCGCACCGCCGAGCACGCTGCCCGGGCCCACGCCGTCGGGCAGCCGGCCGAGACCCGCGCGGACGGCGCCCCAGGTGCCGAGCCCGATGCCCACGAGCTTGCCCACGACCAGCCCCGCCACGACGCCCCAGGTGATCACCGACCCGAGCGCCGCGCCGAGCGCGCCGCCCCGCAGGTCGATCCCCGCGTTGGCCAGCGCGAACAGCGGCACGACGACGAGGGACACGGGCCCGCGCAGCACGTCGTGCAGGCGGTGGTTGACCGAGATGGACCGGGCCAGGCCGACGCGGGCGTTGCGCGCCACGCTGGCGCTGGGCGACTGCCAGTAGTCGCGGAACAGGCTCTTGGCCTGGAGCACGTCGTCGCGGCGCGTCGCGACCGCCGGCACCAGCAGCCCGGCGAGCATCCCCGCGATCGACGGGTGGATGCCCGCCTGCACGGTCGCGCCCCACAGCACCACGACGACGAGGACGTACGGCGAGCTGCGCCACTCCCGCATGCGGCCCAGCAGCCACAGGACGCCGAGCGCGGCGAGGGCCACGAGGAGCGGGGCGAGCCGCACGTCCTCGGAGTAGACGACGCCGATGATGCCGACGGCGAGGAAGTCGTCCACCACGGACAGCGTGAGCAGGAAGACGCGCAGCTGGCTCGACATCGCCGGCCCGACCAGGGCGAGCACGCCCAGCAGGAACGCCGTGTCCGTGCCGACGACGACGCCCCAGCCGTGGGGGTCGGCGTGCCCGGCGACGGCGAGGAAGACCAGGGCGGGGACGATGACGCCGAGCGTGCCCGCCACGAGGGGCACCAGGCGCTGGCTGCGCTGCCGCAGCGACCCGATCGCGAGCTCCTGGCGGACCTCGAGGCCGACGACGAAGAAGAACAGCACCATGAGGCCGTCGTTGACCCAGTGGTGCAGGTCCATGTCGAAGCGCAGGTCGCCGACGTCGACGTGGATCGGCAGCTCCCACAGGTGCTCGTACCAGCCCGACAGGGGCGAGTTCGCCCACACCAGGGCCAGCAGCGTCACGCCCACGAGCAGCAGCGCCGCACCGGACTCGGTGCGCAGCCGTTCGGCGAGCGCGCGTGCGGCCATGCGTGTGTCTCCCGTCCGTCGTGGATGCGGGTCCGCGAGGAGCCTATGACGCTCGCGGCCGTCGGTCGCGTGGACCGGCGCCGTGGCCCGCGCGGGGAGGAACAGCGCTCAGCCGGTCCGTGTTCCCAGCCACGGCGCCAGGACGTCCTCGCGCCCCAGCCAGCGCAGCCCGCCGTCCGCCACCTCGTCGCCGGTGGCCAGGGCCTCGCCGAAGGCGTCGAGGATGCGGTCGTGCACCCCGCGCGCGTCGCGCGGCTCGCCCGCCCCCACCACGAGGATGCGGGTGACGGGCGGGTGCCCGGCCGCGACCTCGTCCCACGTGCCGAGGTCCGCGACGCACAGGGCGCCGCCCGCGCCGTCCCACAGGCACGCGGAGTCGGGCCGGTTCGGCACGTGGAAGACGCCGCGGCTGCGGACCGGCCCGGTGCCGAGGTCCTCGACGTGGGCCAGCAGCCGCTCCGGGTGGAACGGCCGGTCGCTGCGCAGGAGGAGGCTCCAGCTCCGGTCGCGGGGGTCCTTGGCGCGCCGGCGGGCTCCGCGCGCACCGAGGGGGTGGGCGCGGCGCTCGGCCGCGGCGGGCGCGTGCGAGCGGGCGGCGAGCGCGACCGGGTCGAGGTCGTGCAGGCCGTCGACGCGGTGGCTGTCGACCGCGCGCAGCCGGTCGACGAGGCCGCCGCCCGTGGCCGAGCCGCCGGTCGTGACGACCACGTCCACCTGTTCGAGCTGGGCCGCGAGGGCCTCGCCGACGGGCCGCTGGTCGTCGTCGGTGAGCGCGAGCCCGCGCTCGTCGACCAGGTCGTCGCCGAGGAGGTCGGCCTCCAGGTCGTCGAGGTCGACGACGCCGACCGTCGCGGCGAGCCGCAGGTCCTCGAGCGCGCCTCCCGGCTCGGCCTGGGCGGCCAGGGCCCGGGCGACAGGGAGCGGCTCGGCGGTGACGGGCAGGGCGAGCACGAGGTGGGCCCAGCGGCCGTCGTCGGCGAGGCGGGCGAGCGCCGGCACGGCGTCCTCGCGCACGCTGCACGAGACGCACGCGTGCTCCAGCGCCACGGTCTCGTCCTCCAGGACGCCGGTCGCGTCGACGACGACGCGGCGCAGCGCCCCGTCGTCCGGGAGCAGGTCGTGCCGCACGACGACGACGTCGGGGGCGCCGAGCGTGAGGCTCGCGGCGGCGGCGTCACGCAGCACGGGGTCGACGGCGACGAGCACGCTCAGCGCGGGTGGGACGGGGGCGTGCGGGCGGTCGGGAATCACGGGCACCTCCGGCGGGTTGGGGATGACGGTACTTGAGAACAGTTCTCAAGTCTGTCACTCTAGCGCCCTGATGAGAACCGTTCTCATGAAGGAGGCATCGATGTCCGCCCGCTGCCAGGTGCTCGGCACCGTGCCGGGGTTCGGCCACGCGATCTCGCACTCGCACGTGCGGACCAAGCGCCGGTGGGACCCCAACGTCCAGAAGAAGCGCTACTGGGTGCCCTCGCTCGGCCGCACCGTCACGCTGCGGGTGAGCGCCCGGGGCATCAAGACCATCGACCGCGACGGCATCGACGTCGTGGTCGCCAGGATCCAGGCACGAGGAGAGAAGGTCTGATGGCAACCCGCACCGACCTGCGCCCGGTCGTCAAGCTCCGCTCGACGGCGGGCACGGGCTTCACGTACGTCACCCGCAAGAACCGTCGCAACGACCCCGACCGTGTCGTGCTGCGCAAGTACGACCCGGTCGTGCGCCGGCACGTCGACTTCCGCGAGGAGCGCTGATGGCCAAGACGTCGAAGATCGCCGCCGACGCGCGGCGCCGCGACGTCGTCGAGCGGTACGCCGCCCGGCGGGCCGACCTGAAGCGCGTCGTCGCGTCGCCGTCGTCCACGGCGGAGGAGCGGGCCACGGCCGTCATGGAGCTGCAGCGTCAGCCCCGCGACGCGAGCCGCACCCGCCTGCGCCACCGCGACGTCGTCGACGGCCGCCCCCGCGGCTACCTGCGCCGCTTCGGCCTGTCCCGCATCCGCCTGCGCGAGCTGGCGCTGCGGGGCGAGCTGCCCGGCGTCACCAAGTCCAACTGGTAGAGGAGACACCACCATGAAGCAGAGCATCCACCCCACCTACGGCCCCGTCGTCTTCCGCGACACCAGCGCGGGCACCGCGTTCCTCACGCGCTCCACGCTGGCGGGGGACGCCGCCTCCGGGCCCGGCCGCCCCACCCGCACGATCGAGTGGGAGGACGGGAACACCTACCCGGTGGTCGACGTCGAGATCTCGAGCGCCAGCCACCCGTTCTGGACGGGGGCCGCGCGCGTCGTCGACACCGCGGGCCGCGTCGAGAAGTTCCGCCGCCGCTACGGGCAGGGCGCCCGATGAAGGTCCGCGCCTCGCTGCGGTCGCTGAAGCGGCTGCCGGGCGCCAAGGTCGTCCGCCGCCGCGGCAGGACGTTCGTCATCAACAAGCAGAACCCCCGGTTCAAGGCCCGCCAGGGCTGAACCGGGGGTTCCCCCCGAGACCACCGAGACCGACGAGAGGAGCGGCCGTGGCCGTCCCCAAGCGCAAGACCTCCCGCTCGCGCACCCGCAGCAGGCGGGCCCACTGGAAGGCCGCACCGACGGCCCTCGTGCCCGTCACCACGTCCGACGGCGTGGTGCAGGTCCCGCCGCGGCTCGCGCGCGCCGTGCGCCGGGGAGTGCCGCTGGCCTGACAGGATCGTCCGGACGACCGCGAGAGAGAAGGTGGACGATGGCGATCACCCTGTGCGTGCTGCTGTGGGCAGCCGACGGCGAGGCCCAGGCGCTGGCGGACTACGAGACCCAGGTGCTGGCGCTCGTGCCGCGGCACGGTGGGCGGGTGCTGCACCGCGTGACCAACGTGGCGCACACGGACGACGCCGCGCACGGCGCCGTCCAGCCGACCGAGGTGCAGCTCATCGAGATGCCCGACGAGGAGGCGCTCGCGGACTTCATGGCGGACCCCGACCGCGAGGCGCGGCTCGACGTGCGCGACCGCGCGATCGCGCGGACCGAGATCCTGCGCGTGCGTCCGGTGGGATGAGCGCACCCGGGGCGGGGCTGGCCCGGCAGTCCGCGATCTACCGTGCGGGGGTGCTGGGCCGGCGCCCCTGCGTCCCGACGAGCTCCGCGGCCCTGGAGCGGGCCGCCCGCCGGGCCTCCGGCGCGCGGGCCTGGGCGTACGTGGCGGGCGGCGCGGGCGAGGGACGCGCGATGCGGCGCAACCGGGAGGCGTTCGACCGGTGGGCGATCGTGCCGCGCATGGCCGCCGGGGCCGTGGAGCGGGACGCGTCGGTCGAGCTGTTCGGCACCCGGCACGCGAGCCCCCTGCTGCTCGCTCCGGTGGGGGCGGCGGCGCTGCTGGGCGCCGACGCCGACCTCGCCGTCGCGCGCGCGGCCGCCGCGACCGGCGTCCCGTACGTGCTGTCCAACCAGGCCTGCCACCCCATGGAGGCGTGCGCGGCAGAGATGGGCGACGCGGCGCGCTGGTTCCAGCTCTACTGGAGCACCGACGAGGACCTCGTCGACTCGTTGATCGCGCGGGCCGAGGCGGCGGGCGCCGGCGCGCTCGTCGTCACGCTCGACACGACCGTGCTCGGCTGGCGCCCCCAGGACCTCGACCTCGGCTCGCTGCCGTTCGCGCGCGGCCTCGGCATCGCCCAGTACACGAGCGACCCGCGCTTCACCGAGCTGGTGCGCGAGCGCGTCGCCCGGGCGGCGGCGTCCGGGACGCGCGAGGCGGTGCAGGTCACCGCCGGCGCGGTGCGCTCGCTGCTCGCCATGACGCGCGCCTACCCCGGGCGGTTCCGCGACAACCTGCGCTCGCCCGAGCCGCGCGCCGCCGTCGAGACGTTCCTCGACGTGTACTCCAACCCCGGCCTGTCGTGGGAGCACCTGGCCACGCTGCGCGACCGCACCCGGCTGCCGGTCGTGCTCAAGGGGATCCTGCACCCGGACGACGCGCGCCGGGCGTTCGACCTCGGCGTCGACGGGATCGTCGTGTCCAACCACGGCGGCCGCCAGGTGGACAACGCCGTCGCGTCGCTCGACGCGCTCGTCGCCGTGCGCGACGCCGTCGGGCCCGGCCCCACCGTGCTGCTCGACAGCGGGGTGCGGACCGGGGCGGACGTGCTGGTCGCCCTCGCCCTGGGGGCCGACGCCGTCCTGCTCGGGCGGCCGTACCTCTACGGGTACGCGGTGGCCGGGCAGGCCGGGGTCGAGGAGGTGATCCGCAACGTGCTCGCCGAGCTGGACCTCACGATGGCGCTCACCGGCGCGCGCGACGTCGCGGCCCTCACGCGGGACCTCGTGGTCCCGGCGAGCCCATGAGTCAGTCGGTCGTCACCTCGGCGACGACGCGCCCGGTGACCTCGTGGGCTCGGAGCTTGTCGAGGTACGCGGGGATCTCCTCGAAGGCGATCGTCGTGACCTGGGGCACGACGGCTCCCGACGCGAGCAGCTCGTAGACCTCGGCGACGTCGGCCTTGGTGCCGCCGTTCGAGCCGAGCACCCGCGCCTGCTTGAGGATGACGTCCATGGTGTCGAGCGTGAACTGGAGCCGGGCCATGCCGACCAGGACCACGGTGCCGTCCCGGCGGATCGCCTTGACCGCGTTCGTCGTCGTGGTGCCGAAGCCCGCGTAGTCGACGACGAGGTCGAAGTCCTGGCCCGCCCACTCGGCGGCGTCCTTGACGACGCCCTCCGCGCCGATCGCCCGGGCCTGCTCCCACAGGGCCTCGTTGGGCTCCGCGACGTGCAGCTCCGCGCCGCGGACGACGGCCACCTGGGCGCCGATCTGGCCGAGCCCGCCCAGCCCGATCACGCCGACCTTCTGGCCGGCCTCCAGGGCGCCGATCGTCGTGATCGCGTGGTAGGCGGTCATGCCGGCGTCGGTGCCGAGGGCGGCGAGCCCGAAGGATAGGTCGTCGGGCATGCGGACCAGGTCGCCCGCGGCGACGCGGTGCTTCGGGGCGAAGCCGCCGTCGCGGCCGTAGCCGGGGGAGACGCCCGAGTCGCCGGTCGGGCAGACGCCGACACGGTCCCCGACGGCCCAGTCCGTGACGCCCTCGCCGACCGCGGACACGACGCCCGCGATCTCGTGGCCCATCGTGATCGGGCGGTTCGGGATGATCGCGAGCCAGGTCTCGTCGTCGAGCACGCCGACGTCGGAGTGGCACAGCCCGGCGACGCGGACGTCGAGGACCACCTCACCGGGACCGGGGGTGGGCTCGGCGATCTCCCGCAGCTCGAGCGGCTCGTGCGTGGTGGTGAACTGCCAGGCCTTCATGGTCTCCCTCGCCCCCGGTACGGATGCTTGTGAATGTCTTCACAATACCGCATCCAGGCCCCGGAGGAGGCCGCACGCGGCGGGGACGGGCTCGACGATCGTGACGGCGACGGTCTCGCGCAGGCGTCGCGCGGTCTCGCTGAGCGGCCCGCCGGCCACGATCACCGCCTCCGCCCCGCGACGCTCGGCCGCCCGGACCGCGTCGAGGAGCTGGCGGTACTGCTCCTCGGGGTCGGCGGCGAGCTCGAGCGGACCGTCGCGGGTGAGCTCCACGCCGGTGAACCCTGCGGAGCAGCCGTGCGCGGCGACGAGGTCGCCGAGCGCGCCGGCCAGCCGGTCCGTCGTCGTCACCATGCCGAAGCGGCGCCCGCCCGCCGCGGCGGCGAGCACCGACGCCTGCCCGATGCCCACCACGGGGACGTCGAGCTCGGCCGCGAGCGCGGCGCGACCCGGGTCTCCGATCGCGGCGACGACGACGGCGTCGGGCCGGTCGCGCGCGACCACCTCGCGTACCGCGTCGAGCACGGCGGCCTCGGCCGCGACGAGCGCGTCGGGCTCGACGATCATGGCGGGGCCGTGCGCCGCCGTGACCTCGACGACGTCGGCCCCGACCGCCGCGAGCTCCGCCCGGGCGAGGTCGGCCATCATCGTCGTGGTGCGCCGGTTGGTGTTCGGGTTGACGAGCGCCACGAGCGGGCGGCGGTCACGGGGTCTTGTGGTCGACGTCGACGTCGGCATCGGCGGTCTCCTCCTCTTCCATGGGCTTGCCGAAGGTCTCCGGCGGGAACTGGACCACGACGGCGAGCACCACGAACAGCGCGGCGAGCACGCCGAACATCCCGACGATGCCGTACCGGTCGAAGACGGCGCCGCTGACCAGCGGGAACAGCCCGCCCGACAGCGAGCCGGCCGCGAGGATGATCGACGTGCCGAAACCGCGCACGCGCGTCGGGTAGAGCTCGGGGGCGAACAGCCAGATCGTCGTGTTGAGCACGATGATCGCGAAGTTGAACGCGACGCCGAACAGCAGCACGAAGACGATGTCCTCCCCGAGCAGCGCGATGGCGAGCCCGGAGCCGCAGCCGATGACGGCGGCCGCCGTGAGCACCTTCTTGCGCGCGAGGCGCCTGGCGAGGAACGCCGCGGTGGCGGCGCCGAGCAGCGACCCGCTCTGCATGAGGAGCGTGAACCACAGGCTCTGGTTGAGCGCGTAGCCGGTGGCGACCAGGACGGTCGGCATGAGGGTGAGCATCGAGATCTGCGCCGCGTACGACATGGCGACGGCGACGACCAGCAGCACCGTGCGCCGGCGGTACGGGGCACGGAACACCAGCCGCCAGGCGCCGCGCGACGTCGGGGCGAGGGCGGCGGCCTGCACGGCGGGCTCGACGAGGAACTCCTCGGTCTCGACGCGCCCCGCGAGCCGGCCGCGGGCCATGCGGGTGAGCACCTCGTTGGCCTCCCGCAGCCGACCGGTGGCGGCGAGGTAGCGGGGCGTCTCGGGCACGTAGCGGCGGAACCACAGCACCAGCAGGGCCGGCAGGAAGAGCAGGCCGAACACCCAGCGCCACTTGTCGGGGCCGTCGAAGACGGTGAAGACGAGCACGCCGAACGCGGGGGCGAGCATGTTGCCGAGGCCGCCGGCGGTGACGTTGATGAGCCCGACGGCGGTGCCGCGGTGCCGGGCGGAGAAGAACTCGGCCATCATGATGACGGCCACGGCGATCTCGCCGCCGAGCCCGAAGCCGACGATGAACCGGCCGATCGCGAGCACGGCGTAGCTCGGCGCCAGCGCGCAGAGCAGCGAGCCGAGCGCGAAGACGATCAGGTTGATCGTCAGCATGTTGCGGCGGCCGAACCGGTCGACGATGAGGCCGGTCGCGATGCGTCCCAGCGCCGTCGCCGTGAACGTCATCGTGTTGAGGAAGCCGATCTCGGCGCCGCCGAGCCCCCAGCTCTCCTGCAGCACGGGGCCGGTGATGCCCACCGCGTTCTGCTCGAGCGCGTCGAAGAAGACGCCGAGCAGGATCATCACCACGATCTGCCGGTGCGCGGCGGTCACGCCGATCCGCTGGTAGGTGTTCTCGATCTGGTCCGGGATCGAGGCGGTCGGGGCCTCGCCCCGGGGTGCTGTCGTCGCCATGGTGCGTGTTCTCCTCGTCGAGAAACGTGGGCCGAGCGGTGACTTTCATGAAATGGAAGACTTCTTCCGCTGAACGCGGTATACCAAAGTTAGAGAGGTTGTCAGCGGGTGTCAACGGCGCCGCCGGGCCGGGGGTTTCAGGCCAGCAGGTCGGCCACGGCCTCCACGGTGCGCGGCACCCACCACGCCCAGTCGTGGCCGCCGGTCACGACCTGGGACGACACGTCCGCCCCGCGCAGCACCAGCGCGCGGGCCAGCTCCTCGGACGCGGCGGGCCCCTCGTACCGGCCCGCCTGCAGGCGCAGTCGCACCCGCGGCGCGACGCGCGCCAGGGGCTCCACGAGCGCCCCGGCCGGGTAGCGCCACAGCGACGGCGACTGCGCGACGGCGGCCCCGAGGGCCTCGGGGAAGCGGGCCACGGCGAACAGCGCGGACAGCCCGCCGAAGCTGGAGCCGGCGACGACGGTCCGGCGCGGGTCGGCGTCCACCCGGCGCCCGCCCAGGCGCTCGCGCCGCACCCGCGGCACCAGCACCTCGCCCACCCAGCGGGCGACGCCGCCGGGCACGCCCAGCACCCCCGCCCGGTCGGGGCCGGACGCGACCAGGACGACGGCGACGGGCGGCAGCACCCCGGAGGCGACGGCGTCCGCGAGCACGCGCGCGGTGCCGAGCCGCTCCGCGTGCGCCTCGCCGTCGAGCAGCACGAGCAGCGGCAGCGGGTCGCCGACGGGCCGCTCGGGCGCCCACCACCAGGCGCGCGGCTCGTCGTCGCTGGTGGGCAGTCGCCGCGGGACGGCGGAGGTGTCGCCGAACCCGGCCAGCCAGGGCCGCTCGCCCGTGCCCGGCAGCCACAGGGCCGAGCTCGCCAGGCCGCGGCCCGCGCCGTGACCGTGCGGGTTCAGCGGGTCGGCGCGGCCCGGGGCGCCCGGGTCGCGCAGGCCGTGGGTCCACCAGCCGGGCTCCTGGCGTCCGTCGTGGCCGCCGTCGTGCACCAGGAAGCGGTAGCTCGCCTCCCAGTCGTCCGGGACGTCGAACGTGCCCTGCCACCAGCCGTCCGGCCGCGGCGAGAGGTCGCAGGCCTCGGGGCGCTGCGGCTGCCACCAGCCGCTCGCGGCCAGCGCCACGGCCTGCGCCCCGGGGGCGTGCAGCCGGAACGTCACGTGCGCGCGCCCGCCCGGGCGCAGCACGACGTCCGGGCTGCGGCGGTCCGGCGGGGCGGGCAGCGGCGGCTCCGGCGCGCGGAGCACCTCGACCGTCGTCCGCGCGCCGGGCCGGGGGAGCGGCGTCCAGCCGTCCCAGCCCGTCACACCGGCACCACCAGCGGCAGCCCGGACACCGGGTGGTCGAGCACGCACACCTTCTGCCCGTACACCTCGGCGACGCGCTCCTCGGTGATCACGGCGCGCGGGTCGCCGTCCGCTACCAGGCGGCCGCCGTGGAACACGGCGACGCGGTCGGCGTACCGGGCGGCGAGGGTGAGGTCGTGCAGGACGACGACGACGCACGCGCCTGCGTCGGCGAGCCGACGCGACGTGCGCATCACCGCCTCCTGGTGGCGCAGGTCGAGGGCCGCGGTCGGCTCGTCGAGCAGCACCAGCGGCGTCTCCTGCGCCAGCACGCGCGCGAAGACGGTGCGCGCCAGCTCGCCGCCCGACAGCGTCGTGGCGTCGCGGCCGGCCAGCGGCTCCAGGTCGGCATCGGCCAGGGCGGCGTCGACCACGGGCTCGTCACGGTCGGACGCGCGGTGCGGGATGCGGCCCATCGCGACGATCTCGCGGACGCTGAACGAGAACCGCACGTCGTGCTGCTGCACCATGACCGACCGCTCCCGGGCGAGGTCCGCGGCCCGCCAGTCCTGCGGCGCGCGGCCCGCGACGAGCAGCCGGCCCGACGTCGGCGCCCGGTCGCCGGACACGAGGCCGAGCATCGTGGACTTGCCCGCACCGTTGGGCCCGACGAGCGCCACGACGCTGCCGCCGTGCAGCTCCAGGGACACGTCGTCGAGCAGGGTGTGCTCCCCGACGCGGAACCCCACGCCCTGTGCCTGGACGACGGGCGCCTGGACGACGGGCGCCTGGACGACCGGTGCGCTCATGCCCCGGCCCCCGGCCGCTCGCGCAGCACGAGCCACAGGAAGAACGGCGCGCCGAGGGCGGACGTGAACAGCCCGATCGGCACCTCCGACGGCGGCGCGACGGTCCGCGCGGCGGTGTCGGCGAGCACGATGAGCAGGCCGCCCACCAGCGCGGACATCGGGATCAGCGCGCGGTGCGCGGGCCCGAACGCCATCCGCACGATGTGCGGCACGACCAGCCCGACGAACCCGATGATCCCCGCGAACGCCACGGTGACGGCGGTGAGCAGCGCGGTCACGACGACCAGCACCGCCCGCGCCCGCGTCACGTCGAGCCCCAGGTGCCGGGCCTGCCGCTCGCCGAGGGTCAGCATGTCGAGGCGGCGGTGCATGGCGACCAGCACCGCGACGCCGGCGGCCACCACCACGGCCCCGATCGCGAGCTCCGTCCAGTCCACGGAGGCGAGCGAGCCCATCTGCCAGAAGACGATGTCGCGGAGCTGGTCGTCGTCGGCCATGAAGGTGCAGAAGCCGGTGATCGACGCGCACGCGGCGCCGACCGCGATGCCCACCAGCAGCAGCCGGGACGTGCCGGTGCCGCGGCCGGGCCGGGCGAGCGCATAGATGAGGCCGGTGGCGAGCAGGCCGCCGGCGAACGCCGCCGCGGGCACCGCCCACGCGGAGCCGCCCGCCGCGGGCAGCGCGACGATCGCGAGCACCGCCCCGGCGGACGCGCCGCCGCTCACGCCGATGACGCCCGGGTCGGCGAGCGGGTTGTTGAACAGGCTCTGCAGCGCCGCGCCCGACGCCGCCAGCGCCGCACCGGCCAGCGCGCCGAAGAGCACGCGCGGCATGCGCAGGTCCATGACGACGGTCGTGGCGAGGCGCTCGCCGCCGTCGCCCGCGCCGAACAGCTCGTGGGCGACGACGGCGACCACGTCGCGGGGCGCGAGCCCGATCGGGCCGATGCCGATCGACAGCACGACGGCGGCGAGCAGCAGCACGCCTCCGACCGCCACGCCGGCGGCGAGCGGTGCGCGGCGGACGGACCCGGTGCGGAGGCTCACTCCGCCGTCTCGGCGAGCGCCTGCGCGAGGGCGAGGGCGCCGGCGCCGGAGGCGGGGCCGCTCACCTTGATCTGGTCGTCCGGCATGACGATCACGCGGTTCGCCTGGCCGGCGGGGGTGTCGAGCAGGGTCGGGAAGGCGGCGGCGAAGCCCTCGAGCCCGCCCCACTCCTCGAGGTCGGCGGTGCCCAGCAGGATGACGTCGGGGTCGGTGCCCAGCAGGCCCTCGTCGCTGTAGTCGCGCGAGAAGCCGCGCAGCTTCGCCTCGACGCCCACGCTGGTCACGCCGAGCGCCTCGGCGACGTCGGCCCCGGCGGTGCCCGTGCCGACGACGGCGTTCGCGCCGCCCGCGCCGGACGACGTCACCTGGAGCACGCGCAGGTCGCCGAGCCCGGACGCGGTCTCGGACGCCTCGGAGAGCTGCGCGTCGACGTCCGCGGCGAGCTCCTCGCCCGCCTCGTCGACGCCGAGGTAGGACGCGACGGCGCGGATCTTGTCGCCGGTGCTCTGCTGGTCGTCGACGACGACGGCGTCGACCCCGGCCTTGCGGAACTGGGCCGCGACGTCGCCGTGGCGGGCGGTGTTGTTGCCGATGAACAGCGTGCCGCCCACCGAGAGCAGGCCCTCCGTGCCGGTCTCCTGGCTGAACTCGTACTGCTCGGGCGCGTCGAGGGAGATCTCGGACGCGCTGTTGGTCGGGGCCGCGTACACGAGGTCGGCGAGGCCCAGGCCGCCCAGGATCTCCGCGACGTCGTCGCCGCCCACGATGATCCTGCTCGCGTCGGTCACGGTGACCTCCGTGCCGGTGCCGTCGACCACGTCGACGGGCAGCGCGGGCTCGGCCTCGACCGACGGCACGTCCGACCCGGCGGCGAAGGTCCAGCCGTCGGGCAGGTTCTCCGGTGCCGCGACGTCGGTGGCGGCACCGGAGGCGGAGGCGTCGGGCGCGTTCCCGGGGGTGTCGGCGTCGGCGGGCGAGCAGGCGGCGAGACCGAGAGCCAGCGCGGCGACGGCGAGGGAGGGAGCGAGACGGGACCGGGTGCGCACGGGGGCTCCTGGTGGACGGGCCGGGCGAGAACCCGGCAGCGACTAAGGCAAGGCAACCCTAAACAGTTGCCCGATGGTCGCGTAAGCCTCCGGCGAGTGGGGTCGTTCACACCCCGGTGTCAGATCGGCGGAACCGGGTCACGCCGTCGCGGGCATGTCCCGCCCCGAGATGAGGAGCTCCTCCGGGAAGCAGTAGCCCCAGTACTCTCCGGGCTCGAGGGACCGCATCACGGGGTGCGCGCTGGCGTGGAAGTGCGCCGTCGCGTGCTTCGACGGCGACGAGTCGCAGCAGCCCACGTGCCCGCACTCCAGGCAGGCCCGCAGGTGCACCCACGTGCCGCCGGCGGCCACGCACTCGGGGCACTCGCCGGTGGTCTCGGGCGGGACGGGGGCGATCTGGTCGAGGTGCTCGCACGTGGTCGTCATGTCGCGTCCCTCTCGTCGGGTGTCGCCGTGGGGCGGCGTACGCCGCGACTGCGAGTCTAGGGAGACCTCCGGACGACGGTGACGTCCGGCGCGCTGCGCTCCGGGCAACCGGCTAGCGTGTCGACATGCCCGCAGGCACTCCGCTCCCGAGCGGTTCCGACGACGCCCGCGAACGCACGGCCGTCATCGTGGAGGACGATCCGGACATCCGCGAGCTGCTCGACGCGGTGCTCACCCAGGCCGGGTTCGCCACGTACACGGCCGCCGCCGGCCGTCCGGGCGTGGAGCTGGTCCACCAGGTCGACCCGCTGGTCACGACGCTCGACGTGAGCCTGCCCGACATCGACGGCTTCGAGGTCTGCCGGCGCATCCGGGCCGTCTCGGACACCTACGTGGTCATGCTGACGGCGCGCACCGACGAGATCGACGCCCTCATGGGCCTGGACGCCGGCGCCGACGACTATCAGACCAAGCCGTTCCGCCCGCGCGAGCTGCGGGCGCGGATCGAGGCGATGCTCCGCCGCCCTCGTCGTGCCGAGCCTCCGGCCGCGACGCCGCCGGTGGTGCCGGGACCCGACCTCGGGCACGACGCCGCGACGGTCGTCGCGGGCGGCCTCGTCGTCGACGTCCCGGGGCGCGTCGTCGACGTCGACGGTGCGGAGGTCCCCCTCACGCGCAGCGAGTTCGACCTCCTGGCCGCGCTCGCCGGCGCCCCGGGCCGGGTGCTCGCCAAGGACGCGCTCGTGCGTGTCCTGTGGGGCGACGCGTACGACGTCGGGACCCCGGTGACGGACGCCGACCGGCGCAGCGTCGAGGTCCACCTCGCCAACCTGCGCCGCAAGCTCGGCGACGACCCGGCCGCACCACGGTGGATCCGCACCGTGCGTGGCGTCGGCTACCGGTTCGACCACCGTCCCTGAGCGAGGGTCGACACGACGAGCAGCGTCGCGGACCGCGACTGTGCGGACACGTCGTCCAGGTGGCGACGCGCGCCCGGCACACCGTCGTGTGCCAGCGCCTCCAGGGCTCGGTCGGCCGCGCCCGCGAGGCCCTCGACGCCCAGCATGGTCGAGGTGCAGCCGAAGGAGAGCAGGGCGTCCCGGACCGCCTCGTGGTCGCCGCGGCGCAGGGCCCGGTCCAGCGCGCCGACCCGCCCCGCCAGGAGCCCGACCCACGACGCCGCGAACCGGGCCACGGCGGCACGGTCGCCGTCCAGCTCGTCGGCGAGGGAGGACCAGGCGGCGTCGAGGGCGGCGGCCTCCGAGGGGTCGGGGGGTACGGGCGCGCTCACGCCCGCAGCCCGTGGTGGCGGCGCAGCAGCCGGCGCACCATGACCACCGTCTGCAGCACGGTGATCACGCCGAGGACCGGCCAGCCGACCGCGAGCGCGGCGGACTGCGCCGCCGTCGGGAGGAGCGTCCACGCCCACACGACACCGGCGAGCGCGACGGCCGCGACGACGAGCGGGGTGAGGTACGCCCAGCCGGCGCCGCGCTCGGCCTTGGCCTGCGCCGCCCAGTTGTCCGTGCGGGACCTCGACAGGAACTTCGACCAGGCGCGGACGAAGTGCCCGATGCGGATCCACATGTACAGCTCGGCGGGCACGAGCGTGGCGGCGAACAGGACGTCGCGCCACGTGCGGTCGCGCATGGTCAGCGCGATGCGCACGTTGAGCGCGACGGCGACGACCGGCGGCACCAGCCAGACGGGGGAGAACTCGAAGGCGCCGATGCTCAGCGCGCCGGCGAGGAGCAGGCCGAACAGCAGGCGCGTGGCGGCGTTGACGACCATGCCGATGTTCTCCGTCCAGCGCAGCCGCAGGTTCGGGTGGAACGGCTGGCCGCGCGTGTCGCCGCGCTGTCCGGGCCACATGAGGTCGATCGCGCCGTAGTTCCACTTGACCTGCTGGCCGTCGAGCGCCCGCAGGGTGGTCATGCCACCCACCACGGCACGGGCCGTGGCGCTGATCTTCGTGGAGTACCCGAGCGACTTGATCTGCAGGCTCAGCAGCGAGTCCTCGACCTCCGAGTCGCTCACCCAGGGCGCGCGCTGGTGGTGGGCCAGCATGACGTCCTCGAGCGCCGACATGCGGAACAGCGAGGCCTGCCCGCCGAGGACGGCCATGTTCCGGCCGCGCAGCAGGTTCTGCATGGTGAAGGCCGCGAACTGCGCGCGCTGACCGGTGAGCAGGAAGCGGGCGAAGGGGCCCCGGGGGGTGGTGTCGACCGTGTAGATCGCGGAGATGCCGCCGATGCGCGGGTCCGCCTCCATCTCGGCCTCGAGCTGCTCGAGGGCGGTCTTCGCCAGGATGGTGTCGCCGTCCACGCCGAGCAGGTAGTCGGCGCCGCGCACGAGTCGGTAGCCGTAGTTGAGGGCGCCGACCTTCTTGTCGGGCACCTGCCCCATGTCGTGCACGTAGACGCGGGTCGTCTGCTCGCGGCCCCGCCGCACGACCGTGTGCTCGCCGGCCAGCCGGGACGCCTTCCGGAACGTCTTGTCCGTCGTGTTGTTCACGACGACGTGGATCACGTCGGGCAGGCGCGTCTGGCGGAGCAGCCCCTTGAGGACGGCCTTGATCGTGGCCCCCTCGTTGTACGCGGGGACGACCGCGCCGATGGTGGCCCGCCGCGGGGCCTCGGCGACGACGAGCTCGGACGGCGTGAACTCGTACCGGTCGAGCTCGGTGCCGAGCGCGAGGGGCAGATCGAGCACGGGCGACGTGCCGGGCTCGGTGAGGGTGGCGGTCATGGCGGGCTCCGTCGTGTTCCGGGATCGAGGTCGTTCGAGATTCAACGACCGCCATCCTCCGGACCGAACCCGCGTGGACCGTCGGGGTCGCCGCAAGGAATCCTCAGGATCGGCTCAGGATCGCGCGACGAGGTCCGCGCGGGCCGTGCGCACCAGCTCCGCGAGCGCGTCCGCGCCGCCCGCCGCCCGGCCCTCGGCGACCTCCAGGACGATCGTGTCGCCGTCGAGCTCGACCGGGCGGTCGAGCAGCTCGCGACGGACGTCCGACACCCAGCCGGCGTCGTCGACGCCGTCGGGGAGCACCACCAGCACCTCGTCACGCGCGGCCCGGTCCGACCCGGCCGCGCCCCCGGCGGGGAGCAGCCTCAGCACGACGTCCGCCAGGTGCGCCCACGCCTGCTCACGCCCCTCGGGGCCGAACGCGTCCCGGACGGCGGCGCCGTCCCGGCAGCGCAGGACCACCACGCGCACCGGTGTGACCGCCGGCCTGCCCCCCGGGTCGGTGACGGTCCGGCCGAGGTGCGCCAGCGTCCGCGTGCCGAGCACCGGGTCGAAGCGGACGGCCGCCGCCACGGTGGTCTCGCGGGTGCGGAGCGCCATCATCGCGAACGCGCCCACGAGGACGAGGACGAGGTTGACGAGCGTGGTGGTCGTGGTCGGGAACCAGCGCTCGAAGGTGGGGGACGTGGGGCTCCCCGCCGCGAACACCACCGCCCGGGCCGCGTAGAACGCGCTCGCGACGGCGCAGGTGAACCCCAGCGCCGCGGCCTCCGGCGCCCGGCGTGCCGCGGGACCGGCACGGCCGAGGAGCTCGACCGCGGCGAGCATCGACCACGCCGCCACCCCGAGCAGGTAGGCGATGCCGCCCGCCCACGCGCCCCCGTCCGGCCCGTCGACGAGGGCGGCGAGCGCGACGACGACGGCCGACGTCGCGACGACCCAGAGCAGCGAGCGGCGGCCCGCCCGGGCACGCGCCCCCGCCCAGATCGCGCCGAGGGACAGGACGAAGGCGCCGTTGCCGAGGCCGGTGGCCCACCAGGTGGCGGAGGACGCACCGCCCGCCAGGTAGGCGAAGGTCGTGACGATCGCGGCGAGGAAGGTGAGGGTCCAGCACCGGTCGACGACGTCGGTGCGCGTCCGCCGGACCACGCCCACGACGTAGAGCGTGGACACCACCAGCAGGACCACCGGCGTGACCACCAGCAGGGTCGTCTCGTCCAGCCCGCTCATCCCGCGCCTCCCGCCGTGCCGGTCGGGCGGCCCGTGGCGGCCGGGAGCCGGACCGCGACCGTCGTGCCGACCCCGGGCTCGCTCGTCAGGCCGATCGTCCCGCCGTGCGCCTCGACCACCTGACGGCAGATGTGCAGGCCGAGGCCGGTGCCGTGTCGGGTGCCCTGCCGCACGGCGGGCGCGCGGTAGAAGCGGGCGAAGACGCGTTCGACGTCGTCGGGTGCGATGCCGACGCCCTCGTCCCGGACCTCGAGGACGACGGTCGCCCCGTCGTCGTCGACCGCGGCCGACACGGCGCCGCCCGCGTCGGAGTACTTCACGGCGTTCGACAGCACGTTGTCCACCACCTGGCGCAGCATCGCCGCGTCGCCCCGCACGCGCGCGCCGCCCGCAGGGCCGCGGTGCACCACCACCCGCAGGCCGGCGCTCGCGGCGAGGGGACCGATGGTGGTGACGGCCTCGTCGACCACGGCGGCGAGGTCCACCTCCTCGCGTGCTGGGTCCAGCTCACCGCCGCGCGTCGCGGCGGCCGTCAGCAGACCGTTCACGAGAGCGAGGAGCCGGTCGGCGTTGCGTGCCGCCACGTCGACGTGGCGCACGACCTCCGGGAGCGCCCCCGGGACGTCCGCGGCGAGCTCGAGATGGCCGACGATCGAGGTCAGCGGCGTCCGCAGCTCGTGCGACGCGGCGGCGACGAAGTCCTCCTTGAGCTCGAGCGCGCTGACCTGCTCGGTGAGGTCCTCGAACGTGACGACGGCGAGCCGTCCGCCGGTGCCCGGGTCGGCCCGTGCCAGCTGCACGACGGACGTGCGCAGCGCTCGGCGTCCGGTGGGCAGCGGCCACCAGGCCACGTCGCCGGTCAGCGAGTCGCCGGACACGGCGCGCTCGACCGGCCCGGCCGCGGACCAGGTGCCGTCCAGCGCGGTGGGCCGCAGGTCGGGCAGGTCCTGGACGTGGAGGCCGGGACGGAGCATGCCGTCCGTGGCGTCGACGGCCAGGCGGTTCACGAGCACGATGCGGCCGTCGGCGTCGAGCAGGAGGATGCCCACCCCCGCGGTGCCCACCACGGCCTCCAGCAGGCGCCGCTCGGCGCCGAGCTCCGCGGCGGCCCGACGCAGCTGCGCGCCCTGGCGTCGCAGCAGGAGGTTGCGGGCGTCGGACCGGCGCTGGATGGCGCCCACGGACAGGGCGACGGCGGAGAGGACCACGGGCACGAGCGCGACCCTGGCGAGCTGGCTCGACGTCGTGACCGTGCCCGTCGCGACGGTGGGCAACCAGGTGACGGCGAACGCCCCCGCGACGGCGAGCCCGACGCCGACCCGGCCCTGCCGCTGGGCGAGCCACAGCACGGGGAAGACGGCCAGGAGGGACACGGGCGCGTCGGCGGAGACGAGCAGGGCGGTGGCCGTCAGGTCCAGCAGCGGCACCGCGATCTCGGCCCGACGGCCGAGTCGGTGCCACGGGACGAGGAGCGTCGCCGCCAGCGCCACGACCAGGACCACCACGCCGGCGACGTACCAGCCCTCGGTCACGGTGGAGCGGTCGTAGACGGTGAGCCCGACCGTCGCGAGGGCGGCCGTCGCCAGGAACGGGAGGTGGACGACGAGCACACCGGACCGCCGGACGGGCAGCGGCTCCGCGCGACGTGCCTCGGCGTCAGCTCGCATCCGTCGACAGTAGCGACGGCGCCTGCGTGCCGCGCGACGCGGCGCACGGCCCTACGCTGACCGCATGTCCGAACCTGCCGTCGGCAGCCCCGTGATCCTGCTCGTCGCCGACGCCCACGCGCCGCAGGTGGAGGAGGAGTTCCGGGCCCGCTACGACCGCGACTACCGCGTCGAGCTCGTGCGCACCGCCGACGCCGCCATGGACCGGCTGCGCGACCTCGTGTCCGCGCGGGAACCGGTCGCGATGATCGCGGCGGAGCGTCGGCTCCCCGACGCCGCCGGCATCGAGCTGCTGCACCAGGTGCCGGCCGTCGTGTCCACGGCGCGGCGGGTGGCGCTGATCCCGGGCGACGAGTTCTCCGGCGCGCTCGACGAGATGCGGGCCGCGCTGCTGCGCCGCGACATGGACACGTTCGTCGGCATCCCGCGCGGCGCGCGCGACGAGGAGTTCCACACGGCGCTGGTGGAGCTGCTGTCGGAGTGGGGATGGTCGGTGGACCGGCCCACCGTGACGTCCACCGAGATCGTCGCGGCCCCCGGCGATCGCGACGCGGCCGCCGTCCGCGACCTGCTCGAGCGGCTCGGCGTCCCGAACCGTGTGCTCGGGCCGGACGACGCCGCGGCGCGCGAGATCCTCGCGGAGGCCGGTCCGGGCGCCGTCCTGCCCGTGGTCCGCACGTTCGCCGGCCGGGTGCTGTCGGGGGCGACGGCGTCCGCCGTCGCGGAGGCGATGTACGGCGGCTACGACTCCATCCCGCCGGGCGAGATCGCGGACGTGGCCGTGGTCGGCGCGGGGCCCGCGGGGCTGGCGGCCGCGGTGTACGCGGCGTCCGAGGGCCTGTCGACCGTGGTGCTGGAGCGCGACGCGATCGGCGGGCAGGCCGGGTCGAGCTCGATGATCCGCAACTACCTCGGCTTCCCGCGCGGCATCTCCGGGATGCGCCTGGCGTTGCGCTCGCGCATCCAGGCGGGGCGGTTCGGCGCCCGTTTCTACACGGGCCGCGCCGTGGCGCGGATCGAGCCCGGCCCCGCGGACGAGCCGGAGCACCACCACGTGCACGTGGACGGCGCGCAGCTGTGCGCCCGCACGGTCGTCATCGCCACCGGCGTCTCCTACCGCCGCCTCGGCGTGCCCGGGGTCGACGACCTCGTCGGTGCGGGCGTGCACTACGGCGCCGCGAGCTCGATGGCGCGCGAGATGACGGACCGGGACGTCGTCGTGGTGGGCGGCGGCAACTCCGCGGGCCAGGCCGCCGTGCACCTGGCGAAGTTCGCCGGGTCGGTGACGGTCCTGGTGCGGCGCGGAAGCATCGCCGAGACGATGTCGGACTACCTGGTCCGCGAGATCGCCGTGACGCCGAACGTCGCCGTGCTGCCGCGCACGGCGGTGGTCGACGGCGGCGGGGACGGCCGCCTGCAGTGGCTGTTCACCCAGGACCTGGACACGGGCGAGCGCTCCAAGACGCACGCCGACGGCCTGTTCTGCCTGCTCGGGGCCGAGCCCGACTGCTCGTGGCTGCCGGGTGGCGTCGCGCTCGACGACCACGGCTTCGTCCTCACCGGCCGCGACGTGCCGCAGGAGCGCTGGGTGGACGGCCGACCGCCCGCGAGCCTGGAGACGACGCTGCGCGGCGTGTTCGCCGTGGGCGACGTGCGGGCCGGCTCGATGAAGCGCGTCGCCTCGGCCAGCGGCGAGGGGGCGTCCGTGCTGCCGCTGGTGCACTCGCACCTCGCCTGGTTGCGGGCGCAGGAGTTCGGGGGAGGGAGCCCGGCGTGACCGACGGTCCTCACGAGGGCGGCCCGCAGGAGCCGCGCACGTTCCGGCGCAGTCGCGCCCGCGACGTCGGCGACGCGGTGATCAGCGTGTTCGTCCGGCTCGGGGTGGTGCCGGACACGTCCCTGCTGACCACCCGGGGCCGGCGTTCCGGGCTGCCCCGCACCAACCCCGCGACCCTCGTCACGCTCGACGGGCGACGCTGGCTGGTGGCCCCGTACGGCGTCGTGTCGTGGGTGCACAACGTCCGCGCCGACCCGCGGGTGCTGGTGCGGCGCGGCCTCTCCCGGCACGTGTTCGTGGTCCGGGCGGCGTCGGCCCAGGAGGCCGGCCCGGTGCTGCGGCAGTATCTGCGCCGGTCCCGGCCCACGCGGCCGTACTTCACGGCGACCGTCGACTCCGCGGTGGAGGAGCTCGTCGCCGAGGCGGGCCGGCACCCGGTGTTCGAGCTGGTGCCGTACGACACAGGTCGCTGACCCGCCGCGCGGCACGGGACGAACCGCGGTCGAATGGGCGGCATGGGATCTGCGCAGGACGTCGCCACGGAAGCGACCCCCTGGTCACGACCGCCCGCCGAGGTGCTCTCCGCGCTGCGCACGGACGACGGCGGGCTGAGCGCCGCCGACGCGAGGGAACGGCTCGCGGAGGTCGGCCCCAACCGGCTGCCGCCGCCGGAGAAGGACCCGCTGTGGAAGCGGATCCTGGTGCACTTCGACGACGTGCTCATCTACATCCTGCTGGTCTCCGCCGTGCTCAAGGCGATCCTCGGCGACTGGGTCGACTTCACCGTGATCCTGCTGGTCGCGGTGGTGAACGCGGCGATCGGCTTCATCCAGGAGGGGCGGGCCGAGAGCGCGCTGAACGGCATCCGCCAGATGCTCTCCGTGCACGCCGAAGCCCGCCGCGACGGCGCCTGGGCGAAGATCGACGCCGACGACGTCGTGCCGGGCGACGTCGTGCGCGTGCGCTCGGGCGACCGGGTGCCCGCCGACGTGCGCCTGCTGCAGGCGACCAACCTGCGCGTCGAGGAGTCGGCGCTCACGGGGGAGTCGGTCGCGGCGAGCAAGCGCGTCGACGCCGTGGACGCCGACGCCGGGGTGGGCGACCGCACCAGCATGCTGTTCTCCGGCACGCTCGTGGCCGCGGGCCAGGGCGTCGGCGTGGTCACGGCCACCGGCGAGCGCACCGAGATCGGCCGCATCCAGACGATGATCTCCGAGGTCACCAGCCTGGAGACCCCGCTGACCAAGCAGCTCGACCGGTTCGGCAAGCTGCTCGCGGTGCTCATCCTCGGCATGGCCGTCGTGATGGTCGTCATCGGGCGCGTGGTGCACGACTTCTCGGTGCCGGAGCTGGTGTCCGCGTCCATCGGGTTCGCCGTCGCCGCCGTCCCGGAGGGCCTGCCCGCCCTGGTGACGATCACCCTGGCGCTCGGCGTGCAGCAGATGGCCCGCCGCCGCGCCATCACGCGCAAGCTGCCCGCCGTCGAGACCCTCGGCTCCGTCACGACGATCTGCTCCGACAAGACCGGCACGCTTACCAAGAACGAGATGACCGCGCGGCTGGTGCGCACCGCGGGCCGGTCGTTCGACGTCGCGGGGGCCGGGTACGCGCCCGTCGGCGAGCTCACGCTCGTGGGCGAGGGGTCGCGGCACGCCGACCTCGCCGACGACCGCGACCTCACCGCCGTCGTCGCCGCGATGATGCTCTGCAACGACGCCCGCGTGGTGCCGGGGGAGCCCGGCGAGCAGGGCGAGGACTGGCGGCTGGTGGGCGAGCCGACGGAGGGCGCGCTGCGCAGCCTCGGCATGAAGGCCGGCTTCGACACCGCGGGCTGGTCGCGGCAGGACCTGGTGCCGTTCGAGTCGGAGAACAAGTACATGGCCACCCTCGACCGGGACGCGGACGGCGGGCAGGTCGTGCACCTCAAGGGCGCGCCCGACCGGGTGCTGGACCGCTGCAGCACGCAGACCGCGCCCGACGGCACGGCGCAGCCGGTCGACCGCGCGTTCTGGGAGGCGCAGATCGACGAGATCGGAGGCCGGGGCCTGCGGGTGCTGGCCGCGGCCCGCCGCCGCGTCGACCCGTCCGCCGAGCCGTCCACCCCGCTCGCCGACACCCTCGTCGACCTGGAGCTGTGCGGCCTGGTCGGCATCGTCGACCCGCCGCGCCCGGAGGCGATCGACGCCATCGCGCAGTGCCGCGACGCGGGCATCGCCGTCACGATGATCACGGGCGACCACGCGGGGACCGCGGTGGCGATCGGCCGTGAGATGGGCATCGTGCACGACGAGGTCGGCCCCGACGGCGCGGGACCCGCCGTCCTCACGGGTGCCGAGCTGGAGGCGATGAGCACCGCGCAGCTGCGCGCCGTCGTCCAGGACGTGCACGTGTACGCCCGCACCAGCCCGGAGCACAAGATCCGCATCGTGTCGGCGCTGCAGGCGCACGGCGAGGTGGTCGCGATGACGGGCGACGGCGTCAACGACGCCCCCGCGCTCACGCAGGCGGACGTCGGCGTCGCGATGGGCATCAAGGGCACGGAGGCCACGAAGGACGCGGCGGAGGTGGTGCTCGCCGACGACAACTTCGCGACCATCGAGCGGGCCGTGGAGGAGGGGCGGCGGATCTACGACAACATCCGCAAGTCGGTGCTCTTCCTGCTGCCCACCAACGGCGCGCAGTCGCTGGTCATCCTCGTGGCCGTGCTGTTCGGCCTGGTGCTGCCGCTCGCGCCCGTGCAGGTGCTGTGGATCAACATGATCACCGCGGTCACGCTGTCCCTCGGCCTCGCGTACGAGAAGGCGGAGCCCGACGTGATGTCGCGGCCCCCGCGCGACCCGAAGGCGTCGATCCTCGACGCCGTGTTCGTGCGCCGCATCCTCATCGTGTCCCTGCTCATCGGCGGCGCCACGCTGTTCGTCTTCTACGCCGAGCGGGCGCAGGGCGCTCCGCTCGCCGAGGCGCAGACCACGGCCGTGACCATGCTCGCGCTGGGCCAGCTGGCGTACCTGTTCAACTGCCGGTTCCTGGACCGGTCGAGCCTCACGGTCGACGTGCTGCGGGGCAACCGCGTCATCTGGATCTCCGCGGTCGCGCTGATCGGCCTGCAGTGCGTGTTCGTGTACACGCCGTTCATGCACGACTGGTTCGACGCCGCCCCCATCGGCCTCGAGGAGTGGGGCAAGACCCTCGGCCTGGCCGTCGTCGTCTTCCTGCTCGTCGAGGTGGTCAAGGCGGTGGGCCGGGCGCGCGAGCGGCGGGCCCGCGCCTGATCAGCCGCGGCGCACGCGCACCTCGTGCTCCCCGTGCCCGACGACGGCGGGCGGGGCGCCCGGGACGTCCAGCTCGGCGGTGGTGCCGACGGGCACCACGCAGCGCACCACGAGCTCCTCACCGTCGGCGCCGTCCTCGATCCGCCACGCGACCTCGGCGGCGCCGTACGGCGTGACGTGCCGGGCCGAGGCGTGGGTCAGCCCGCCGCCGGGCCGCGGGGCCACCCGGAAGGTGCGGTAACCCGGCTCGAGCGGGGCGAGGCCGGCGACCACGCGGTGCAGCCAGTCGGCCACGGACCCGAGGGCGTAGTGGTTGAACGACGTCATCTCGCCCGGGTTCACCGTGCCGTCCGTGAGCATGCTGTCCCAGCGCTCCCAGATGGTCGTGGCGCCGAGGTCCACCATGGCGAGCCACGACGGCGACGCGTGGCTGAGCAGCAGCGCGTACGCGGCGTCGAGCTGCCCGGTGCCGCTCAAGGCGTCGGCGACCAGCGGCGTGCCGGCGAACCCGGTGCCGACGGTGTTCCCGCCGTCGCGCACCAGGGCCGCGAGCCGCTCGCCCGCGCGGCGGCGGGCGTCGTCGCCGTCCAGCAGGTCGAAGACGATCGACAGCGCGTGCGCGGTCTGGGTGTCGTGCATCGCGTCGCCGCTGTCGACGTAGCGCTTGCGGTACGCGGCGGCGACCTCCTCGGCGAGCGCCTCGTAGCGGGCGGCGTCGGCGTCGCGCCCGAGCGCGCGGGCCGTGTCCGCGACGGCCCGCGCCGAGCGGGCGAGGTAGGCCGTGGCCACGAGGTACGGGTCGGTCTGCGCGCGCAGCGGGTCCTCGGGCGGGGCGGTCGGGTCGAGCCAGTCGCCGAGCTGCATCCCGGTGTCCCACAGCCGGTCGGGCCCGGCGAGGCCGGCCACCTTGTCCACCCAGGCGACGGCGCTCGCGTACTGCCGCGCGAGCAGGTCGCGGTCGGCGGAGTCGCGGTGCAGCGCCTCGGGCACGAGGGTGGCGGCGTCGCCCCACCCGGCGATGTCCTGCGACGGCTGCCAGTACGTGCCGCCGGGGATCCACGGCACGTACACGGGCACGGTGCCGTCGAACCGGCGCTGCTCGGCCGACAGCGACCGCAGCCAGTCGGCGAGCATCCCGTGCGCGTCGTAGAGGAACGCGGCGGTGGGTGCGAACGCCTGGATGTCGCCGGTCCAGCCGAGGCGCTCGTCGCGCTGCGGGCAGTCGGTGGGGATGTCGACGAAGTTGGAGCGCAGGCTCCAGACGACGTTCTCGTGCAGGCGGTCGAGCGCCGGGTCGCTGCTGGCGAACCAGCCCGTGCGGGCCATGTCGCTGTGCAGCACGCGGGAGACGATCGCCGGGGCGCCCTCGCCGGGCCAGCCCGTGACGTGCGCGTACCGGTAGCCGTGCACGGTGAACCGCGGCTCCCAGGTGAGGGCCTCCCCGTCGAGCACGACCTCGTCGGTGGCGGCGGCCTCCCGCAGCGTGCGCGTGTAGAGGGTGCCGTCCTGCAGCACCTCGGCGTGCCGCACGCGCACCACGGTCCCGGCGGGGGCGGCCGGCACGACGAGGCGGGGACGGCCGGAGTGGTTCTGCCCGTAGTCGACGAGCCAGCCGTCCTCACCGTCCGGCCCGGGCGCGCGGGTCACGCTCACGGGCGCGAGCTCGCCCGTGCAGCGCACCGGCGGGCCGTCGGGGGCCGCGAGCACGGCGCGGTCCAGGGGGTGCACGACGACGGGCGACCAGGCGGCGTCGTCGAAGCCGGGCTCCGACCAGCCCGCGGGCAGCAGGCGCGCGTCGAAGGTCTCGCCGTCGTACAGGGAGGCGCGGGTGAGCGGGCCGGGGGCGCTGCGCCACGACGCGTCGCTGCCCACCACGACCGTGCCCGTGTCGGTGACCACCTCGAGCTGGGCGAGCACGCCCACGTGGTCGCCGTACAGGTCGCGGTGGCCGCCCTCGAAGCCGTACCGGCCGCGGAACCAGCCGTCGGCCAGCCACGCGCCGAGGGCGTTCTCGCCCGGGCGCACGAGGTCGGTGACGTCGTAGACGGACACGCGCAGGCGGTCGTCGTAGGGGGTCCAGCCGGGCACCAGCTCGTCGGCGCCCACGCGCCGCCCGTTGAGCTCCGCCTCGACCAGGCCGTGCGCGGTGAGGTGCAGGCGCGCGGACCGCACGGCGTCACCGGGGACGTCGAACCCGCGGCGCAGCAGCGGGGCGCGCCGGCTCTCGACCGGGCCCTCGTCGTACCCGGGCCCGACGAGCTCGGCGGTCCAGCCGGCCGCCGTCAGCCCGCGCTCCACGACGACAGGCTCGCTCCACGGTCCCCAGCCCGCGTCGCCCGCTTCCTCGTCGGCGCCGCCGTCCCGGGTCCGCACGCGCACCTCGGCGCGGGCACGGCGGGCGAGCGGCGCGCCCGGCCAGGGCACGAGGACCTGCGTGGCGCCGTCGACGACGGCGGTCGCCTCGTCGAGGACCGTGCCGTCCGGCGCCGTCGTGCGCCACGCGACCTCGTACGCGCCCTGCCGGTAGGCCGCGTGCGCGGCGTCGAGGTGCCAGGACAGGCGGGGCCGGTCCTCGCCGACGCCGAGGGCGGGCTGCGGGTGGTGCTCGACGCGCAGGACGGGCGCGGGGACGGTCATCGGGCTCCCTCGATCGGGGTGGGGGTGGTGGTCGCCGGGGCGGCGGGCTCGTCGTCGGCGACGCGCGGGTACCGGGTGATCCAGAAGTACCCGATCACGCCGCCCACGGCGATGCACGCCGCCACGAACACGAACAGCACGTTCGGGCTGGCCGCGAGCAGGGTGGGTGTCCACAGCGCGACGACGGCGGCGACCACGCGGGTGAACGCGATCATCACGCCCTGCGCGGTGCTGCGGTAGGTGGTGGGGATGAGCTCCTGCGCCCACACCTTGAACATCGGCTCGCCCGCGACGGCGCCCGCGATGGAGCCGACCACGCCCATGGTCACGAGCGTCCAGACCTCGACGCCGAAGACCACGGGGACCAGGTAGCCGAGGGTGTAGAACACGGCCATCACGGCGAACCAGCGCATGCGGTGCGCGCCGTCGACGATCCGCATCAGCCCGTAGGTGGCCGCGAACGCGATGGCGAAGGTGACGAACCCGACCGTGGACGCGAACCGCACCGTGGAGCCCGCCATCTCCGTGTACATGAGGGTGGAGAACTGGCCGCCGGTGTTCGCGCCGACGTTGACCAGGGCGTAGAAGAGCGCGACGGCGACCATCGGCATGAGGTACGGGCCGTGCAGCAGCCGCTTGAGGGTGCCGAGGTCGACGGCGTCGGCGCCCGGGTCGCTGGCCGCGGCGCCCGCGTGCGCGGCCTGCCAGCGCGACGACTCCGGCATCCCGGCCCGCAGCACCAGCACGACGAGGGCCAGCACCAGGAGCTGCCCGTACATGATCCGGCCGCCCGTCATGCCCATGCCGCCGACGACGATGCCGAACAGCTGCGCGGCGATGATGCCGACGAGCCACAGGATGTGGGAGAACGAGATCAGCTTGCCGCGGTGCTCGGGCGGCGCCTCCTCGGCGATCATCGCGAGCGACGCGGGCAGGTCCGCGCCGACCGCGAGGCCGAGCAGCACGACGCCGGCGTACAGCGCCCCGGTGCCCGGCGCGGCCACGAGGACCGCCGCGCCGGCGACGTACACCGCCATCGTGGCGAGGAAGACGCGCTTGCGGCCGAACAGGTCGGCCAGGCGGCCGCCGACCAGGGCGCCGGCCGCGATCATGAACGTCAGCAGGGCCGAGTACTGGCCGAACTGCGCGTCGCTGATGCCCAGCGGCTCCTTGTACAGCACCAGCGCCGTGCCGGTGGTGATGATCGCGCCGGCGTCGAGGTACGACGCCATGCCCGCCACCGTGGTGCGGTACCAGGTCCTGCCCGGGATCTTTCCCGGTGCCGTCGAGGTCGTCATCGTTCTCCCACTTCTACTTTGAAGCGCTTCAAATTGAGTCGTTTCACGAGGATGCCCGGACCGCGCCCGCGTGTCAACATCCGACCACGGGGCCTACCGTGCACGCATGAGCCGAGCGACCGACCGTCGCGAGCGCCGCAGGCGCCGTCGCGACCAGCTCACGCCGGACCAGCGGGCCGACCGCCTCAAGGAACGCGTGTACGTCACCTTCGCGGCGCTGGCGGTGGTGCTGGCGCTCCGGGGGCACGTCGAGGGCCTCACGCCAGGCCGGGCGGCGACCACCCTGGTCATCACCGTCGGCGGCACGCTCCTCGCCGTCTTCCTCGCCGACCTCGTGTCGCACGTCGTGGTGCACAACCACCTCCCGACGCGCGCCGAGAGCCGCCACATGGTGGGCGTGGTCTCCAGCGCCGGCGGCGTCGTCGTGCTGCCGCTCGTGTTCCTGTGGCTGGCCGGGCGCGGGACGTGGACGACGGCGGGCGCGCTCACCGCCTCGACCGTCGCGCTGGTCGCGAGCCTCGGCCTCGTCGGGTACGTGGCCGTGCGGCGCGCGGCGATCCCCACCTGGCAGAAGTGGCTCCTCCTGCTGGCCGAGGTGGTGCTCGGGGTGGCGGTCGTGGCCCTCGAGGTGCTCGCGCACGGCTGACCCCACCGGGGGAGGATGGCGGACGACGGCATGGGGACCGTGCCGACGAGGGCGAGCGAGGGAGCGGCGCATGGCGAGCAGCGAGGTGACGGTCGTCGTCGGGGTCGGCGGGATGGGAGAGGAGATCGCGCGCCGCACGCCGCCGGGCCGGACGCTGCTGCTCGCCGACTTCTCCGACGAGGCGGTGACCCGGGTGGCCGACGCGCTCGGCGACACCCACGACGTGCGGGCGCGCGTCGTCGACGTGTCCGAGCGCGAGTCGGTGGCGGAGCTCGCCGCGGAGGCCGCGTCGCTCGGGCCCGTGACGTCCGTCGTGCACACCGCGGGGCTCTCGCCGACGCAGGCGGCGGTGGGCCCGATCCTGGCCGTCGACCTGCTGGGCGTCGCGCACAGCCTCGACGAGTTCGGCGCCGTGGTCGCGCACGGCGGCGCGGGCGTGGTCATCGCGTCCATGGCGGGGTCGATGGCGGTCGGCCGCCTCCCCGCCGAGCTGGAGGCGGCGCTCGCGAGCACCCCCACCGACGCGCTGCTCGACCTCCCGTTCCTCCGCGGGGACGCGGTCGCCGACCCGGGCGCGGCCTACGGCATCGCGAAGCGCGCCAACCAGCTGCGCGTGCAGACGGCCAGCCTCGCCTGGGGGCGGCGCGGCGCCCGCGTGAACTCCGTGAGCCCCGGCGTGATCGTCACCCCGATGGGGGAGCAGGAGCTCCAGGGCGAGTCCGGGGCGGGGATGCGCGCGATGGTCGAGGCCTCCGGCACCGGCCGCCTCGGGCGCCCCGACGACATCGCCGCGGCCGTCGCCTTCCTGCTCGGGCCCGACTCGTCCTTCGTCACCGGCACGGACCTCCTCGTCGACGGCGGCGTCGTCGCGGCCGTCCGCTCGGGGGCGCTCACGCTGCCGGGCGCCTGACCACCCTGGCGCCATGACCTGGCTGCTGCTCGTCGCGCTCGCGGTGCCGGCGGTGACGGCCGTCGTGCTCCTCGTGCGGTCGTCGCACGGACCCGACCTCGGGCCGGACCGCCTGGTTCGGGCGGCGCCGCTCGCCCTCGTCCCGGTCGTGGTGGTGGACCTGCTCGGCCCCGTCCGCGGCGCGGCCCTCCAGCTGGACGTCGTGGGGAGGCCGCTGCTCCTGTTCGTCGGCGTGCTGTACGCCGCGGCGCTCGCCCTCACGGAGCGGTCCGCGGACGCGCGGACGGCGTCGCGCAGCGGGCTGCTGCTCGTCGCGTTCGTCGGCACCGCGACGGTGCTCGTCGCCGCCGACGCGGTGACGTTCCTCGCCGGGTGCGTGGTGACGACGGTCGCCGCGCACCGGCTGATCCTGCACCCCCGCACGGCGACGGCGCGGCGCGCGGGCCGGCTCTACCTCGTCCTGGCGGTGGCCAGCGACGTCGTCCTCGCGGCCGCCGTCGTGCTCGTGGTCGCGGCCGGCGGGCTGCACCTGGCCGACGCCCCTGCGGCCGTCGCCGCCGCCCCCACGGGCGGGGTGGTCGTGGGTCTCCTCCTGCTCGGGTTCGGCATCAAGGCCGCCACCTTCCCGCTGCACGGGTGGCTGCCGATCGACGAGGCGGCCGCGTCCGTGCCGGTCGGGGCCGTGCTGAGCGGCACCGTGGTGAAGGTCGGCCTGGTGGGCTGGCTCCGCTTCCTCCCGCTGGGGCACGAGGCGATGCCTGGCTGGGGCACCCTGCTGGTGGTCGCGGCGCTCGTCGGAGCGTTCGGCGTGCTCGTGCCGGGCGTCCTCACTGACGACCCCGAGGTCTCCCTCGCCTACAGCACCGTGGGCCAGATGGGGTTCCTCGCCATGGTCGTCGGGGTGGCCCTCGGGGCCCCCGACCTGGCCGAGGCGTGCGTGCTCACCGCCGTCGTCTACGCGGTGCACCACGGCATGGCGAAGGGCGGGCTGATCATGGCGGTGGAGGTCTGGGAACGCTACGGCGCCGGCCGCGCCCGAGCCGTGGTGCTGGGCGGCGCGTTCGTGCTCGCCCTGGCGATCACCGGCGCGCCCCTGGGCAGCGGCGCCGTGGCCAAGTACGCCGCCAAGCGGGCCGTGGGGGAGGCGCCGTTCCTCGTCGACGTCACCGCGGTGCTCCCGTTCGTCGCGACCGTGTCGACGCTGCTGCTCCTTCGCGCCCTCGTGCTGCTGCGGGCGTCGGGCCACCCCGGCCCGGCCGCGCCCGACGGCGGGCTGTGGTCGTGGGTCGTGCTCGCCGTCGGCGGCACGCTCGGCACCTGGGTGCTGGCGTGGCTCTGGCTGCCGCCGGAGAAGGTGCCCGGGCTCGACGCCGTGACGGCCTGGGGCGCGGTCTGGCCGGTCCTGCTCGGGCTGGCCGTCGCGGGGCTCGTCCTCGGCGCGGCCAGGGCCGGCGTCCTGCCCTCCTGGACCGGCACCCTGCGCATCCCCGCGGGCGACCTCCTGGACGCCGTCGCACGCAAGGTGGATCGCACGGCCGACGCGCGGACCAGGCGCGACGGTGGAACGATCGGCCGCAGCACCCGGTAGGTCCGACCTCAGGAGGACACGACAGATGGCGCACCAGGAGACGACGTCGGGGACCGGCACGACGGCGAAGGTGTCGCTGCTGACCCTCACCGCGATGGTCGTCGGGTCCATGGTCGGCGCCGGGGTGTTCTCGCTGCCGCGCCGGTTCGCCCAGGAGACGGGCGTCATGGGCGCCCTCATCGCGTGGGTCGTCGCGGGCGCGGGCATGCTGATGCTCGCGTTCGTGTTCCAGCGGCTCGCGATGCGCAAGCCCGACCTCGACGCCGGCGTCTACGCGTACGCGAAGGCGGGCTTCGGCGAGTACACGGGCTTCTTCGCGGCCGCCGGCTACTGGGCCAGCGCGTGCGTCGGGAACGTCACCTACTGGGTGCTCATCATGTCGACGCTGGGGCAGTGGATCCCCGCCCTCGGCGCCGGCGACACGGTGCTCGCGCTCGCGCTGTCCACCGTCGGCCTGTGGCTGTTCTTCCTGCTGGTGCGGCGGGGGATCAAGGAGGCGACGGCGATCAACCGGATCGTCACCGTCGCCAAGATCATCCCCATCATCGTCTTCGTCCTGCTGGCGCTGTTCGTCTTCGACCCCAGCGCGTTCGCGGAGAACTGGGGCGGCGCCGACTACGCGGGCTCCCTGTTCGACCAGGTGCGCGGCACGATGCTGGTCACGGTCTTCGTGTTCCTCGGCGTCGAGGGCGCGAGCGTCTACTCCCGGCACGCGAAGCGCCGCGAGGACGTCGGCCGTGCCACCATCCTCGGCTTCGTCAGCGTGTTCGCCATCTTCGCGTCGGTGACGATCGTGTCCTACGGCATCATGCCGATGAGCGAGATCGCCGAGCTGCGACAGCCGTCGATGGCGGGGGTGCTCGAGGCGGCCGTCGGCGAGTGGGGCAGCGTCTTCGTCGGCGTCGGCCTCATCATCTCGGTGCTGGGGGCGTACCTGGCGTGGACGCTCATGGCGGCGGAAGTGCTGTTCGTCGCCGCCAAGGACCGCGACATGCCGCGCTTCCTCACCCGGTCGACCGACCGCGACGTGCCCGTCAACGCGCTGCTGCTGAGCACGTCCCTGTCGCAGGTCGTGCTGATCCTCACGTACTTCTCCGAGGACGCGTTCGACTTCGCGCTCGACATGACCGCCGTCATGACGCTCATCCCGTTCCTGCTCGCCGCGCTCTACGCGGTGAAGCTGCGCGCCACGCGCGAGACCTACGACGGCGCGCCGCCATCCACGCTGCGCGGGGACCTGGTCGTCACGGTCCTGGCGACGGTCTACACGGCCTTCCTCGTCTTCGCGGCCGGCCTGAGCCTCGTGCTGGTCTCGTTCCTCTTCTACGCGCCCGCGACCGTCCTGTTCGTCATGACGCGGCGCGAGCAGGGGCGCCGGGTCTTCAACCCCGCCGAGCTGGCGCTGTTCGTCGTCGTGGTCGCGATCGCCGTCCTCGCGGTGATCGGTCTCGCCGCCGGCTGGATCTCGATCTGACCGTCACCACCGACCGCACCGTCCGTCGTCCGACCGAAAGGTTCTCCCCATGACCACCGCACCGTCCGCGCAGCCCGCCGCCCCGGCCCACGGCGTCCATTCGGAGGTCGGCCGGCTGCGCAAGGTGCTGGTCTGCTCGCCCGGGCTCGCCCACGAGCGGCTCACCCCCACGAACTCCGACGACCTGCTGTTCGACGACGTCATGTGGGTGGAGTCCGCGCAGCGCGACCACCTGGACTTCGTCAACAAGCTCACCAACCGGGGCGTCGAGGTGGTCGAGCTGCACGACCTGCTGGCGCAGACGATGGCGATCCCGCAGGCGCGGTCCTGGCTGCTGGACCGCAAGGTGGTGCCGAACCAGGTGGGGCTCGGCCTGGTGGAGGGCACGCGGGGATACCTCGAGTCCCTGACCGACCGGGAGCTGTCGCGCTTCCTCATCGGCGGGCTCTCGACGCACGACCTGCCCGAGGACTTCCGCAGCGACTACGTGAACCTGGCCCGCGAGTCCACCGGCACCCCCGAGTACCTGCTGCCGCCGCTGCCCAACACCCTGTACACGCGCGACACGACCTGCTGGATCTACGGCGGCCTCACGCTCAACCCGCTGTACTGGCCGGCGCGCAAGGACGAGACGCTGCTGATGAAGGCGATCTACTCCTTCCACCCCGAGTACGTCGGCTCGCGGGTGTGGTGGGGCGACCCGGAGCAGGACTGGGCGCAGGCCACGATCGAGGGCGGCGACGTCATGCCCGTCGGGAACGGCACGGTGCTCGTGGGCATGAGCGAGCGGACGTCTCGCCAGGGCATCACCCAGTTCGCCAAGGCGCTGTTCGAGGGCGGCGACGTGGAGCAGGTCGTCGTCGCGGGGATGCCGCGGCTGCGCGCCGCGATGCACCTGGACACCGTGTTCACGTTCGCCGACCGCGACCTCGTCACCGTGCACCCCACGATCGTCGACGGCATCCACGCCTTCACGCTCCGGCCGTCGGACGCGTCGCCCGGCGTGGAGGTCACGGACGAGGGCGACACCCCGTTCGTCGACGTCGTCGCCCGGTCGCTCGGGCTGCCGAAGCTGCGCGTCGTGGAGACGGCGGGCGACGCGTACGCCTCCGAGCGCCAGCAGTGGGACTCCGGCAACAACGCCGTCGCCCTCGAGCCCGGCGTCGTCTTCACCTACGACCGCAACACGCTGACCAACGCGGCGCTGCGTCGCGCCGGCGTCGAGGTCATCACCATCGTCGGCGCGGAGCTCGGCCGCGGGCGCGGCGGCGGGCACTGCATGACCTGCCCGATCTCGCGGGACCCGCTGGACTGGTGACCTCCGGCGGGCGCCCGCCGGAATACCCGTGGCCCAGGTCACTGTTCGACCCGTCGTGACCCTCCTGACGCGCGCCGCCGCCTTCCTCCACGAGCTGGACGTCCTCGAGGCCCTCGAGGCCGCGACCGCCGTGCAGGTGGACGTCGCCCGCGAACCCGGCCGGCCCTGGCGCGGCTGGGTGGTGCAGCTGGGCCACGACCTGTACGTGCGCTCCGCGCCCGACGCCGCGCGGCGCGCCGGTGGCGGGCGGGCGCACCTCCAGGTCGACGGCACCCGCCAGCCGGTGGTGCTCGCCGAGGTGGCGCCCGAGCTGCACGCGCTGCTCGACGACGCGTACCTGGCGAAGTACGGCCGGTGCGCGCCGGAGAAGATCGGCGCGGTCACCTCCGACGCCGCCGCCGCGAGCACGTTCCGCGTGCGGCTCCGGCGGGCGACCTGGGGCGAGCGGTTCGCGGGGGCCGCGGCCGCCGCGCGCCTCGCCCTGCGCCCGCGGCGTGCGCAGGAGCCCTGCCCGAGCTGCTAGACGGCGCCGACCTCGGCCGGCTCGAGCCGCGCGTCGAGCATCCGGGCCGTGGCGTCGACGGAGGCCAGGGTGGACGCGTCGTGCGACACCAGCAGCGTGGCCGCGCCGGTCTCGCGGGCCAGGCTCGTGATCAGCTCGACCACGCGGGTGCCGCGCTCGTGGTCGAGGGCCGACGTCGGCTCGTCGACCAGCAGCACCTCGGGCCGCCCGACCAGGGCGCGCGCGATCGCGACGCGCTGCCGCTGCCCGCCCGACAGCTGCGCGGGCCGCCTGCCCGCGTGGTCGGCCACGCCGACGGCGTCGAGCAGCTCCAGGGCCCGCGCCCGCACGCTCGAGGGGCGGCGGCCCCGCAGGTGCGCGTGCAGCTCCACCTGCTCCAGCGCGGTGAGCGAGCCCAGCAGCTGCGGCGACTGGAACACCATGCCGATGCGGTCCAGGCGCGCGCGGGTCGCGTCGGCCACCGTCGTCGTGGGCGTGAACACGACGTCCTCGCCGAACCGGACCGTGCCGCGGGTCGGGTTGGTCAGCCCGGCGGCCACGGCCAGCAGGCTGGACTTGCCCGCCCCGGACGGGCCGAGCAGGGCCGTCGTCGTGCCGGACGGGACGGCGAGGTCGACGTCGTCCACGGCGGTGAGCGTGCCGTCGCCGTCGGGGTAGACGAGGGTGACGTGGTCGAGGTGCAGGTCCATGAGGTCCTCCGGGTCGTCGGGGTGTCAGCGGGTCAGCGCGCCGCGAGCGCGGCGTGCGGGTCGATGCGGGTGATGCGCGCGATCGAGACGGCGGCTCCCGCCAGGCCGAGCAGCACCAGGGCGGCGGCGGGCACGAGCGTGGTCCCGGCCGTCACGACCACCGGGACGACGTCGGGCAGCAACGAGGCGCCCGCGACCGTGAGCCCCGTGCCCACCGCCACGCCGCCGACCAGCAGCACGGCGGCCTGCCCGAGCGCGTCGCGCAGCAGGTAGCGGGTGGAGGCGCCGAGCGCCTTGAGCACCGCGACGTCCCCGGACCGGCCGATGGTCCACACGGTGAAGAACGCGCCCACCACCAGCGCGGAGATGGCCAGCAGGAACGCCTGCATCGTCGTGAGCGACGTGTTCTCCCCGGCGAACGACGCCACCGCCGAGCGCGCGTCCGACGTCGTGACCGTCGTCGTGCCGAGCGAGGCGTCCGCGTCGGCCAGGGCGGCGTCCGTCGGGCCGTCGTCGGAGGCGCTGAGCGCCACGACCGTCGCGACGTCGTCGCCGCCGGCCCCGCGTGCGCCGACCGCCTGCCAGTCGTCGAGCGTGGTCCACACGACCGGGGTGTGCGAGAAGGACTCGTCGGCGTCGACGGTCGTCGCGACCGTGAGGTCGGCGCCGCCCAGGGTGACCGTATCGCCGGTCCGCGCGCCCAGGGCGTCGGCCGCGCCCGGCGTGAGCACGACCGTGCCCGGCTCGACGTCGCCCGTGCCCGGCACCAGGTGGGAGCCGTCGGCCACGCCCAGCGCGGTGACCGACGCCGTCGTGCTGTCCGAGCCGGCGCGCGTCGTGGCCAGTCCCAGCGGCTCGGCGGACTCCACGCCCGGCACCTGCGCCCAGCCCTCCCACTGGTCGCTCGTCACGCGCGACGCCGTGAACTCGGGGGAGTCGCCGGCGGCGGGCATGGAGAACGCGAGGTGGTCGGCGGGCAGGTCGGTGACCGCCGACGTCGACTCGCGGGCCAGGCCCGCCGTCAGGGATGCGAGGAACGTGACGAGGAACGTGATCAGCACGATCACCACGGACATGAGGACGAAGCGGCCGCGGGCATGCTGGAGATCGCGCAGGGCGACGAACACGGGAAGACCTCCACGGGTCGACGGGGACGGGGATGCCTCCAGCCTCCGCGCCGGACGGCCCGCGATCATCGGGAGCCGGGGGGATCCTGCGGCGCCGAAGGGTGGCCGGGCCGTTCCACCTTTTGGACGATGCGCCGCGCCGCGGCGCGGCTACCGTGGACGGGGTGATCCACCGCCCCCAGCCGTCGGCGACGCGCGCCCTCATCCTGGGGCTCGACGTCCTGCTCGCGGCGCTCGCCGTGGTCGCCGTGCTGCAGGCCCCGCCGGGGCGGACGTGGGCGTCGGCCGCCGTCGCGGCCGTGCTCGTCGCCGTCTACGTCGCGGGGCGCCGGGCGGTGCGGGTGCACGACCGTTCCGTCGACACCCCGCGCGGCGCCTGGTGGCCCGACACCGCGTGGATCGCCGCCCTCGTGGTCCCGTGGGTGGTGCTGCTGTGGCTCTCGCCCGCGGCCCTCTGGCTCGCGTTCCCGCTGATGATCCTGGAGATGCACGTGCTCGGGCCGCACCGCGGCGTCGTCGCGGTGGCCGCCACGACGGTGCTCGCCGTCGCGGAGGGGCTGCTGGTGCAGGCCGACGCCGACGACCCGTGGACCGGGTTCGTGCTGGGCCCCGTGCTCGGTGCGGCGGTCGCCGTCGGGGTCGTGCTCGGGATCGAGGCGTTCGTCCGCGAGTCGCAGACGCGGCAGCGGACCGTCGACGAGCTGACCCAGGTGCGCCAGCACCTCGCGCAGGCCGAGCGGGAGCGGGCCGTCACGGACGAGCGGGCCCGCCTGGCGCGCGACATCCACGACACCCTGGCCCAGTCCCTGTCCGCCATCGAGCTGCTGCTGCGCGCCGCCGACGACGCGGTCGGCACCGACGACGACAGGGCCCGCGACCTCGTCGGCCAGGCACGCGGCGCCGCCCGCGACAGCCTCGCCGAGGCGCGCCGCGTCGTGCAGGACCTCACGCCGCGCGACCTGGACCGCACCACCCTCGTCGCCGCGCTGCGCGGCGTGGCGGCGCGGCAGCCCCTGGACGTCTCCGTGCACACCGCCGGCGACGTGCGGCCCCTGCCCGTGCCCGTCGAGACGGCGCTGCTGCGCATCGCGCAGTCCGCCCTCGCCAACGTGGTGCAGCACGCCGAGGCCGGCCGCGCCCGGCTCACGCTCACCTACGAGCGCGACACCGTCACCCTCGACGTCGTGGACGACGGGCGCGGGTTCGACCCGGAGGCCGTCGCGCGCGCCGCGGGGGCCACCGGTCGCGGCTTCGGGCTGCCGTCCGTCCGGTCGCGGGCCCAGGAGCTGGGTGGCAGCGTCGCGCTCGAGTCGTCGCCCGGCGCGGGCACCGCCCTGGCGGTCACGCTGCCCGTGGAGGTGGAGGAGCCATGATCGACGTCGTGCTCGCCGACGACCACCCCGTGGTGCGGGCCGGGCTGCGGGCCGTGGTCGACGGGCAGCCGGACATGCGCGTCGTGCACGAGACCGGCACCGCCGAGGACCTCCTCGCCTGGCTCGACGCCGGCGGCCGGGCCGACGTCGTCCTGCTCGACCTGCGGTTCGGCGACGCCGGCCCGGGGCGGTCGAGGCTCGGCGGTGCGGAGGCGACCGGCACCGTGGTGCACCGGCACGCGACGCCCGTGCTCGTCGTCACCACCTACGGCACCGACGCCGACATCCTCGCCGCCGTCGAGGCCGGGGCGACGGGCTACCTCCTCAAGGACGCGCCCACCGAGGAGCTGGCCCGCGCCATCCGCTCCGCCGCCGCCGGCGAGGTCACCCTCGGCGCCGACGTGCAGCGTCGGCTCCTCGGCCGCATGCGCTCGCCGGGAGCGACCCTCAGCGCCCGCGAGCTCGAGGTGCTGCGTCTCGTCGCCGCCGGCCGGTCGAACGACGCCATCGCGCGCGAGCTCTTCGTCTCCGTCGCCACCGTGAAGTCCCACCTGGCGCACATCAACACCAAGCTCGGCACCCAGTCGCGCACCGAGGCCGCCGCCGTCGCCCGCGAGCGCGGGATGCTCTGAGCGTGGCCGGGTCTAGCGTCCAGTGCCATGACGCTCGACGAGATCTGCGAGAACGCCCGGCAGCTCAGCACCACCCACGGCTGGGACCAGAGCGATCCGGCGGCCCGGATGCTGCACCTCGTGTCCGAGGTCGGGGAGGTCGCCGACGCCGTGCGCGCCCTGCAGGCCGCGGGGGCAGCCGAGGTCGAGGATGCGAAGGCTGCCCTCGGGCTGGAGATGTTCGACGTGATCTGGAACTTGTGCGCCCTCGCGAACACCACCGGCGTCGACCTGACGGTCGCCGCGGCCGCAAAGATGCGGCTGAACACCACACGATCCTGGCCGGGACACCGGAGCACGGACACGCTTCTCCCCGAGGGTTGAGGGTGCGCAGGGTTGATGGGGCGCGCGGTTGAGGGTGCGCGCCGAGCACGTCAGAACGGCGGGTCCGTCAGGTCCACGGGCTCCGGTGGGGTGAGCTCGCACCCGGTGAGATCGACAGGATCGGCGACCGGGTCGCGGGACATGCGTCCCGTCGGTGACGTCCAGACGAGCGTGCCGTCGGCCTCTTGCCGTGCCTGCCACTGCGTCTCGTGCTTGAGCACGTGGTGGCGCCGGCACAGGTGGGCGAGATTGTCGACCGTGGTGCGCCCGCCGTCGGCCCACGCGACCGTGTGGTCGACGTCGCAGCGGGCGGCCGGGCGGGTGCAGCCCGGGAAGCGGCAGGTGCCGTCGCGCGCCTCGAGGTAGGTGCGCAGTGCCGCAGGGACGGCGTACGTGCCGGGGTCGGCGGACCGCAGCGTGCCCGACACCGGGTCGACGAGCAGGCGGCGCAACGAGGGCGCCCGGGCTGTGAGGAACGCCGCGACCCCCGGGTCGATCGCGCCGTGACCCGTCAGCTCGGCCGGCTCGCCCGAGCGGCCGAGCAACGTCAGCACCGGCACAGTGACCCGTACCCGCGGCGTGATTCTGCGGGCATGGTCGGCAAGGTCCGGTACGAGACCTGCGACCAGCTCTGCCGCCAGCCCTTCTCCGGGCCGCGCCGCACCGGTGCCGGACACCTGCGCACCGGAGCGCGTCACCGTGTCGGGGTGGGGACCGGGCGAGGCCTCGGTTCCGGCCAGCAGGAGAGCGGCATACGCGTCGGCGCGGAGCTGGCCCACGGTGCGATCGTCTCCGGCATCTCGGGCGGTGCGTGCTGCGGTGGTCAGGCGGTCGTGGGCCGCGTGGGCGGTCGTGGCGGGGAGGTAGGCGCTGAGCCAGGCCATGCCGTCGGCCGCGGGGTCGACGAACACGGCGCGCTTCGCGGACGCCCTCTGGTGCCGTCGCTCGAACGGCTCAGGGTGCGCACGGTCCCGGGCACGGCGCAGGAAGGCACGGAACTGGGCCGGCGTCGCCGTCGCCGCCCGCGGGAGCGCCTCGGCCTGGACGGCGGCTCGAGCCTGGGCGTCGGGGAGGTCGGCGAGGACGTCGGCCATCGCCGTCGCGTGGCGGGCGCCGATCCGGCCGCGGCACAGCTCGGCGAGCGTGGCGGAACCGGACGAGGTCAGGGTCCGTGCGGTCTCGACGAGGTGGTCCGCCTGCCGCTCGCCGACCCGCAGCGTGGTCGCGACGTCCGCCACGAACGCGCGGCGGGCCAGCTCGTGCTGACGCGCCGTACCCGCACGCAGCACCCGCAGCTGCTCGCCCGCCAGCAGGTCGGGCTCGCACCGCGCGGCGGCCCGGCGCGCTCGCTCGACGGCCAGGAGCTTCTCACCTTCCAGGGCGTCGAGTCGCGCCTGGATCCGCGCCAGGTCGTCCAGGGCGACCGAGACGTCGTGGACCGTCGTCGGGCCGACCGGGGAGAGCAGGTCGTCCCACGGCGTGGTGACGACCGGCAGGTCGTCGAGCGCTTGCTCGAGCACTGCGGCAGACATCCCCGCGTCACCTCCTCGACGTCGAGCGAGAGTCAGAGCCTGTGTTCGTGCCATGACTCGAACATGTGTTCGAGCCTAGCGAGGAACCCGACCCCGCACCAGGCCCGATACGCACCTGTGGAAAACCGTCGAGGCCCGCGAATCCCGTTGCCCCGGTGTCCGGCGCTCGGGCAGAGTCCGGCCATGACGATCCGCTACCCCCGCCCCCTGCGCCCCGGCGACACGATCGGCGTCACCGCGCCGTCGGCGGGTGTCGCGACCCCGCTCCACCGGCGACTGCTGCACGCCGCCGACGTCGTGCGCGCGAAGGGCTACGACGTCCGTCTCGGCCAGACGCCCACGGGCGAGGGGATCGTCAGCGCCCCGGCGGACGTGCGCGCGGCGGAACTCACGACGATGCTCACGGACCCGGCCGTGCGCGCCGTCGTGCCGCCGTGGGGCGGGGAGCTGGCGACGGACCTGCTGGGACGACTCGACTGGGACGCGCTCGCCGCGGACCCGACGTGGCTGGTGGGGTACTCCGACATCTCGACGGTCCAGCTGCCCCTCACGCTGCGCACCGGCGTCGCCACGCTGCACGGCCAGAACCTCATGGACACGCCGTACGACGTGCCCGCCGGCCTGCTCGGCTGGTGGGAGGTCGCCTCGGCGGCGCAGGAGGGCGAGGAGCTGGTGCAGCGCTCGCCGCGGCGGTACCGCTCGTCCGGCTGGGACGACTACGAGAACGAGCCCGAGGTGTCGACGTGGACGCTCGACGCCGCCGGCTCCTGGCTGCGGCTCGACGGCGAGGACCCGGCCGCGCCGGTCGATGTCCAGGGGCGGGTGATCGGCGGCTGCCTGGAGACGGTCTCGCTCCTCGCGGGCACGCCGTACGGCGACGTGGCCCGGTTCGCCGCGGAGCACGCGCCGGAGGGCCTGGTCGTCTACCTCGACATCCTGGAGTGGGACGCGTTCGCGGTCGGCCGGGCCCTGTGGGCGATGCGCCACGCGGGCTGGTTCGACGCGGCGAACGCGGTGCTGGTGAGCCGCACGCACGCGCCCGACGGGGACGGCTTCACCCAGCACGACGCGGTCCGGGACGCGCTGGGGGACCTGGGGATCCCGCTCCTCGCGGACGTCGAGTGCGGGCACGTGCCGCCGTACCTCGCGCTGGTGAACGGGGCGCTCGCCCGCGTCCAGCACGGGCCCGAGGAGTCGGCGATCACCCAGCGCCTCGTGCCCTGACCGCTCGCCGCCTCCTGGCGGTCGCGGCCTGGAGGCCGCGGGCGGTCAGCCCCGGAACGCCTGCGGCATCACGTCGCGCGCCGGGCCGGTGCGGTCGAGGAACCCGACCCCGCCGGCCTGGAGCTCGCGGGCGGCGTCGACCAGCGCGGACAGGGCGTTCCAGGCGAACGTGCCGCCGACGGAGATCCGCGCGACCCCGGCGTCGGCCAGCTCCTGGGGCGTGGGCCCGCCCGCGACGAGCAGGGCGTTGACGGGCCGGTCGACCTCGCGGCAGACGGTCGCGATCGCTGCGGCGTCGCGCAGCCCGGGGGCGTACAGCACGTGGGCGCCGGCCTCCTGGTAGGCCTGCAGCCGCGCGATCGTGTCGGCGAGGTCGTCCCGGCCGTACAGGTGGTTCTCGCAGCGGGCCGTGAGCACCAGGTCGCCGGCCGCCTCGGCCGCGGCGGCCACGCGCTCGACGGCGAGGGCGCGGTCGTAGAGGGGCTCGTCGTCGCGCCCGGTCGCGTCCTCGACGGAGCCCCCGGCAAGGCCGGCGTCACGGGCCTCCGCGACCGTGCGGGCGACGTCGGCGGGGGAGTCGGCGAACCCGTTCTCCAGGTCCGCGCTCACGGGGACGTCGACGGCGGCCGCGAGCGCGGCGGCGTGCGCGAGGGCCTCGTCCCGGGTGACGGCGCCGTCGGGCCGGCCGAGCGTCGCGGCGAACCCGCTGCTCGTCGTCGCGACGGCGGCGAAGCCGAGGGCGGCGAGGACCCGTGCCGACCCGGCGTCCCACGCGTTCGGCAGCAGCAGCGGGTCGCCGGGGCGGTGCAGGGCGAGGAAGTCGGCGCGCATGCCGGGCACGCTACCGACGGGCGCCGACACGGGGTGCGGTCGAGGGGCGGGTATCAGTGCGGGATCGCGCGCGCTCTCCACGGGTAGGACGACGCGCGGCACCGCGCGGAGCCCTCTGACCGCGACGACGCGGCCCGGTGCTCCCGGGAGGGCGAGATGAGACGAGGACTGGGTGCGCTGACGGTCCTGCTGGTCCTGGTGACGGCAGCCTGCGGGGACGGCGGGGAGCCGTCGGTCGACGACGCGCGCGGCACGGCGACGGGCGGGACGACGTCCGAGGCGACGGTGCCCGGCGACGAGGGCGACAGCGGCGGCGACGAGGGCGACGACGACACCGTCGGCGCCGACGCGGGGGAGGACCTCGAGGAACCGCTGCCGCAGGCGGGCGGCAAGGCCCAGGCCGACCTCCCCGGTCTCCTCATGGGTGGCCAGGACTTCGTGCTCGTCGGCGACGCGTGGTGCGGGCTCGCCTCGATCCAGACGGACGGGTTGCCCGCCGGTGTGACCGTGGAGATCGTGCAGGTGACGGTGCGGACCGCGGGCGCCGCGCTGGCCGGCGCGGAGTGCGGGGAGCCGTGCGCCGGCGTGACGCTCGAGCCGGGCAACCTCTCGTGCGGGGTCGCCGTGCTGCCGCCCGATCCGGGGACCGAGCTGGTCGACGTCTCGTTCGACGCGACCGCTACCTGCAGCACCCAGGAAGAGTGCGACCAGCTCCGACAGGACCTCGAGGTCGGGAGCGTCTGGTCGATGTGCCATCCGCCCGGTGACGTCGGGTACGACTGCGACCCGGCGACCGTCGAGTCCTCCGGAGCGGCGACGGACGAACCGGGCGGGACGGAGACCGGGGAGTCGAGCGAGGCGCCGGAGAACGAGGTGACCGAGACGCCGGAGGACGAGGTCACGCCGGGACCAGCCGACGAGCCCAACGACGAGCCCACAGGCCAGCCCACCGACGAGCCCACCGAGGAACAGGGGCTGCCGTGACCCAGCAGCCGTCATCGGCCGCGCACGAGCCGAGCGTCCTGACGCGCGTCTGGTCGGTGCTGGGCACGGTGGTCGCCCCGGCGACGTTCGTCACGGCGATCCTGTTCTACTTCGGCTACGTCACGACGCGCGCGCAGTACCTGTACTTCGGCGTGGACGTCGACCTGCTCGGCTACAGCACGCAGGAGTTCGTCATGCGCAGCCCGCAGCCGCTCCTCGTGCCGATGCTCGCGGTGCTGCTCGTGGGGGCGGCGCTGGTGCTCGCGGACGCGGCGCTGCGGCGGCGGCTCGCGGGGGCACCGGAGCCGGTGGTGCACCGGTGGACGCTCGCGTCGACGGTCGGCGGCGCCGTCGTGCTGGCGGTCGGCGTGGCGCTGATCGTGGCCTACCCGGCGCTCGCGGCCTGGGCCCCGTACCCGTTGGTGACCCCGCTGGTGATCGGCGTCGGGTCGGCGGGCCTCGCGTACGGCCTCACCTGGTCCCACCGGCGGCGGGCCACGGCAGCGCACGCCGCCGGCGCCGACGGGACGCAGGGGCCGACGCCGGGCACCGACCCCGCGCGCACCGCCGTCCTGCTGCTGGTGCTCACGGTGGTCGCCTCGCTCTTCTGGGCCACCGGCACGGTGGCGGAGTGGACGGGACGGGGCCAGGCCAAGGCGCTCGCCCGCGACCTGGGCGGCCTGCCCGCCGTCGTCGTCGACACCCCGCAGCAGCTGGAGGTGGGCGACCCGGCCGTGGTGGAGGAGGACCTCGCGGCCGGGGACGGCGCGTACCGGTACCGCTACCGCGGCCTGCGGCTGCTGGTCGAGGGCGGGGGCTCCCTCTTCCTCATCCCGGAGAGGTGGTCGCCGCACGGGTCGACGCTGGTCGTGCCGCTCGACGACGTCCGCGTGAAGCTCCGGTTCGTCAACGACCCGCCCTGAGCGCTCCCGCGCCTGCTGCGGGAGGATGTCGGCAGCACCCGCAGAGACGAAGGAGGCACGTCGACGTGAGCCGCGAGCGTTTCCCGCGCTGGGTCTACGAGAGGGGCACGGAGCCCGACCCGCGGTTCTCGCTGGCCAACGAGCGCACCATCCTCGCGTGGCTCCGCACGGCCCTGGGGCTCATCGCGGGCGGCACGGCGCTCGAGGCGCTGGACCTGCCCATGGAGCCGCACCTGCGCCTCACGTCCGCGATCGTGCTCCTGGTGGCGGGTGCCGTCGTCCCGGTCGCGGCAGCGGTCGAGTGGGCCCGCTCGGAGCGCGCCATGCGCGAGCACGGGCCGCTGCCGGGGGCGATCACGGGGTTCGTGCTGGTCGTGACCATCACCGTCGTGGGCATCCTCGTGCTGCTCGCCCTGCTGCTGCACTGAGGGCCACGCCGACATGACGGACCGTCCCCCGCCCCTCGTCGGGCCCGAGCGCGACCGCGGCCTCCAGGCCGAGCGCACCGCGCTGGCCTGGCGCCGCACGCTGCTGTCGTTCACGGCGGCGTGCGCGGTGGCGTGGCAGACGCTGCCCGGGGTGGACGGCGCGACGTCGTTCCTCCTCACCGCGGCGGTCGCGCTGGTGCTCACCCCTCCGCTGTGGTGGTTCGCCAAGCGGCACGCCGGGCACACGCACCGGCACCTCGACACCGCGGAGCCGCGCCTCCGGCACGGCCGGCGGATCGTGCTGATGTGCGCGGGCACGGCGCTGCTCGGGCTGGCCGGGCTGGTGGCCGTCGTCTTGTTCTGACGGCGCCGACGGGAGTGACGGCCGCATGCCGACGGATGCGGTTCACTGTGCCCATGTTCGTGCTCGTGGGCCTGTTCCGGCTCCTCGTCGTCGCGCTCGGTCTCGTCGGCACGCGCGCCATCTGGCGCGACGGCGACGTCGAGGGCTTCGTCTACTTCACCAACCTCACCAGCTTCCTGACGGTGGCGGTGTTCGGCTGGGCGGCGGTCACGACGCTGCGGCGCCGGGAGCCGCCGCCCGTCTGGGCGAAGGGGCTGGTGACCCTCGCCGCCGCCATCACCGGGCTGGTCGCGTGGCTGGTCCTCGAGCCGGAGGCCCCGGACGCCCCCGCCGTGTTCCTGGGGCTCACGGACGGGCAGGTCGAGCACCGGGCGCTGCCGCTCGCCGTCGTGCTCGACTTCCTGCTGCTCGACCCGCACCGCCGCGCCCGCCTGCGCGACGCGGGCCTGTGGATGCTCTTCCCGGTGCTCTACTTCGGCGCGATCCTGCTGCGGGGACAGCTCAGCCCGGGCAGCGAGTATCCGTACGGGTTCATCGACCTGGACGCCCTCGGGTGGGGCGGGCTGGGGCTCAACCTGGTGCTCTACGGCGGCGCGTTCTACCTGCTGGGGCTGCTCATCGTCGCCGTCGACCGGGTGCTCCCGGCCCGCCCCCTCCTCGGCGGCGTCAGGGCGTGACGATGGCGAAGTCCGGGTCGCCGGGGTCGAGGACGGCGGTGAGCCGGCCCAGGACGGCCGCGTCGCCGTCGACCTGGATGCCGGCGTCCGCGAGCCCGTCGGGCGTCACGCCGCCGAGGGCGAGCGCGGGCAGCGCGCGCGTCGTCGTGGTGAGCGTCAGGTCGGCGTCACCGGCCTGCGTCGCGGCGCTGTACGTGAGCACGCCGTTGCGGAGCCACAGCCGGTAGCGCTCGCCGGAGTCGGTGAGCACGACGTCGATGGTGAGCCGCTCGTCCCAGGCGCGCGGCCCGTCCACCTGGATGGCGATGGCGTCGAACAGCATGGCGGGCGTCAGCGCGGCGATGATGTCGTTCGCCGCGGTCTGCGTCGGGGTACCGAAGCTGCCGTCGCGCAGCTCGGTCGCGCCCGACAGGTAGACCGAGCGCCAGGTCCCGTTCTCGGCGCCGTAGCCGAGCTGCTCGAACGCGTCGGCGAGGAGCTCCTTCGCCCCGGCGTGGTCGGGCTGGGCGAACACGACGTGGGTCAGCACCTCGGCGACCCAGCGGAAGTCCCCGGCGTCGAACGACGGGCGAGCCTTCTCCACGACGGCGTCCGCGCCGCCCATGAACTCCACGTACCGCTTGCCCTGCTCCACCGGCGGGTGCTGCCACAGGTGGGCGGGGTTGCCGTCGTACCAGCCCATGTAGCGCTGGTAGATCGCCTTGACGTTGTGGCTCACGGACCCGTAGTACCCCCGGGCGTGCCAGGCGTTCTCCAGCACCGGCGGCAGCTCCAGCTGCTCCGCGATCTCCGCGCCCGTGAACCCCTGGTTGAGCAGGCGCAGCGTCTGGTCGTGCAGGTAGGCGTACAGGTCGCGCTGGAGCGCCAGGTACTCGACGGCGCGGTCCCGCCCCCAGGTGGGCCAGTGGTGCGAGGCGAACACGACGTCGAGGTCCGCACCGAACAGGTCGATCGTCTCGGTGAGGTAGTTGGCCCAGGCGTGCGGGTCGCGGACGACGGCTCCCCGCAGGGTCAGCAGGTTGTGCAGCGTGTGGGTGGCGTCCTCGGCCGCGCACAGGGCGCGGTGGTCCGGGAAGTACACGAGGAACTCGGCCGGTGCCTCGGTGCCGGGTGCCATCTGGAACACCATGCGCACGCCGTCGACCGTCTCCTCCTGACCGGTGTGCGTGATGTCGAGGGTCGGGGTGATGAGCGAGACCGAGCCGGTCGACGTCGTCTGCCCGAGCCCTGCCCCCACCTGACCCTGCGGCCCGCGGGCGAGCGCCGCCCCGTACATGTAGCCGGCACGCCTGGCCATCGCCGTGCCGGCGTAGACGTTCTCGGCCACCGCGTGCTCCGTGAACTCCGCGGGCGCGATGACGGGCACGCGCCCCGCGTCGACGTCCTCCTGCGTGGTGACGCCCTTGACGCCGCCGAAGTGGTCCACGTGGCAGTGCGTGTAGATGACGCCGGTGACGGGGCGGTCGCCCCGGTGCTCGCGGTACAGGGCGAGCGCGGCGGCGGCGGTCTCGGTGGCGATGAGCGGGTCGAGCACGATGACGCCCGTCTCGCCCTCGATGAACGTGACGTTGGAGAGGTCGAAGCCGCGCACCTGGTAGATGCCCTCGGCCACCTCGAAGAGCCCCTGCTCCGCCACGAGCTGCGACTGCCGCCACAGGCTCGGGTTCACGGTGTCCGGCGCGTCGCCGGTGAGGAAGGAGTAGGTGTCGTTGTCCCACACCACGCGACCGTCCGCGGCGGTGATCGCGTTGGGCGTCCGCCGGGCGACCAGGCCGCGCGTCGCGTCCTCGAAGTCCTGCCGGTCGGAGAACGGAAGACTGTCCAGCAGGGCACGCTGCTGTGCGGCGATCGTGGGCGTGGCCGGCTTCGGTGCGGTAGGCATGGCGCCACGATGGCACCGCACCCGCGGCGGCGCGCGGCGAGGGATCAGCCGCCGGCGGACGCCGCCCGGCGGGTGCGTCGGCGCTCCGCCAGGTCGTACGCCTCGCGCACGGAGCCGAGCAGCGTGTCGCTGCTGGGGACGACGGAGTCGCGCAGGCGCTCGCTCACGCCGCCCGTCTCGAAACGCCGCCGCAGGTCCTCGGGCACGCCGCAGACGACCACCTCGACGCCGTGCTCGTGCCAGCGGTCCAGCAGCCGGTCGAGGGACTTGAGGAACGTGGTGGACGGGATGCCCGCCGACCCGCGCAGCGAGATCACCAGGGCGGCGTCGTGCGTGCCGGCGGTGTGCGGCCACTCCTCCTCGAGCCGGTTCACCTCGGCGAAGAACCCGGTGCCCACGTAGTGCAGCACGGTGGTGCGGCCGCTGGGCAGGACGGCGGGGGCGTCCTCGACGCGGAAGTCGCCGTCGTCGGTCGGCACGAGGCGCACCAGGCGCCCGCGCTTGGCCGCCTGCACCGCGAACAGCACGATCGACAGGCCGGCGCCGAGGAAGATGGCCTGCTGCAGCGGCAGCTGCGTGGTGGCCGCGAACGTCACGACCAGCGCCGCGGCGGACAGCCACGACGTGCGGAAGACCAGCACGATGTCGGCCCACCGGCCCACGACCAGCTCGCCGCCGATGACGAGCAGCAGGCCGCCGATGACGGCCATCGGGATCGTCCCGGCCAGCGGCCCCACGGCCAGCACGATGACGATCAGCCAGACGCCGGAGAAGATGCCCGCCCAGCGGGTCTGCCCGCCGCCGCTGGTCGCGACGCCCGTGCGGGACAGCGACCCGCCGGTCGGCAGCGCGCCGAAGAAGCCGCCCGCCACGTTCGCGAGGCCCTGTGCCGTGAAGTCCTTCGAGACGTCGGTACGTGACCCGTCCGGGTTCGGCACGGCCGCGCCGATGCCCGCCGCCTGCGCGAGTGCGACGAGCGCGATGGCGAGGCCGCCGGACACGAGGTCCGGCAGCGCGCCGACGTCGGGCAGCGTGAGCGGCGGCAGGGACCGGGGGATGGCGGCGATGTCGGAGACCAGCTCGACGTCGGTGCCCAGCAGCGCGACGACGACGGTGACGACGACGAGCGCCAGCAGGGTCGCCGTCTTGCGCAACCGCGGCACCAGGCTCAGCGCCGCCCATGCGGCGACGGTCGCGACGGCCACGGCGACCGTCGGGCCGTCCCAGTCGCCGACGTGCGCGACGGCCTCGACGAGCTTGCCCACCGTGTTGTGCGACTGCGGCTCGTACCCGGTCGCGTCCTTCACCACGCCGGCCACGATCTGCACCGCGATGCCGGCGGTGAAGCCCGTCATGACCGCCGTCGAGACGAACGACATCACCGAGCCGAGCTTCAGCACGCCCAGCAGCGCCATCCACAGGCCGACCACCAGCGTGAGCGCGGCGACCGAGCCCAGGTCCGACGGGTCCAGCCCGGCGTCCGTGAGCACGCTCTTCGCCGACAGGGCGATGGCGCTGGTGAGCGTCGTGACCATGAGCACCGTGCGGGAGAAGAACGAGCCGACGATCGTCGGCACGGCGCCCGACCAGAGGCCCATCGGCGCGGAGAACCCTCCCACGGTCGCGTACGCCATGCCCTCCGGGATGGAGAACAGGCCGGTCACGAAGCCGGAGACGACGTCACGCGGGGTGGGCCTCGACACTCGCACCCCAGCACAGTGCCCCACGGCCCGGGGCACCGCGACCCGGCCGCGCGGCTGCTCAGCCGCAGTCCAGGTCCTCCCGCACCGACGCCGTCGCGTCGACGACGCCCTGGGCCTCGTCCCTGAGCGAGTCGGCGGCCTCCGCGAGGGTGGCGTCGTCGTCGACCTGGCCGAACGCGGTCACGAGGGCGTCCCAGGCCTGCTCGACGTCGTCCGTGCGGTCGTCCGACACCTCGGCGAGGCTCTCGTGCAGCGTGCGCTGCGCCTCCGCGGCCTGGTCGCGCGCGGCCTGCACGTCCTCGACGGAGGAGTCCGGGCCCAGCGTGCCCGCGAGGTTCCGCAGCGCGTCCGTGTAGGCGGAGAGGTCCTCGCACGTCTGCGTCGTGTCGTCGCCCATGGCGTCGGTGCTGGACTCGCCGCACCCCGCGAGCAGCAGCGCCGTCGCGCCCAGCGCCGTCGTACCCAGCACCGCGTGACCGTGTCGTGCCTTCGTCCGGCTCATGGTCGACTCCCTCGTCGCGCTCCGACGCCCTCACCTCGACCTTCGTCGTCCTCGGCCGCGCTCGCGAGCGCACGGCGCGATCGTGGAGGTTTCCGGGCGTTCCCGATCATTCGGATGTACCGCCGTTCAGCAGGCCTAGTCCACCGATATCTGACACCTTCGGAGTGGTGTCCGCGCACAGCGTCGCGTGCGGGCGGTTTGCACCGATGTGTGGAGGGGCACTGATGGTGGATGGTCGTAGGTCAGCGGGGGAACGACAGCGCCGCAGCGCGCGCTTGCGCGCGCGACGGCGCGTGCGTCGTGCCGCCTCGGTGCTCGGCGCCGTCGTGCTCGCGCTCGCGGGCGCGGTGATCCCGGCGACGACGGCGTCGGCCGCGACGTGGAGCATCAGCAAGGAGGCCACCACGCCCGGGCCGTACTCGCCCGGCCAGCTGGTCACCTACGAGGTCCAGATCTCCTGCTCCGACGCGAGCACGCCCTGCCAGAACACGGTGTTCACCGACGCGCTGCCCGACGGGCTCGAGCTCGTCACCGCGGAGATCATCAGCCAGCCCGCCGGGACGGCCGGAGAGCTCACGGTCGACCCCGACGGCAACGTCGTGACGGCGGTCTGGCCGAGCTTCACCAACGGCGAGCAGGCCACGATCGACATCACGGTGCGGATCGACCCCGACCTGCCGTACAGCGAGAACGGCGTTCCGATCGTCAACACGGCGAGCATCGTCGCCGACAACGCCCCCGAGAACACGGCCGACGAGTCGATCACGCCGGAGGTCGAGCTGGTGCTCGACTCCGAGACCACCAAGACGATCGACCCGGAGGGTGCCCTCGCAGCCCCGGGCACTGCGGCGACGATGACGATCGGCGCCACGAACACGTCGAACGACCCGGTCGACACGCTGGTGATCCAGGACCCGGTGGACCCGACGGCCGACCCGAACCCGTTCACGTACCTCGAGTACACGGGGACGGGTGACATCACGCTGCCGCCGAACGCCGACACGGTGGAGGAGGAGTACTGGGACGGCACGCAGTGGCTGCCGCTCGACGACTCCGTCGACCCGGCGACGGTGCAGGGCGTGCGGTACACGTTCAGCGGCGACATCCAGCCGGGCGCGACGGCGAGCATCCCCGTGGAGGTGCAGCAGAGCGAGGCCGTCACCGAGCTCACCTCGGCCACGACGGTCACCAACGACACGTCGTCGTACGTGACGCACGGGGACGACGAGTCCGACCCGACGACGGCCGACGACACGTACGTCATCACGCCGCCGAACAACAGCGTCGAGGCCTCGAAGTCGTTCGACCCGGCCACGGTGAGCGCGGGCGACCCCACCACCGTCACGATCGGCGCCACCAATACGGGCACCGCCGTGGACACGATGTCCATCACCGAGCCGACCGAGGGGGGCCCGAACCCGTTCACCGGCGACAACCCGCTGACGTTCACCGGCTTCGGCCCCGACGGCGACGGCACGGGGGTGCAGTGGCCCAACGGCGCCGACGCGGCGAGCGTGACCTTCACCTGCGCCGACGGGACGACGCCGACGCTGGACGCGACGGCCCCGGACACCCTGCCGAACCCGCCCACCGGCTGCGTGGTCGTGGGCTTCACCGTGACCTTCACCGGAGACCTGCCCACGGGCGCCGAGGCGTCGATCCCGTTCACGGCGGACACGGATCCCGACCAGGAGATCGACGACGTCACCCATCCCAACGAGATCACGGCGACCGTGCCGAACGCGGAGGGCGAGGCCTCCGCCGACCTCGTCACCCTGGTGGACCGGCTGGCGACGAACACGAACAAGCTCATCTCGCCGTCGGAGATCCCGGCGATCCCCGGCCAGAGCGTCATCGTGCAGCTCCCGACGCAGCTGCTGCCGTTCGGGCCGGACGGCTCGACCACCAATGCGGACCAGGTGGTGATCCAGGACCCGACGGACCCGGAGAACCCGGACGCGTTCTGGGATCACTTCGCGGCGACGTCGGTGCGCTCGACCAGCGTGCCCGCGAACTCGACGCTGACGATCAACTACTGGGACGGCGACGAGTGGGTCGAGGCCCCCGACTGCGGCAGCCCGATCGCCGGGGTGGCGACCGTGAGCTGTGACCTGCCGCCGGGCGCGCAGGGCGTGCAGTTCGTCTACGACTCGACCGGCAACGGGTTCCCGCCCGGGGCGGAGTTCCAGCCGAACTTCGTCGCCGAGTTCACCGGGCCGGAGGGCTGGGACGACCCGGTCGACAACTGCGGCGCCTCGAGCGCGTCCTCCGGCTCGGTGTCCCCGACCGAGCCTTCCGAGGGGTGCGCCCCCGTCGACCCGTTCCCGGTGGACGGTACGGGTGACCTCGACTTCATCACCAAGGAGTTCCTCGACGCCCCTGCGACGGTCCGAGCGCGGACCGACGACGAGGCGACGGCGCGCATCACGTGGTCGACGAACGGCTTCTCGGGCGTCGACCCGATGGTGATCTCGGACATCCAGGACCCGGAGACCACTGCGGTCGCCGACTCGTTCTACGACGCGTTCAACCTGGTGAGCATCCCCGCGATCGACGGCGATCTCGACCCGCTGATCGAGTACGACGCGATCGCCGGGGTGGAGCTCTACGACGGCACGAGCTGGGTCCAGGCGACCAACTCGACGTGCACCGCGGCGTCACCGTGCGCCGGCGGCATGCCCGAGGTGACGCTCACGCCCGAGGAGCAGGAGTCCACGATCTCGGTGCGGATCGTGTACACGGAGAACCCGAACCGCAGCACGGACGACCCGCTCGCTCCGCAGCCGGGCGACGGCGTTGCTCGCTCGACCCTGGCGGACGACCGTCACCTGGACCTCACGTTCCAGGTGCGCGACTACAAGCGCAGCGACGGCGACGTCCCCGTGCTGGGCACCGCTCACGACATCGAGTACAACGTGGACGGGGACCCGGGGGTCGTCGACGACACCGCACGTGCGACGGGCACCTTCGACGGCCAGGACTACACGGACACCGACGACGACATCGTGACGATCCTGGACGAACCGCTGAACGTCACGGTCGACAAGACCTGGTCGGGCGGCCCGATCTCCGTGCCCCCGACGGGCACCCCGCCCCAGTTCTACCCGAGCACGACCGTGACGATCACCGGGACGAACGCCTCGGCGGCGAAGGTCGAGGAGCTGCGGCTGGCCGACCCGGTGGTCCAGGGCTCGGGCGACGTGGTCACGGCCGACGGCACCCAGCCGTTCGACGCGTTCACCCTGACCGCCATCGCCCTCACGCCGCCGGAGGGCGCGACGAGCACCACGGTGACGCTGCACTACGACGACGACACCACCGCGACGTTCGACGAGGCGGGGGCCGAGGCGCTCACCCCGGCCGACCTCGTGGACGTGGTGGGCGTGGAGGTCGCGTACGACGGGCTGGTGGAGCCCGGCGCGAGCGGCACGATGAACCTCACGCTCCAGCTGCGCGCGACCGACCGCTACACGGGCGACCCCGTGACGGTCGCCTACAGCGAGGTGCCCAACCGTGCCGCGGCGACGATCGACGACCCCGGCGGCGTCACCGACCAGGACGTCCGCGAGGCCGACGACCCGGCGTCGATGGTGCTGCAGGACGCCGCGATCGACATCGCGGTGGGCAAGGAGTTCAGCCCCGACACGATCGTCGAGCCGGGCACCGGCCCGGTGACGATGACGCTCACGGGCCAGCCGCTCGGGCCCTCGCGCAGCGTCGAGATGGTGCTCACCGACGACGACCCGCAGTTCTGGAACCAGTACGACTTCGTCGGGTTCGACGGCGCGGCGCTGACGGCGCCGATCCAGCAGGTGCGCGTGGACGCGTACGTGGGCGGCACGTTCTCCGGCGACCCCGGCTCGCCCGACCCGGTGACCGTCACGGGCGGCGACTGGGTTCTGGGCGACACGTTGTCGACCTTCACCCTGCCCGACGGCGTGGCCCCCGAGGACGTGCAGGGCCTGCGGTTCACGTTCAGCCGCACGGACGGCTCCGTCTGGGAGAACCCGGCGACGCCGGTGCAGAGCGTCCCGATCTCGGTGGAGCGCCGCGAGGAGATGCGGTCGGGCGGCCCGGTGCTGCCGGACCTGGCGGCCAACCCGCCCGGGCCCGGCGAGACCGACCCGGGCGTGGCGAGCAACACGGTGCAGGGCACCACGACCGGCGCCGACCAGGTCGTCGACCCCGACACCGGCGAGCTCGGTCCGGTGACTGCCGAGGACTCCGACGACGCGTCGATCCTGTACGAGCACGCGACGAACGGCGTGCAGATCGTCAAGGACTTCGACGGCGTGGTGTCCGGCAGCGTCAAGCCGCCGAACGCGGTGTTCCCGATGAACATCACGATCACCAACACGGGGGACCGCCCGATCGTCGACCCGACGATCGTGGACGACCCGATGCCGACCGACGCCCTGGGCCCGCAGCTGCGGCTGGCCGACGTGGCCGAACCGTTCTCGTACGCGCTGACCGGTGAGGACACCGACCCGAGCACGCCGGACCTGCCCACGGACGCCGCCCAGGTGACGGTGGACCAGACGGGCGACATCGCGAGCCTCGGGTTCTCGTTCCCGGACGGGTCGGTGCTCGAGCCGGACCAGACGTACACGATCACGGTGATGGTGCGGTTCCGGGTCGGCATCGCGCCGGACACGCTGGTCGCCAACACGGCCGGCGTCGCCGGCGACCGGCCGTGGGACGAGTGCGAGACCCGGCTGAACGAGGAGACGGGGGCCTGCGAGGCGGACTCGGACGTGCGCCCGACGGAGACCGCGGTGCTGAGCCAGTCGAAGTTCGTCAAGGCGACGGACGACGACGAGCTCGACGTCATGATCGACCCGGACTACACGGGGCCGGACGTCGAGTGCACGCCGAACGCCGCCGGCTTCTACGCCTATCCGTGCGTGCCGGTCATCGCGCCGGGGCACGACCAGACCTGGCGCGTCCGCATCGACAACGTCGGGAACAACCCGTTCACCAAGGTGGTCGGGTACGACCGGTTCCCCACGCCCGGGGACACGGGCTCGTACGACACGTCGGAGCGCGGGTCGGCGTGGGCGCCGATCCTCACGGCCGACCCGCCGCCGCAGCTCGTGAACGCCCCGCCCGGCACGCAGGTCGCGTTCTCCTACACGACGGCGGACGACCTGTGCCGCGACGACATCGAGGACCCGCTCAACGAGCCGATCTGCCCGGCGGACCCGGAGACGGGGTGGGAGCCGTTCGTGCCTGGGCTGCCCGAATCGGTCTTCGAGGACATCACCGCGATCAAGTTCGTCCTCACCTTCCCGGAGGACCAGCCCTTCGAGCCCGGCGAGTTCGTGGCCATCGAGGCCACGTCGACCACCCCGCCGGAGGTCCCCGCGGCCGGCGACCGCTCGATCGCGTGGAACTCGGCCGCGGTGTCGGCGGCGTACGAGCGGTCGGACGGGACGATGCACAGCCTCCTGCCCACCGAGGGCCAGAAGGTCGGCGTCGCGACGGCGTCCGGGCCCCTCGAGGTGGACAAGTTCGTCACGGGCGACGGGCAGCAGTACGCGCCGGACTCGTTCGAGGTGCAGGTGCAGTGCACGTCCGCGGTGGGGACGTGGGTCGAGAAGGAGCTCGACCCGGTCACGGTCACCGTCAGTCCGGGCGAACCCGTGACCGTGCCGAACCTGCCGTACGGCGCGGAGTGCACGCTCACCGAGGACGCGTCGGTGAACGGGCAGACGAGCTTCACGGTCACGCCCGAGTCGGTGACGATCGGCGAGGAACCGGACCTCTCCCGGATCGCGATCACGAACGCGTACGACCTCGGTGGGCTGGTCCTGTCGAAGTCGGTGGAGAGTGACGCCGTCGACCAGGACGGGAACCCGGTCTCCTACGGCCCGTTCGAGGCGACTGTGGAGTGCACCTTCCTCGGCGAGCCGGTCTTCGCCGACGGGTACGACGCGGACACCCCGATGGTCGTGGAGCTGACCGAGGACGGCACGCCCGTCACCCTGACCGGCCTGCCCGTGAACTCCGAGTGCACCGTCACCGAGACCAACGCCGCGAACGCGGCGGGCACCACCATCACGGTCACGACGCCGGGCGAGGACCCGGTCGAGACCGACGGCACGTCGGCCGACGTCACGATCGTGCCCGACGCGGACGGTACTGCCGGCGCCCAGGTCGCGCTGGAGAACACGTTCGACGTCGGCGCGATCAACCTGCAGAAGGTGGTCGACGGCGAGGGCGGGCCCGCGTACGGCGCCGGCCCGTTCACGATCCAGGTGGTGTGCACCTACGACGCCGACGGCGACGGCCCGGGCGGCACCACCACGGTCTACGACGGCACGGTCGTGCTGGGCGGCGCCGGGCCGCTCGACGCGCAGATCGCCGACCTGCCGGTGGGCGCGGAGTGCACCGTCACGGAGACCGACGACAGCGGCGCGACCGATGCCGTCGTCGTGCCGGACACGGTGACCGTGGACGCCGACGAGCCCGCCGAGGTGGTCATCACCAACACGTTCGACGTCGGCACGATCCAGGTGGACAAGGAGCTCGCGGGCCTCGGCGCCCTCTACGGTCCCGGGCCGTTCGAGGTGACCCTGCAGTGCTTCTACCAGGACGTGGAGCTGACCATCCCGGGCGGCGCGGTGCGGGAGTTCACGGTCCTCGAGCCCGCGATCTACGAGGGTCTGCCCGTCGGAGCGCAGTGCACCGTGACCGAGACGGACGACTTCGGCGCCTCGTCGACGACGGTGAGCGTGGACGGCGGTGACCCGGTCGACGGGAACAGCGTCGACGTGGTCGTGCCTCCGGCGGACGACGGCGACCCCACGACCGTCACCGTGACGGTGACGAACACGTTCCGCACGGCCCCGCTGCTGGTGCAGAAGGTGGTCGACGGGGACGGTGCGGCCTTCGCGCCGCCGATGCCGGACCTGCCGCCGTTCCCGGAGATCCCGGACCCGCTGCCCACCGACCCGGACGAGCTCCTGGCGCTCCTGCAGCAGGTGCTGGAGTACCTCGACCAGGTGCCGTTCGACGAGTTCCCGTACCAGGTCTCGCTGGAGTGCACCACGTCGCAGGGAGCCCCGGTGGACGTCATCCTCGGCGGGCCGGAGCGCCGGTTCGGCCCGGGCTTCCCGGGGGTCTACTTCGGGCTCCAGGACGGCGACACGTGCACCGTCACGGAGACGGACATCGCCGGCGCGACGAACGTGACGGTCGATCCGGACCCTGTCGTCATCGACGCCGCCGGGACGGAGGTCCAGACGGTCACCGTGACCAACACCTACGACGTGGGCTCGATCCAGGTCGAGAAGGTGGTGGACGGCGACGGCGCGGGCTTCGTCACGGCGCCGTTCGAGGTCTCCCTGGCCTGCACGTTCCAGGGGCAGGAGATCGAGGTGCCCGGCGGGGCGACCCGCACGGTGACGCCGGACGAGCCGGCGACCTACGACGGGCTGCCCGTCGGCGCGGAGTGCGTGGTCACCGAGACGGACGCCGCGGGCGCGGCGTCGTCGACGGTCTCCACGACCGTCGAGGGCGGCGACCCGGGCCAGGTGGTCGTGCCGGGCGCGGACGCCGACCCCGCGGTGGTCACCGTGACCAACACGTTCGACGTGGGGTCGGTCGCGGTGGAGAAGGTGGTCGACTTCGAGGGCAGCTCCTACGACGTGGGCCCGTTCGAGGTGACCCTCGCCTGCACGTTCCAGGGCGAGGACATCGAGATCCCGGGCGGCGCGGCACGCGAGATCGCGGCGGACGACACCGTCACGTACGACGGGCTCCCGATCGGCGCGGAGTGCGTCGTGACGGAGACGGACGACGGGGGCGCGGCGTCCTCCACGGTCTCGACCGTGGGCGACGGCGACCCGGGCGCGGTCACCGTCGCGGCGGACCCGGCGTCGGTCACGGTGACGAACACGTTCGCTCCGCCCCCGCCGCCCGCGGGCGGCGACGGGACCGATACCGGCGGGGGCGGCTGGCTCCCGACCACCGGCGCGGACATCGGCCTCTGGGTCGGCATCGCCGTCCTGCTGATCGCGGCGGGCGTGATCGCCATCGGGATCCGGAGGCGTCACCAGTCCTGACGGCGCCCACGGCGGCGCCGACCCTGGTCACACGGGTCGGCGCCGTCGGCGTCCAGGGGGCGTGCAGCGGGAGTCCGCCGTACGTTCGTTGCGGGCGCGACCTGCGCCGTCGTCGAGGAGGGGAGCAGCACCGTGACCGCCACGGGAATCATCACCGCGATCATCATCGGCGCGATCATCGGGGCCCTCGGGCGCCTGGTCGTCCGGGGCAAGCAGAACATCTCGATCCTCGTGACGATCATCGTCGGGATCGTCGCGGCTCTGCTCGGCACCTGGATCGCGAACCTGCTGAACGTCAACGACACGAACGGGTTCGACTGGCTCGAGCTGATCTTCCAGGTCGTGCTGGCCGCGATCGGCGTCTCGATCGTCGCCGGGATGGGCGGTCGCAAGCAGACGACCCCCTGACCCAGCCCGAGCATCATCCCGCGCGGGTACCGCCACCGGGAGCGCGAACGGGCCGGCCGTCCCTGGACGGCCGGCCCGTTCGCGAACGGTCTATCGCTTACGCGCCTTGACGGTGGTCTCGGCAGTTCTCTCGCGCTTCTGCGCGCGCTTCTCCTTGAGGGTGAGCGCCGGCTGCTTCTTCGAGTTCTTGGTCACGGGAGTTCACCTCCACTCGCCTCCAGGTGGGTCGATGAACCGGCCACCATAGCAACGTCCCGCCGGGGCCGGGCGAGGCCGGTCGGCGGGACGTCGGGGTGTCGTGAGAGATGCCGTGCGCGGGGTCAGGCGGCCGTGCCGAAGTCCTTCCGGCGGCGTTCGCCGTGGGCCGTCTCGCCGTCGGGCACGATCGCGTCGGGCGGCACGACGACGCCGGACGGCACACGGCTGTCGGTGCCGAGGCGGGAGCCGGACCCGACCCGGGCGTCGTCGCCGACGACGCCGCGGACGCCGACGTGCACGTTCTCGTCCACGCGGGCTCCGCGCCCGACGACGGCGTCGACGTCGACCCAGCTGAACCGGCCGACCTTGGCGTGCGCGCCCACGCGGGCGCCGGCCTCGACGTACGCGCCGGGCCTGATGGTGGCGTCGGGGTGGACGCTCGCGTGCGGCGAGACGAAGCCCTCGCCGTTGTCGTGCCGGAGGTACCGGGTGAACTTCCCCGGCTCGTGCTCGACCTCGACCTTTCGGGGGATGCGTCGCAAGAGTGCTCCTCATGGTGCGGGTGAATCTTGTGACATAACGCGCAAGCGGCGTCTGGTGTTCCCGACGGCCGGGCGACGCGGGGTGTCGCGGCCTCAGCGGCGCGACGACCGGGCGGCCGCGACCAGCTCGCGCGCGTGCACGTCGGGCAGGTAGCACCGCACGAGGGCGAGCCCCACCAGGGGGAGGGTCGCGGGCTCGGTCACCACGAGGTAGAGCGGCGCGTCCCGCGGCTGGAACTTCATCTTGAAGCGGTGCAGCGACTCGAAGCCGTACAGGGGCTCGAGCCGCTCCGCGAGGCGGTCGAGGACGGCGTCGAGACCCCCGGGAGAGGGGTGCTCGCCGCGGGCGAGCGGGCTGCCGGACAGCGAGGCCTCCAGGGCGCCCTCGTCCCGGAACGTCGTGAGGGCGGACGCGATGAGCAGCTCCATCGTGTAGCGGAACGAGTCCGGCCCGCGCCGCATGACGTCGAGGGTCCACCCGACGACCTGCCCGTCCGGGGCGTGCACGGGGAGCCAGCTCGTCACCCCGTGCACCCGCCCGTCGCCGTCCACCGCGAGGCCCACGCGCACCTCCGGGTCGAGGGCCTCGCGGACCCCGCCCAGCGTGAAGGCCATCTCCGGCAGGTCGCTGTCGCCGAGCCACGCCTCGGAGATCGCCCGCACCTGTGCGAGCGTCTCGGGCGGTTCGTCGACCAGCCGCACCAGCCGGTGCTCCATGCCCTGCTTCGCGGCCTGGTTGAGCGCCGTGCGCACGTCCTGCCACTTCTTGCCCCGGAACTCCAGCCCCGGCAGGTCGATCACGGCCTCCTGCGCCACCGGCACGAGGGTCCAGCCGCGCGCCCGCCCGATCGACGCGACCTCCTCGCTCGCGGAGAAGAAGCACGACCCGGCGCCCGCCGTCGACGCCGCCCCGACGAAGGCGTCCACCAGCTCCGCGCGGCCGTCCGGTCCGTCGCCGACCGGGTCCGTGAGGACGACGACGACGCCGGCGTGCGCCTGGTAGGCGACGTACCCGTCCTGGCCCTCGGGCGCCCACCGTTCGAGGCCGTCCCAGGTCGTCATCCAGGCCAGCCGCTGCCCCGCCCCGAGCCGGCGGAGCGTCGCGCGCGCGTCGTCCTGGTCCAGCCGGGCCCCGGTCGACGGCCTCGCGTGGCGGCGAGCGCGGAACGACGACCGCCGGACGACCAGCAGGGCCAGCGCACCGAGGTCGAGCAGGAGCATGAGGAGCACGAGCGGCAGCTCGTCCGGCAGCACGAGGGACGCGGCCAGCGCGAAGAGCGCCTCGCCGACCACCCCGAGCAGCGTGAGCACCACGGCCAGCCGCCACCAGGAGCGCCTGCCCCGCAGGAGGCCGACGGCGAGGACCAGGTCGACCGCGACGGCGAGGACACCCGTCGGCCAGCTGCCGCTGCCGACCTCGCCCAGCGGCCCCTCGCGGGGACCGGCGGCGAAGCTCGTGAGCACCACGAGCAGGGCCGAGATCGCGAAGTACCCCGCGGCCGTCGCCCGGTCGCGCTGCAGACGCCCGGCGCGCGTGCGGCGTCCCAGCCTCGCGCCCAGCACGGGACGGGCGACGACGAGGCCGGCGATCCACCCGACGACGTGCTCGACGTCCGCGATGCCGCCCCAGATCACGAGCGCGGCCAGGACGTAGATCGCGATCAGGGCGCTCGCCCGGAACCGCCACGGTGGCGCCAGGCTCAGCGCCGTCACGGTCACCGCCCCGACGACCCCCGCGCTGAAGCCGACGTCGAGCACCCGGGCCAGGTGCTCCGCCCAGTCCCAGCCCGTCCGGGCCAGGAGGGCGAGGCCGCCAGCGGTCCCGACGACGCCGACGAGCTGGCAGGTCACCGCCGTGACCACCGCGCGCCGGGTCCCGAGCCGGAGCTCCGTCCAGCCGACGAGCAGGAGGAAGACCCCGGCGACGGACACGTACTCCCACGGCTCGAGGGCGAAGAGCGAGCCCGTGGCGGGCGTCCACCACCGTCCGTCGGCGAACGCCGGGGCGCCGAACGCGACGTCGTCGAACCACGGGTGGTCCTCGAACGGGGACCACAGCGCGCCGGTGACGACGCCGAGCACGAGCATCAGCGCGACGACCCCGAGCGTGAACGGGACACGCCTCGCCGTGCGGAGCAGCCGCAGCGTCGGAGAGGCGGTCGAGGGGGTCGCTGCCTCGTCGGTGGCGCCGGTCACGCGTGACTCCTCACCTCGGTTGAGGGAATCATTCCGCGGGCGGCGCCCCGGCGCGCGCCGTCCGGTCGCCGCGGTGGTGGCCCGGAGCGGGGGCGATCGGGGATCATCGGCGGGATGAGCGGCGAGCGGGCAGGACGAGGCCGGCGTCGGCGTGCGCTGGCGGTGGTCGCCGGGGCCGTCGTCGTGCTGCTGGGCGTGCTGGCGCTGCTGGTGTGGAACGGGGTGCTCTGGCCCAACCGCCTGGCCGCCGACCGGTACGCCGTGCACGGCGTCGACGTGTCCGCCTACCAGGGCACGATCGACTGGCCCGTGCTGGCGGCGCAGGACCTGGACTTCGCGTTCGTCAAGGCCACGGAGGGCTCCGCCCACGTGGACGAGCGGTTCGCGGCCAACTGGGAGGGCGCCCGGTCCACCGACCTGCTGGTCGGCGCCTACCACTTCCTCAGCTTCGAGAGCCCCGGGGCGGACCAGGCGGCACACCTGATCGACGTGGTGCCCGCCGAGAGCGGCACCCTGCCGCCCGTCGTCGACGTCGAGCACTACGGCGAGTTCGCCGCCGACCCGCCGACCGTCGACGAGCTGCGGGGCATCCTCGACCCGATGCTCCACGCGCTCGAGGAGCACTACGGCGTGCCGCCGATCCTCTACACGACCCAGCAGATCCGGGCGGACTACCTGGGCGACGACTACGACCGGTACCCGCTGTGGATCCGGTCGGTCGCCTCCACCCCTGACCTGCCGCGCCGCGACTGGGAGTTCTGGCAGTACTCCGACCGCGACACGCTCCCCGGCTACGTCGGCGAGGAGGATCACATCGACATGAACGTGTTCGACGGCACGATCGGCGACCTGAGCGCGCTGACCCAGCCATAGCCGCATACCGTCGGCGGCGTGATCGATCGATGGACATGGCCGGCCGTGGTGGGCGTCGGCTTCGGGGTGCTGGTCTTCCTCGGGGTGCTGATCCCCGTGCTGCTGGTGCAGCAGCGGCGGTACGGGCGGCTCGACGCGCGGCGGGTGCTCGGCGCCGCGGCGCTCGCGGTGTACGTCGTGACGCTGCTCGCGTACACGCTGCTGCCCCTGCCCTCGGGGGACCTGACCGCGTGGTGCGCCGCGCACGGGGTGTCCGGCGCGGAGCTGGTGCCGCTGCACTCGCTGGACGACATCCGCCGGGACGCCGCCGGCCTCGGCACCCTCGCCACGCTGCGCAGCGCCGCCGTCCTCCAGGTGGCGTTCAACGTGCTGCTCTTCGTGCCCTGGGGCGTGCTGGCGCGGCGGTACCTCGGATGGGGCGTGGCCGCGTCCACCCTGAGCGCGCTCGTCGCGTCGGTCGCGATCGAGACCGTGCAGTACACGGGCATCCTCGGGCTCGTCCCGTGCTCCTACCGCGTGGCCGACGTCGACGACGTCCTCACCAACACCCTCGGCGGTCTCCTCGGCGCGCTCGTCGCGCCGGTGGTGCTGCGCTGGATGCCGCAGGCGCGCGAGCTCGCCGCCGCGCGCCTGGAGCCGCGGCCGGTGACGTTCTGGCGCCGCTTCCTGGGGATGGTCACCGACCTGCTCGCCGCGTTCGTCCTGGGGGCGGCGCTGCAGCTCGCCTACCGGGTGGCCGTGCTGGCGTCGGGCCACGACGTCCCGTCGGTGACGACCTGGCCGGACGTGCTGCTGGGCACGGTGGTGCCGGCCGTCGTCGTGTTCCTCCTGCCGCCGTGGGTCCGCTCGGGCGCGTCGCTGGGGCAGCGGGCGGTGTGGCTGGAGCCGCGCTGGCCCGACGGCGCGGGCGTCCTACGACGCGGTTCGCTCGCGCGCCGTCTCGCCCGCGGGTACCTCCTGCTCGGTCTGTACGGGGTGCTGGGGATCGTGGAGGCGGTGCCGCCCGGCGACGCGTCGAACGCGTGGGCGGGGGCGCTGCAGAACGTGGTGGCGCTCGCGGCCCTGGTCGGCGTCGTCGCGACCGGCGACCGGCGCGGCCTCGCCTGCGTGCTGACGGGCGCGCGGATGGTCGACTCCCGCGCGCCCGCCGAGCCCGTCAGACGTGCGTCGTCACCGGCCGGTCGGTGAACGCCTGCTTCGGCACGACGACCAGGAGCGCCGCCGCGACCAGGGCCGTCCCGCCGCACACCACCCACACGGTGACGTAGCCGGCGAACGAGCCCGCGGTGCTCTCCGCGGCCCCGGCCGTGCCGGCCCCCGCGGCACCGAGCAGCGCGATCCCGAAGACGCACGACGCGACCGCCCCGCCGAGCGTCTTCACCGAGTTGGTGAGCCCGGTCGCGACGCCCGTCTGCTGGGGCGGGGCCGCCGCGGCGGCGGCCGACGGGAGCGCCGCCACGAGGGCGCCGGACCCGATGCCGACGACCACCATGTTCACCACGACCTGCAGGTACGTGGCGTGGAGCGGCACGAACAGCAGGAACCCGATCCCCACGCACGTGGCGGCCCCGACCAGCGTGATGCGCGGCGTCACGAGGCGTGCCACGCGGGGGAAGGTGAGCGCGCCGACGATCATCGCGACCAGGTAGACGCCGATGAGCAACGACGTCTGGAATCCCGTGGTGCCGAGGCCGTAGCCGTGCAGCGCCGGGTCGGTGCGGGCGAACGTCGACAGCGGCGCCTGGGCGCCGAGCACGGACACCCCGAACAGACCCGCCGTGAGGAACACCGGGCCGAGCGCGGGGGAGCGGAACATCCGCACGTCGACGAGGGGGTCGGGGTGGCGCAGCTCCCAGCGGGCGAACGGCCACAGGAGCAGGAGCCCGAGGGCGACCATCGCCCACGCGAGCGTGGACCCGACGCCGTTCAGCCGGAGCATGCTCAGCCCGCCGGTGAAGGCGAGCAGCGCGAGGGACAGCAGCACGAGGCCGCGCAGGTCGAGGCGCCCGCCCGCGGGCCGGGGGGTCTCGGCGACGCCGAACCAGACGACGACGAAGCACGCCGCCACGAGGACGCCGGGGACGAGCAGCACCACCTGGAGCGGGAGCGCGTCGACGAGCGCACCCCCGGCGAGGGCGCCCGTGATGGCGCCGACCTCGAGCGCGGCGACCAGGATCCCGGCGGCCTGCGCCGTGAGCGCCGCGCTGTTCGGGAGCCCGCGCGAGCGGCTCCACACCAGGGCGATCTCGAGCGGCAGCCACGCCGAGTAGAAGCCCTGGACCGCCCAGGCGGCGAGGAACAGCCCGAACGAGGGCATGAACGGCAGCGCGAGCGTCGCGACGGCCGTGACCCCCGACGACACGAGGAGCATGCGCCGGTGGCCGACCATGTCGCCGAGCTTGGCCAGCACGGGGACGACGAGAGCGGACACCATGAGCTGCGTGCCCTCGAGCCAGTTCACGTCGGCGTCGTGCACGCCGAGGTGGCGGGCGATGTCGGTGAGCATGGGCGTGTAGTAGCCCTGGATGACGCCGCTGGTGAGCTCGACGAAGGCGAGGAAGCCGACGACGGCCGCCATCGTCCCGCCGGCCGCGCTCACGGCCCGGGGCGCACGGCGCAGGCTGGTCACGGCAGACGCTCCAGCAGGGTGCGGTGGAACAGCTCGCCGCGCGCGAGCTCGCCGACCTCGACCCGCTCGTCGACGCCGTGGATGGACTTGCGCTGCGCGGTGGACATCGCGAGCGGGGCGAAGCGGTAGACGGCCGGCGAGAACTCGTGGAAGTACCGGGAGTCCGTCGCGGCCATGACGACGTACGGCACGGTGAGCGCGTCCGGGTGGGAGACGCCGACGGCTTCGGCCAGCAGGGCGAACCGGTCGTCGTCGGTGGGCGACTCGGGCGACGGCTCGCTGGACTCGATGACCTCGATCTCGACGAGAGGGTCGCGGATGCGCCGTCGCAGGCGTTCGACGGTCGAGGCGACGGTCTCGCCGAGGGCGATGCGCAGGTTGACGGTGGCCGACGCCTGCGACGGCAGGACGTTCGCCGCGGTGCCGCCCGCGAGCATCGTGGGTGCGACGGTGGTGCGCACGAGCGCCGCCGTCTCGCCGCCACGGGCGACGAAGGCCTGGGCCGTCGCCGCGGGGACGCCGGCCATGGTGGTCAGGGCGGCCCTGGCGGGCCCCTCGGCGCGGCCGGCGAAGATGCGCAGCATCTGCGAGATGGCACGCGGGGTGCGGGCGGGGAACGTGCGGGGGCCGATCCGGTCCACGGCGCGCGCGACCCGGCGCACCGCCGTGGTGGTCGGCGGCATGGACGCGTGGCCGCCGTCGCCGCGGGCCTTGAGCCGCACGTTCATGACGCCCTTCTCGCCGACGCCGACCATGGCGGCCCTGCCGGGCACGAACGGGAGAGGGGAGTCGACGACGGCGCCGCCCTCGTCCACCACCATCCAGGGCACGACGCCGCGCTCGCGGAACGTGGCGGCGATCGCGGCGGCGGCGGCGCCGTGCGACTCCTCGTTCCCGCCGAAGGAGAGGTAGACGTCGCGGGCCGGGGTGAAGCCGGCGGCCAGCAGGTTCTCGGCGGCCTCGAGCACGACGACCAGCGGTCCCTTGTCGTCGAGGGCCCCGCGGCCGTAGACCCAGCCGTCCTCCACCCGGCCCTCGAAGGGCGGGTACGTCCAGGCGTCGGACTCGTCGACGGGGACGACGTCGAAGTGCGCCATGAGGACCAGGGGACCGTCGGGGGCCTCGGTCCGGCCCCGCCACCGGTACACGAGCCCGAGGTCGCCGTGGCGCTCGAGCTCGAGCCGCTCGTGCACGAGCGGGTACAGCTCGGGGAGCAGGGCGACGAGCTCCTGGAAGGGGCCGAGACCACGGGTCTCGAGCTCGGCGGACACCGTGGGCAGCTGGATCAGGCGCGACAGGCGCTCGTCAGCACCCGGGCGGGGAGTGACCGGGGTCACGACGGGCTGATTCATGGGCACACCGTAGAGCCTCCGTGTCACGAGCAGGGACCAGGTCTGCGACGCGGTCTCACCCTCCCTCGACACCGGTGCTCATCTGTGCCGCGATGCCTGCTCGTTTGCTACGTTGGTGGCTCTCGCACCCGACGGAGCAAGGACCCACCATGACCGCACTCAGCGCAGAGACCGTGTCGTCGCTGGCGGGCGGCGACCTGCCGCTCGCCGTGCCCTCCTACGACCGCACCCGGCTGCGCGCCGGCATCGTGCACCTGGGCGTCGGCGGGTTCCACCGGGCGCACCAGGCGATGTACCTGGACCGGCTGATGAACGCCGGCGAGGCGCTCGACTGGGCGATCTGCGGCGTCGGCGTGCTGCCGCACGACGCCCGCATGCGCGACGCGCTCACCGCGCAGGACGGGCTGTACACGCTGGTGCTCAAGCACCCCGACGGCACGCTCGAGGGCCGGGTGATCGGCTCGATCGTGGAGTTCCTGCTGGCCCCGGACGACCCGGAGGCGGTGCTGGAGAGGATGGCGTCGCCGGAGATCCGGATCGTGTCGCTGACCGTCACGGAGGGCGGCTACAACGTCAACCCGGTCACGGGGGAGTTCGACGCCGAGGACCCGGCCGTGCGCGCCGACCTGGAGCCCGGCGCCGTGCCCGCCACGACGTTCGGCCTGGTCACGGAGGCGCTGCGCCGCCGTCGCGACCGGGGCGTGCCGCCGTTCACCGTGCAGAGCTGCGACAACATCCAGGGCAACGGCGACGTCGCGCACCGGATGTTCACCGCGTTCGCCCGGCTCAAGGACCCGGAGCTCGCGGCGTGGATCGAGGAGCACGTCCCGTTCCCCAACTCGATGGTCGACCGCATCACGCCCGTCACCACGGAGGACGACCGCGCCATGGTGGCCGAGCGGTTCGGGGTCGACGACGCGTGGCCGGTCGTGGCGGAGCCGTTCACGCAGTGGGTGGTCGAGGACCGGTTCGCCGACGGGCGCCCGCCGTACGAGAAGGTGGGCGCGCAGCTCGTCGACGACGTCGAGCCGTACGAGCTGATGAAGCTGCGCCTGCTCAACGCCAGCCACCAGGCCCTGTGCTACCTGGGCTACCTCGCCGGGTACCGGTACGCCCACGAGGTCTGCGCGGACGAGACGTTCGTGCGCTTCCTGCGCGACTACATGGCCCGCGAGGGCGCCCCGACGCTGCTGCCCGTGCCGGGCGTGGACCTCGAGGAGTACCAGGCCACGCTGATCGAGCGGTTCGCCAACCCGCACGTGCGCGACACCCTCGCCCGCCTGTGCGCGGAGTCCTCCGACCGCATCCCGAAGTGGCTGGTCCCCGTGATCCGGGCGAACCTCGCCGCCGGCGGCGAGGTGCACCGCTCGGCCGCCGTCGTCGCGGCCTGGGCGCGGTACGACGAGGCCGTGGACGAGCAGGGCGAGCCCATCGCGATCGTCGACCGCCTCGCGGACCGCCTGAAGGCCGCGGCGGCGCGGAACCGGGAGGACCCGCTGGTGTTCGTCCGCGACGAGGAGCTGTTCGGCGACCTGGCGTCCGAGCCGCGGTTCGTCGAGGCCTACACCGCCGCGCTGGACTCGCTGCACACGCTCGGCGCCCGGGCGACGGTGGAGTCGCTGGTCGCCGGATAAGCCGTCACGCGTCGTCGCGGGCCGCGGCCTCCCGGATCTTGCGGGCCTCGGCGACGGCGTCGCGCCGCTTGCCGGCCTTCTTGTCGCTGGCCTTGGTGTCGCGCGGCGGGAGCTGGATGTTCTCCTCCGCGGCGATGCCGCCCTGCAGCTGCCGGCTGCGCTCGAGCTCGGCGTCCAGCTCCGCGCCGAACAGCAGCGCCAGGTTGGTGATCCACAGCCACAGCAGGAACACGATGACGGTGCCGAGCGTGCCGTACGTGGAGCCGTAGCTGCCGAACTCCGCCACGTAGAAGCCGAACGCCGCGGAGGCGATGACCCACACCACGATCGCGAGCAGGGCCCCGATGCTGATCCAGCGGAACTTGGGCTGCTTCACGTTGGGCGTCAGGTGGTACAGCAGCGCGACGACGACCACCACGAGGAACAGCGCGACGGGCCACTTGGCGATGCTCCACACGGTCAGGGCGACGTCGCCCAGGCCGATCGCCTCGCCGACCGCCCGTGCCACCGGCCCGGACAGCACGAGGCTCGCGACGACGACGGCCGCGAGCACGACCACCACCAGGGTGACGAGCAGCATCATCGGGCGCAGCTTCCAGACCGGGCGCCCCTCCTCGACCTCGTACACCCGGTTCATGGCCCGGCCGAACGCGTTGACGTACCCCGACGCGGACCACAGGGCGATGACGAGGCCGACGACCAGGGCCAGGCCCGCACCCGTGGACCCGACGGCATTGGTGACCAAGGGCTCGACGATGGTCAGCGTCTCCTCGGGGAGGAAGCCCTCCACCGTCGACATGATCGAGTCGATCGCCGCCTCGGCGTCGCCGACGAAGCCGAGCAGCGACACGAGCGCCAGCAGGGCGGGCGCGGACGCCATCACCGCGTAGTAGGTCAGGCCGGCCGCGAGGTCGGTGCAGTCGTCGTCGGAGAACTCCCGCACGGTGCTCTTGAAGGCCAGCTTCCACGACGGCTTCTTGAGGTCCGGCGGAGACTCGGGCTTGCGCGGGTCGTCGGGAGCCGGCTCGGTGCGGGGCTCGTGCGTGTCGGTCACGGGACCTCCTCGGGCGCGGCGGCGGGTTCCGCCAGGGTCACCACCAGGCTCGATGCGTCCGCGGATGCCCGCAATCGGGCGTCACGTGGTCGCGGCGTCCAGCAGCTCCTCGAGCGCGCCCGCGGCGGCGTCGTCGCACACGACGGTCGTGGCGATGCCGCCCGCGACGGCGGCGCGCAGGCCCGGCGCGGCCTCGCGCCCGTAGCCGGCGGTGACGACCTCGGGGGTGCGTACCAGCTGGTCGAAGGTCACGCCCACGACGCGGGCGTCGAGCGGCGTGACGACGCGGCGGCCCTCGGCGTCGAAGAGCCGTCCGGAGCACTCGGCGACGGTGCCCGCGGCGGTGGCGGCGCGCCGCTCGTCGCCCGTGACCCGGGGGAACACGGTGGACCCGGTGGCCGTCCACGCGCCGATCGCGACGACGGCGAGGTCGAGGTCGTCGGCGCGGTCGAGGGCGGCGGCGATCTCCGGCTGCCGCCGCATGCCGGCGGCGGTGCCGGGGTCGGCCACGAGCAAGGGTGACCAGACCGGCCAGGTGCGCACGCCCGGCATCCGGCGGAAGCCCTGGATCATGTCGAGCGAGTCGCCCGACCCGTCCACCGGCAGGGCGCCGACCAGCTGGACGACGTCGCACGCGGGCAGAGGGGCGAGGTGGCGCACCGCGATCTCGATGGTGCGCGACCAGGAGACGCCGAGGGTGGCGCCCTCGCGCACGTGCGCGGAGACGACGCCGGCGAGCGCGCGGGCGACCGACTCCCGCGTCGCGGCGGGGGTGCCGGCCGCGCCGGCGATCACGACCTCGCGTGCGCCGAGCCGCTCCGCCAGGCGTCGGGCGCGGCCGGTGTCCAGGTGGGCGGGCGGGGAGATCTCGATCCGCACGACGCCGCTCTCGCGCGCCTCGGCGAGCAGCCGGGCCACCTGGAAGCGGGAGATCCCGCGGGCGGAGGCGATGTCCACCTTGGAACGGTTGTCGAGGTAGTAGTCGCGGCTCACCTCGACGAGGAGGCGGGCGTGCTCGGCGTCGGTCACGGGATCATCCTCCTCGCTGGTCGGGCCGCCGCGCCACTCTGAGCGCTCGGGCCTTGCTCGCCTGAGCATCACCCACTACTGTCCAAACAGATGAGCGCAGCGCCGCATCTCATCTGTGCGCGCCGGGGCTCGTCGAGACACCCACCGATCGAACCGACGACGTGAGGACAGCGATGTTCCGACCACGAACCCGGAGGCTCGCCGCCGCGGGCGGTGCCGCCGTCCTCGGGCTCTCCCTGGCCGCGTGCGCGGGGGCGGGAGCCGTCGGCGGGGGAGACGGCGAACAGATCGTCGTCGCGATCGTCTCCAACCCGCAGATGCAGGACGCGATCTCCCTCCAGGACGAGTTCCGCAAGGAGCACCCCGGGATCGACGTGCGCTTCGTGTCCCTGCCGGAGAACGAGGCCCGCGCCAAGATCACCGCGTCCGTCGCCACCGGCGGCGGGGAGTTCGACGTCGTGATGATCTCCAACTACGAGACGCCGATGTGGGCCGAGAACGGCTGGATCGAGAACCTGCAGCCGTACGCCGACGCCACCGAGGGGTACGACCCGGACGACTTCGTGCCCAGCGTGCGGGAGGCGCTGTCGGTGGACGGCGACCTCTACTCGGTGCCGTTCTACGGCGAGTCCTCGTTCCTCGCCTACCGCAAGGACCTCTTCCAGCAGGCCGGCCTCACCATGCCGGACCGCCCCACCTGGGACGACGTCCGCGAGCTGGCCGCCGAGCTGAACGACCCGTCGCAGGACTTCGCGGGCATCTGCCTGCGCGGCCTGGCCGGGTGGGGCGAGGTCATGGCCCCCATGACGACCGTGCTGAACACCTACGGCGGGCAGTGGTTCGACGAGGGCTGGAACGCCCGCCTCGACTCGCCCGAGGTGCGCGAGGCCGTCGAGACGTACGTCGACACCGTGCAGCGGTACGGGCAGCCGGGCGCCGCGACCTCCGGCTTCGGCGACTGCCTCACCCGGTTCGCGCAGGGCCAGGCGGCCATGTGGTACGACGCGACCTCGATGGTCTCCTCGGTCGAGGACCCGGCGTCGTCGACCGTGGCCGGCAAGACCGGCTACGTGCCCGCGCCGGTGAGCGAGACCGACGCGGCGGGCTGGCTGTACTCCTGGTCGCTCGCCATCCCGTCCACCAGCGAGCACAAGGACGCCGCCTGGGACTTCGTCTCCTGGATGACCGACAAGGACTACATCGAGCTCGTCGGCGAGCGGCTCTCCTGGGAGCGGGTGCCGCCCGGCAGCCGGCTGTCCACCTACGAGCTGCCGCAGTACGCGGAGGTCTCGGAGGCGTACGCCGACGCGACCCTCACGGCGATGAGCGAGGCGACGCAGGAGAAGACGATGGTGGCGCCCGTGCCGTACCCGGGCATCCAGTTCGTCGGCATCCCCGAGTTCCAGGACCTCGGCACCCGCGTGGGGCAGCAGATGTCGGCCGCGATCGCGGGCCAGAAGTCCGTGGACGCCGCGCTCGAGCAGTCGCAGCAGTACGCCGAGACCGTCGCCGAGACGTACCGCAAGGAGAACGAGCGATGACCGCCGTCACCACGCAGGCCGGGAACCTGCGGCGCGCGCAGGCCCAGCGCGCCGCCCGCGCCGACAAGCACCGGTACCCGCGCGCCGAGCGGTGGCGCCGTCGCGGGCCGCTGCTGCCCGCGCTGATCTTCACGATCGTCGTCACGCAGATCCCGTTCCTGGTGACGATCTGGTACTCGCTGCACTCGCGGAACCTCCTGCGCCCCGACTCCGACCTCTTCGTCGGGCTGGCCAACTACGTCGACATCGCGCGCGACTCGGTGTTCCGCCAGACGGCGCTCAACTCGGTGATCATCACGCTGGGCTGCGTGCTCGTCGCGATGGTGCTGGGCATCGTGCTCGCCATCCTGCTCGACCGGCCGTTCCGCGGCCGCGGCGTGGCCCGCACGCTGCTCATCACGCCGTTCCTCATCATGCCGGTGGCCAGCTCGGTGCTGTGGTCGATGGCGATGCTCAACCCCACGTACGGGCTGTTCAACTGGACGCTCGGGCTGGTCGGCATCGACCCCGTCGACTGGACCTCGACGTACCCGATCGTCGCGATCCTCATGGCCCTCGTGTGGCAGTGGACGCCGTTCATGATGCTGCTCGTGCTCGCCGGGCTCCAGGCGCAGCCGAAGGACGTGCTCGAGGCCGCCGCGATGGACGGCGCCGGCTGGTGGCGCACGTTCGGGTCGATCACGCTGCCGCAGCTGCGCCGGTACATCGAGCTGGGCGTGCTGCTCGGGATCATCTACGTGGTCAACACGTTCGACCAGATCTACCTCATGACCGCCGGCGGCCCCGGGACGGCGAGCGCGAACCTGCCGTTCTACATCTACCAGCGCGCCTTCCTCGGCTTCGACGTCGGGCAGGCCGCCGCGATGGGCGTCGTCGTCGTCATCGCCACGATCATCGTCGCCTCCGCCGCGCTGCGGCTCATCTTCCGCAGCTTCGACGTCAAGGAGTGAGCATGACCGCCACCACCACGGCCCCGCGCACGACGGCGGCCCCGCCCGTCCGCCGCGAGGCCCGCCGCGGCCGCGTCACGGACGGCCTGCTCACCACGCTGACCTGGATCCTCGCCCTCGGGTTCTTCTTCCCCGTGGCGTGGATGGCGATGACCGCCTTCAAGCAGGAGAACCAGGCGTCGTCCGACCCGCCCACGTGGTTCTTCAGCCCGACGCTCGACCAGTTCCGGGCCGTGATCGGGGAGTCCGGGACGTACGTGGCGAACTCGGCGATCGCCACCGGCGTCTCGACCGTCCTCGTGCTGCTGCTCGGCATCCCGGCGGCGTACGCGCTGTCGATCCGGCCGGTGGAGAAGGTCAGCGACGTGCTGTTCTTCTTCATCTCCACCAAGATGCTGCCCGTCGTGGCCGTCATCGTGCCGATCTACGTCATCGCCGGGCAGCTCAAGGTGCTCGACAACATCTGGACGCTCGTCGTCCTGTACACGGCGATGAACCTGCCGATCGCGGTGTGGATGATGCGGTCGTTCTTCCAGGAGATCCCGGCCGAGGTGCTGGAGGCCGCGGCGGTCGACGGCGCGGGGCTGATGAAGACGCTGCGCTCCGTGCTCATCCCGATGGTCGCGCCCGGCATCGCCGCGACGGCGCTCATCTGCGTGATCTTCGCGTGGAACGAGTTCTTCTTCGCCCTCAACCTCACGGCGTCGCGCGCCGCCACCGTGCCGATCTTCATCGTGTCGACGATGACGAGCGAGGGCCTGTTCCTCGCACGGCTCTGCGCGGCGGCGCTGCTCGCGTCGCTGCCGGTGATCCTCGCCGGGTGGATCGCGCAGAAGCAGCTGGTGCGCGGGCTGTCGATGGGCGCCATCAAGTAGCGCCGGGCATCCTGGGGCGCATGGCACCGGAGGGGGCGCTGACCGCGCCGGACGACGGGACCGAGCCGCCTCGGCCCGGCTCGTCGCGCCGTCGCCTCCTCGCCGCCGCCCTGCCGGCGGTGGCCCCGGTCGTCGTCCTCGCCGTGGTCGCCCCCGACTACGCCATGCCGTACTACCTCGGGATGCTCCCCGCCACGACGGCGGCGCTGGCGTCACCGCGCCGCCCGCTGGTGCTCGCCGTCCTCACCGCCCTGCTCTGCCTCGTCGCTCCCCTCGCCGGGAGCGGGGTGTGGACGGCGGTGCTGCTGATCGCCGTCACCTCGGCCGCGCTGGGGCTGGCGGCGGCGAAGGGGTGGACCTCGGGCGGGGCCCCGGCCGCGACCACGGTCGCGATCCTCACGGTGGCGCCGGTCGCGCTCACCGACGCCGACCCGCGCACCCTCGCGGGGTCGTGGCCGGTGGCCCTCACGGTGCTGGCGGGCGGGCTGTGGACGGCCGTGCTCGTCGCGACGCTGACCGGCGGGGTGCGCCGCAAGCCGCACGTACCCGCCGCGCGGCTGGAGACCGCGTTCTACACCGCGGCGCTCGTGCTCCTGACCGGCGTCGGCACGTGGTGGGCCATGACCTACTACCCGGACACGCACTCGTGGTGGCTGCTGCTGACGTTCTACGCGGTGCTCGTGCCCCGCACCGGCGAGATCTCCTCGCGCGCGCTGGCCCGCGCCGGAGGGACGGTGCTCGGCGGGTGCGTCGCGGCGGGGCTGGCGCTGCTGCAGCCGCCCGACGTCGTCGTCACCGTCGTCGTGGCCGTCGGCGCCGTCGCGACGGTGGTCGCCTACCTCGCCGCCCCGCTGTGGGTGTTCGCCGCGCTGCTCACCGTCACGGTGATCGCGGTGGCGCCCGGCGGCCCGGCCGTCGCGGGGGCGGGGGAGCGGATCCTCCTCACCCTCGTGGGCGCGGGCGCGGCCGCCGGGGTGCTCGTGCTGGCGCGCGCCGTCCGCGCCGCGGCGGTCAGTCCTCGGGGGTGACGGCCGCCGGTGGGGCGGCGCTCCCCGGGGTGTGGAGCAGGTCGCGTGCCTGCTCGGCCGCACGGGTGATGCTGTCGGCGACGAAGTCGATGAAGCGCGCCATGTTCTCCAGGCGCGCGCCCGCGGCCGAGTCGCGGCCCAGGACGTCGACCCCCTGCCGGGCGGTGGCGGCGAGCGCGGCGTTGGCGCGCGCGGCGGCGATCATCGACTGGTACCAGGCGTCGCCGTCGGCGGCGTAGCGCTCGCGGCGGCCGTCCTCGCGCTCGCGGCGGATCAGCCCCAGGCTCTCCAGGAGCGCGACCGCCTTGGACACCGACGCCGGGCTCACCCGGAGCCTCTCGACCAGCTCCGCCGCCGTGAGGCTGCCCGAGTCCGCCACGTACAGCCTTGTGAGCACCGCCGCGGCCATGCGGGGGAGGCCCGACTGCATGAGCAGCGTCGTGAAGGTCTCCTCGTACTCCCGCAGGGCCGCGTCGTCGGGCGTGGCCCCCGTGCCGGACGGCGCGCGCGGCGTGGCGGGACGACGACGGTGCGCGCGCTGCTGGGTGGCGCGCTGCGCGAGGTCGGCGCGGTAGCCGCCCGGGCCGCCGTTGCGCATCACCTCGCGCGTGACGGTCGACGTCGGGCGGTCGAGGCGGCGGGCGATCTCGGCGTACGCGAGGTCGTCGGCGAGCCCCAGCGCGATCTGCTGGCGCTCCTGGGCGGTGAGCCGGCCTCCCGGCATGGCGTCCTCCTGGGTCGGACCTGGGTCGGTCGCGCCCACGTTACGTTCACTTCCGACCGGGTGCAACGAGCCCACAGCGCGCGATTGCGTTGATGTTCCTCTCTGATGCAACGATTTGTGTATCGTGACCTGCGTAAACGTATTTCTGATGCAACATTGCCATTGCCGAACCTGCGAACGCAACGTAGCGTTTCTCATGTCAGAAACCACCGCACCGACCACCGCAGGAGCTGAGCACGATGCAGAACTTCACCACCCCCGCCCCCGTCTCCGCCGTCGTCGACGTCCCGGCCGGGCGCCTCACCTTCGTCGCCGCCGACCGGTCCGACACCACGGTCGAGGTGCGGCCCGCCGACGCCTCGAAGCGCCGCGACGTCGAGGCCGCCGAGCAGACCACCGTCGAGTACGCCGACGGCGTCCTGCGCGTCACGGCACCCGACGGGCACCGGGCCTTCGGGCCCTCCGGCTCCGTCGAGGTCACGGTCCAGCTGCCCGCCGGGTCCGCGGTCGAGGTCACGGCCGCGAGCGCCCCGCTGCGCGGCGTCGGGCGCCTCGGCGCCGTCGTCGTCGAGACCGCGCACGGCGACATCAAGGTCGACGAGGCCGCGAGCGCCCGCCTCGCCACGCAGGCCGGCGACATCACCGTCGGTCGGCTGACCGGCCCCGGCTCGCTGAGCACCGCGAAGGGCGACCTCCGCGTGGAGGAGGCCGTGCAGGGCGCGCTCGACCTGCGCACCCAGGCCGGCGACGTGACCGTGGGCGTCGCGTCCGGCGTCACGGCGTCGCTCGACGCCGGCACGACGCTCGGCCGGATCAGCAACGCGATCACCAGCAGCGGCGGCGACGTCCAGGTGGAGATCCGCGCCACCACCACGCTGGGCGACGTGTCGGCGCACAGCCGCTGAGCCGCCCGCACCCGCAGATCCCGGGCCCGCCGGGCCGACGAGTTCCGTCGGCCCGGCGGGTCTGCCCTCTCATGACACCCTCCGGAACGCTCGACGCCCGCTTCAGCGAGGCCACCGATCCCACGCCCTGGCCCGAGGTCGAGGCCGCTCTGACGGCCGCGACCGTCTACCAGCTCGTCACCATCCGGGCGGACGGCCGCCCGCACGTCACGCCCCTCGTCGGGCTGTGGACCGACGACGGCTTCGTCTTCTGCACCGGTCCCGGCGAGCAGAAGGCCCACAACCTCGCGCACAGCCCGCACGTCGCCGTGACGATCGGGACCCCGGAGTGGGACGCCGGCCTCGACGTCGTCGTGGAGGGCGTCGTCGTCCGCGCCACCGGCGGCCCCGAGCTGCGTCGGCTGGCCGACGGCTTCCGCGCCAAGTACGGCGACGCCTGGGACTTCGAGAACGACGACGAGTCCTTCGACCCGCAGGGCCAGCGCGCGCTCGTCTACCGCGTGGTGGTCGACAAGGTGCTCGCGTTCGCCAAGTCGCCGCACGGACAGACGACCTTCCGGCCCTGACGTCGTTCAGTCGAACAGGCTCGCGGGGTCGGCGTCGATGGTCGGGACGGGAGCGGAGCACTCCGCCACGACCGCGCCGCCGTCCAACAGCTCCGCGCGCGCCGACCAGCCCGTGGGCTCCACGGGCACGGTGACCACGGTGGACGCGACCTCGTCGGCGGGGGAGAACCATGCGGCGTCGGCGGCCTCGTCGATCCCGTCGCCGGCCTCGTCGGGGCCGGTCGTGCCCGGGGACTCGGCCCAGTACAGGTACCTCCCGTCCGGCGAGGTCACGGTGAGGCGGGCGTCGAGGTCGCCGACCTCCGGGTTGTCGCTCGAGTCCACGCTGAGCCCGGTGGTCCACGCGACCGCGACCTGCCAGCGTGTGACGTCGACGCGTGTGATGCCGAGCCGGGAGTCCATGTCGAACGACCGGGCGCTGCCGATCATTGCCGTCGCGGCGAAGTCCCCGGTGCTCATGCACGACGACTGCTGCTCGGACATCTGCTGCCCGCCGCCGGAGGTCGCGGTGACGCTCGCCGCCGCGGCCGCCGCGCACAGCACGAGTGCGACGCCGCCGGTGACGGGTCGCGGCCAGCGCAGCCAGGGCGCGTGCCGGTCGCGGGAGGCCCGCAGCCGGGCCACGAGCGGATGCGCCGGGGGCGCCGTGGTGCGGACGGCGACGGTGCCGAGCAGCGAGTCGGCGAAGGTGCGGCCGTCCTTCCGGAACGCGGAGCGCAGGTAGCCGATCAGCAGGATCGCGTCGAGCATGTGCGCGAACCAGCGCAGCACCGTTCCGAGCAGCCCGATCGGGCGGCCGGTGCGGTCGTCGACCACCGCGACGTGCGCCACCCGCTTGCCCGGCGTCGCGCCGGTGTATGCCTGGAGCACCGCGAGCGCGAGCAGCGTGCCGGCCGTCCAGGCCGCGCCGCCGGTCCCGCCGGGCTTGCCCAGGCCGGGGAGCGCGGCGAGCGTCGGCGCGGCGCCCGTCGCGAGGAAGACCACCGCCGCCACCATCGCGGAGTCGAGCAGCGTCGCCAGCACGCGCAGTCCCCACGCCGCCGGCGGGCGGTCGGGCGGGAACTGGCCGAGGGCGTGCTCGACGGGCCGCCCTGCCCCCGTGGAGGTGCCCCGAGGGGACGCCGTCGTCGTCATGGCCGGATGCTTCCACGAGCGGGCGAGCGCGTCCACGGGGCGTCCAGCCCGTGTCCAGGTCAGGGGGTCGCGACCGTGCCCGTGTCGCCGTCGACCGTCACCGTCGGGGCATCGCGCAGGACATCGGTCGCGGCGGGCACGCCGAGCACGGCGGGCAGCCGCAGCTCGCGCGCGACGATCGCCGCGTGCGACAGCAGCCCGCCCGTCTCCGTGACGACGGCGGCGACGACGCCGAACAGGGGCGTCCACGCGGGGTCCGTCTCGCGGCACACGAGCACGTCGCCGGGCCGCACGGCGGCGAAGCCGTCCGGTCCGTGCACCACCCGCGCCGGCCCGCTCGCCCGGCCGCCGCTGGCCCCCGTGCCCCGCAGCACGTCTGCGCGCCCACCACGCTCCGCGGGCGGGTCGGGGAGGGCCGCGGTGACGGGTCGGGCCTGGAGGAGCCAGACCGTGCCCGCGTCGTCCACCGCCCACTCGACGTCCTGCGGCCCGCCGCGCAGGTCGGCGACCCGCTGTCCGAGCGCGGCGAGGCGCAGCACGGTGTCGTCGTCGAGGCAGGGGCGGTCACGCTCCGACGCCGGGACGTCGCGGGTGGTCGTGCCGGCGCCCGGTCCGGTACGCGCGCGGTCGACGCGGGTGCGCTTGTCGCCGGTGCGGTGCTCGACGACGCGGCCGTCGGCGACGGTCCAGCGGTCGGGGCCGACGGCGCCCTGCACCACGCTCTCGCCCAGCCCCCACGAGGCCTCGACGACGGCGCGCCCGTCGCCCGTGAACAGCACGCCCGCCACACGCGCGTCGACCAGCCGCTGCACGACGACCGAGACGTCGGCAGGGGTGTGCAGGCCGGACGTCGCGGACCGGTAGGCCATGGCGCGCGGGCCCGCCGCCGACGCGCGACAGGCTCGGACCGCCTCGACGACGCGGTCCGTGCCGACGGCGCCGAGCACCGTGGCGTACTGCCCGGCAGCCGACGCGCGGGCGCCGTCCTCGTCCGACGCCGACGACCGCACCGCCACGGGCGCGTGTCGCCCGAGCGTGTCGAGCGCACCGTCGACGGCGGCGACGAGGCCGTCACCGTCGAGGGAGGCCGGGACGACGAAGCCGTCCGGCACCGGCAGCCCGGCCCGCCGGAGCACGCCGAGCGCGGCGGCCTTGCCGCCGTGCGCCGGGGCCGCGTCGTCGAGCGGCACGACAGGCTCCATGCCGCACCTCCGTCCCTGGACGTCGTTCGCGAGCTCGCCGACGGCGGCACGCAGGGACCGACGTCGGCGCTGCTCAACATGTCGTTGACAACAGTTCGTTGATGGTGCACGGTCTCCGCATGGACCGCAAGCCTCACGACGCCGACGAGGGCGCCGCGCGCGCCGAGGCCGGCGCCCGCCGCGTGCTGCTCGACCTGGGTGCCGACGCGCTCGCGCCGCGGCCGTGGCAGCCGGCGTCCGTGCCGCCGTCGGCGACGGACCTCGTGCGCCACTACCTGTGGCGGTCCGCGCGCGGGGAGCTCACGCCCGAGCAGGACGCCGCCGGGGCGCTCGCCGCCCTGGCGCTCGTGCCCGCCGCGCGCGCCGAGGCGGAACAGCTCGAGACGGCGGCGCTCTTCTCCGCCCGCGCCGCCGGGCACACGTGGGGGCGGATGGCGTCGGCGCTGGGTCTCGGCTCCCCGCAGGCCGTGCAGCAGCGGCTCGACCGGCTCGTCGCACGGTCCGCCGGTGCGGGGGAGTCGCCGTGAGCCGTGCGTCGGAGCCCGAGCTCCTCGTGCTGCACGCCATCCGCGTGCGGGGCACGGCGGACGACGGGGCCGTGGCCGAGCGGTCGGGGCTCGCGGCGGAGGTCGCCCGCGAGCTGCTGCTGGACCTCGAGGCGTTCGGGCACGTGACCTGGGCGGAGTTCGCCGGGACCGGCGGCTGGTCCCTCACCGGGCGCGGGCGGGCCGAGGACGAGCGCCGCCTCGCCGCCGAGCTGGCCGCCGACCCGACCGGCCGTGCCGCCGCCGTCGTGCGCGAGGCGGTCGCCGCGTTCGACCCGCTGAACGCCCGGCTGCTCAGGGCGTGCACCGACTGGCAGCTGCGGCCCGCGGACGGCGGCCGGCTCGACGTCAACGACCACCGGGACGCGTCGTGGGACGACCGCGTGCTCGCCGAGCTCGCCGACGTCGTCGACGGCGTGCGCCCGGTGCTCGCCGGGCTCGCGGGCGAGCTCGCCCGCTTCGCCGGCTACGACCTGCGGCTCGGCGACGCCCTGGCCGCGGCGCGGGCCGGCGAAGGCGCGCGCGTGGCCGGCCTGGGCACGGCCTCCGTCCACGGGGTGTGGATGGAGCTGCACGAGGACCTGCTCGCCACCGCGGGACTCCCGCGCGGCGCCTGAGATCGCTGTCGGTCCCTGCTGGCACCCTGGGCGGGTGACGGGACGGGCAGTGATCAGCGAGGCGAGCGGTGACCTGCTCGCGGCGGACGTCGACGCGCTGGTCAACGCGGTGAACACGGTCGGCGTGATGGGCAAGGGGCTCGCCCTGCAGTTCCGCCGCGCCTACCCGGCGATGTTCGACGACTACCGCGAGGCCTGCCGCTCCGGTGAGGTGCGTGTGGGGCGGATGCACGTGTGGGAGACCGGCGCGGACTCCGGCCCGCGGTTCGTCGTGAGCTTCCCGACCAAGGAGCACTGGCGCTCCGCGTCGCGCCTGGCCTTCGTCGACGACGGCCTCGTCGACCTCGCCGCGGTGATCCGGCGGCACGGGATCCGGTCGGTCGCTGTGCCCGCCCTCGGTGCCGGGCTCGGCGGACTCGACTGGGGCGTGGTGCGCCCGCGGATCGTGGCCGCGCTCGGGGAGCTCGACGGCGTCGACGTGCGGCTGTACGGGCCGCAGGGCTGACGCCCGGGCCGTGGGCCATCAGACCGCGGCGACCTCGTGCAGCGACGACGCGAGCGGCGCGATCTCCGGGATGTTCTCGGCGCGCGTGAGGGCGTCCTCGAGCGCGCGGTCGTGCGTGGGCCGGGCCTTTGTCAGCAGGGCCCGGCCGGCGGGCGTGAGCTCGGTGTAGATGCCGCGGCGGTCGTCGGCGCACAGGATGCGCGTGAGCAGGCCGCGGTCCTCGAGGCGGGTGACGAGGCGCGTCGTGGCGCTGCTGGACAGCGCGGCGGCACGCGCGAGCTGCTGCATGCGCATGTGCCAGCCGTCCTGGCGGCTCAGCGCGTCGAGCACGGTGAACTCCACGACGGAGAGCTGGTGCTCCTTCTGCAGCGCGCGCTCCAGGTCCGTCTCGATCAGCCCGTGCAGCGCGGCGAGCGTGCGCCAGCCGCGCGCGCGGATCTCGACGGCGTCGTCGGCGATTCCCATGTCGGCCTCCTCGCGGGCCCGTGGCGGCCCGTCGTCCGGGTCACAGCATAGCGCCTTGCGCCGATATAGCGCGTGTGCAACTATCTAGAACGTTGCGCGTGCAACTAGTGCACGCGCAACGTTCCCCGCTCCCCACCCTGGAGGCCTCGATGCCTGCCGCGCTGTACGCCCTCGCCCTCGGGGGCTTCGGCATCGGACTCACCGAGTTCGTCATCATGGGCCTGCTGCCGGAGGTGTCCGCCGACTTCGGCGTCACCGAGCCGGTGGCCGGCTACCTCATCTCCGGCTACGCCCTGTCCGTCGCCGTCGGAGCCATCGCCATGACCGCGGCGCTGTCCCGCATGCCGCGCAAGCGGGCCCTCCTGCTGCTCATGGTCCTGTTCATCGTCGGCAACCTGCTGTGCGCCGTCGCCCCCACGTACGGCATGACGATGGTCGGCCGGGTCGTCGCGGCACTGTGCCACGGCGCGTTCTTCGGGATCGGCGCGGTCGTCGCGGCCGACCTCGTGCCCGCGAACCGTCGCGCGGCCGCCATCTCGATCATGTTCGCCGGTCTGACTGTCGCGAACGTCGCCGGGGTGCCGCTCGGCACGTTCCTCGGCCAGGCGGCGGGCTGGCGCGCCACGTTCTGGGCCGTCACCGCCGTCGGCGTGCTCGGTCTGATCGGCATCGCCGTGCTCGTGCCGCGCACGGAGCACCGCTCCACCGGGTCGGTCCTCACGGAGTTCCGCATCTTCCGCGGCCGCCAGGTCTGGCTGTCCATGGCGGTGACCGTGCTCGGCTACGGCGGCATGTTCGGCGCCTTCAGCTACATCGCGTTCACGCTCACCGAGGTGAGCGGCTTCAGCAGCGCCGCCGTCCCGTGGCTCCTCGTCGTCTTCGGCGTCGGCACCGTCACGGGCAACGTGCTGGGCGGCCGGGCCGCCGACCGCAACCTCGTCCGGTCGCTCGTCACCGTGATCGCCGTGCTGGCCGTCGTCCTCGTCCTCTTCGCGCTCACGGCGCAGAGCCAGGTCGCGACCGTCGTCGGCCTGCTGCTCATGGGCGGCTTCGGCTTCGCCACCGTGCCCGCGCTGCAGACGCGCATCATGCGGTACACGGACGCGGCGCCGACGCTCGGCTCCGGCGCCAACATCGCCGCGTTCAACGTCGGCAACGCGTTCGGCGCGTGGGCCGCGGGCCTCGCCCTCGCCGCCGGCGCCGGCTACACCTCGCCCCTCTGGGTGGGCGCGGTCGTCACGGTCGCCGGGCTCGGCGTCCTCCTGGTCGCCGTGCGCACCCGGGGCGGCGAGCTCGCCCCGGCGCGCGACGCCGACCGCGAGCTCGCGCCCGCCGCCGTCTGACCCACTCTCCTGAACCTCAGCCCCGCACCACCGGAAGGACCTCTCCCATGACCGCGAACGTCCCCACCGTCACGCTCTCCGACGGCCGCACCATGCCCCAGCTCGGCTTCGGCGTCTTCCAGGTGCCCGACGCCGAGACCACGGCCGCGGTGAGCGCCGCGCTCCAGGCGGGCTACCGCAGCATCGACACGGCCGCCGTCTACGGCAACGAGCGCGGCGTGGGCCGCGCCCTGGCCGAGTCGGGCGTCGCCCGCGACGAGCTGTTCGTCACCACCAAGCTGTGGATCGACAGGCTGGGCCGCGCTGCGGCCCGCGAGGGCCTCGAGGAGAGCCTCGAGAAGCTCGGCCTCGACCACGTGGACCTGTACCTCGTCCACTGGCCCACCCCCGCCACGGACGACTACCTCGACGCCTGGCAGGGCCTGGAGGACCTGCGCGACGCCGGCCTCGCGACGTCGATCGGCGTCTCCAACTTCCTGCCCGAGCACCTCGACCGCGTGGCCGCGCTGGGCGGCAGCACCCCGGTCGTCAACCAGGTGGAGCTGCACCCCGCGCTGCAGAACCGCGCGACCGTCGCCGCGAACGCCCGCCACGGCGCGGTGACCGAGGCGTGGAGTCCGCTGGCGCAGGGCGCCGTCCTGGGCGACGCGCCCGTGGTCGACGCCGCCCGCGCGCACGGCGTGACGCCCGCCCAGGTGGTGCTGCGCTGGCACCTGCAGCAGGGGCGCGTCGTCATCCCCAAGTCCGTGACACCCGCGCGCATCGCCGCGAACCTCGACGTCTTCGGCTTCGACCTGACGGACGCCGAGCTCGCCGCCATCGACGGGCTGGAGCGCGACGGCCGCACCGGGCCGCACCCGGGCGCGTTCAACGGCTGAGACGTCCGCTCGCGGCACGGAACGGCACGGCGTCGGCCACTACGATCGGGAGAGCCCGAGGTCGACGCCGTGCCGACCGGCATCCCCGCTCCGAGGAGACTCCCTCATGCCTGTCCCCACCCGCGTCGCCGTCGTCACCGGAGCCAGCAGCGGGATCGGCGCCGCCAGCGCCCGCGCCCTCGCGGCGGCGGGCTTCCACGTGGTCCTCGGCGCCCGCCGCATGGACCGGCTCGAGCAGGTGGCGGCCGAGACCGGCGGCACGGCGATCCCGCTCGACGTGACGGACGACGCGTCCGTCGCGGCGTTCGCCGCCGCCGTCGACGAGCGCCTCGGACGTTGCGACCTGCTCGTCAACAACGCGGGCGGCGCGCTGGGGACGGAGTCGGTGGCCGACGCCGACCTCGCCGACTGGCAGCGCATGTACGACATCAACGTGCTCGGCACGGTCCGCGTCACGAAGGCGCTGCTGCCGAGCCTGGTCGCCAGCGGCGACGGGCAGGTCATCACCATCGGCTCCATCGCGGGGCGCGAGCCCTACAAGGGCGGCGCCGGGTACAACGCGGCCAAGCACGCCGAGGCCGCGCTGACCCGGGTGCTGCGCCTGGAGCTGCTGGGCCAGCCGGTGCGCGTCAGCGAGATCGACCCCGGCATGGTGCACACCGACTTCTCCCTGGTCCGCTTCAAGGGCGACCAGGAGAAGGCCGACGCCGTCTACGCCGGGGTCGAGCCGCTCACGGCCGAGGACGTCGCCGAGACGGTGGCGTGGATCGCCACCCGCCCGGCGCACGTCAACGTCGACCAGGTGCTGCTCATGCCCCGCGACCAGGCCGCGGCTCAGGTGGTCCACCGGCGCTGACCTCGCGCTCCTCCGCGCCCTCGTCGTCGTGCCCGACCACCTTGAGGCCGATGGCGCAGCCGATGATGCCGACGAGGAACAGCGCCTTGAGCAGCGACGCGGTCTCGGTGCCGCTGACCATCGCCCACGCGACCGTCAGCGCGGCGCCGACGCCCGTCCAGATGGCGTAGGCGGTGCCGATCGGGATGTGCTTCGCGGCGTAGCCCAGGCCGAGCATGCTCAGCGACAGGGCGACGACGAAGACGATCGTGTCGGCGGGCACGGTGAACCCGCGGCTCGCGTGCAGGGCGGTGGCCCAGACCGCCTCGAGGACGGCGCTGGCCAGCAGCACGCCCCAGGCGATGGTGCTCGTGTTCTTCGCGCTCATGTCAGCTCACCACCTTGAGTCCCACGACCGACCCGACCAGGCCGACCAGCAGCAGGGCGCGCGCGACCGTCAGCCGCTCGTCGCCGCGCACGATGGCGACCAGCACGGTGAGCACCGCGCCGATGCCCACCCACACCGCGTAGGCGGTGCCCACCGGGATCGTGAGCATCGCGTGCGCGAGGCCCCACATGCTCAGGGCCAGTCCGACGACGAACACCGTCGTCGGCACCGGGCGCTTGAAGCCGCGCGACGCGGCCAGCGCGGTCGCCCACACGGCCTCCATCACGCCGGCGGCGATGAGGATCAGCCAGTCCACGGCTCTCACTTCCCCTCGGTCGGGATCTGCTGGAAGGTTGTCGCACGATCGTGCGAAGATAGTTCTAGCACACTTCGCACGACTGTGCGAACATGGGCGGGTGCCCCAGAAGCTCGACCGTGACGAACGCCGCCGCCAGGTGTCCGAGGCCGCGTGGCGCGTCCTCGTGCGCGACGGCCTCGAGGCCCTCTCCGTCCGCAACGTGGCCGCCGAGGCCGGCCTGCCGCAGAGCTCCCTGCGCTACACGTTCCCCACCGTGGCCAGCGTGCGCGAGCGCGCCGTCGCGCTGGTGCTGGAACGGTTGCAGGAGCGGGTGGACGCCGTCGAGGAGGGCGACGGCTGGTCGCGCGCGGTGCTCGCGCAGCTCCTCCCGCTCGACGCCGAGCGGCGCACCGAGATGGAGGCCTACCTGGCCCTCGGGACCGCGGCCATGACCGACCCCGCCCTGCGCGACGGGCACCGCGCCGCGCAGGACGCCATCCGCGACGTGTGCGCGCGGGCGCTCGCCACCCTCGCCGGGGGCCCGCCGTCCGACGTCGAGGTGCGCGGGCTGCACGCGCTCGTCGACGGCCTCGCGCTGCACGTCGTGCGCCAGGAGCCCGACGCCGACGCCGGCTGGGCGCTCGACGTGCTCGACGCGCACCTGGCGCGCGTGACCGGCTGAGGCTCAGGAGGTCGCGGCGCCGCCGTGCCCGTGCCGGGCGACGAACGGCGTCAGGAGCTCCTCGACGCTGCCCCAGACCTCGTCGAACGGGGCGCCGGACTCGAGCATCCGCGACGCGGCGTTGACGACGGCGTTGACCAGCTCGGCGGTGCGGCCGGGGTGCGGCACCTCGAGCGCGTGCAGGGTGTCGACCAGGGGGCGCAGGAGCTCGCCGTGCATGGCCTTCGTGCCCTGCGCCACCGCGGGGGCGGGGCCGGCGCTCGCCAGGGCGGTCGCGAGCGCGTGCTCGCCCTCGGCCACGAGCTCGAGGTTGGTCCGCGCGTAGGCGAGGACCCGGCCGGCGTCGTCGTCGGCGTCGTCCATGGCCCTCGCGACCGTCGCCGCCCAGCGGGGGAAGACGTCCTCGACCATCGCGCGCAGGAGGTCGTCGGCGGAGCGGAAGTACTGGTAGATGCTCGGCCGCGCGAGGCCGGAGCGCTCGGCGAGCGCCGCGAACGTGGGCGGGCGGCCGGTCTCGGCGAGGAGGGCACGCGCGGCGTCGAGGAGCGCCCGCTGCTGCGCCGCGCGGTGCTCGACGACGGTGGGGGCGCTGATGCGCGGCACGGGCACTCCTCCTCGCGGGTGCCCCGGGCCCGCGGGCCCGGGGCGTGACGGTCAGTCGACCAGTCTCCCATCCTCCATCCGCACCACCCGGTCGCAGTGCTCCAGGACGTCGTGGTCGTGGGTGACCATCACGGTCGCGACGCCGTGGTCGTGCGTCTCGGCCGCGAGGAGCTCGACGACGTCGTGGCTGCGCGCCCGGTCGAGCGCCGCGGTCGGCTCGTCGACGAGGAGGAGGGCCGGGGCCGTCACCAGCGCGCGGGCGATGCCGACGCGCTGGCGCTCGCCGCCGGACAGCTCGTGCGGCCGGCGGCCGGCCTTGTGCGCCATGCCGACCTGCTCCAGGAGCTCGAGCGGCGACCGCGCAGAGCCTGCGACCTTGCGCCCCGTGGCGTGCAGGGCGAACCGCAGCTGGTCGACGGCGGTGAGCGCGGGCAGGAGGTTGCCGGACTGGAACACGAAGCCGATCCGCTCGCGCCGCAGCCGGGCCTGACCGGAGCCGGAGAGGGGGCCGACGTCCACGCCGTCCACCTGGACGGTGCCGGAGTCGGGCCGGGTCAGCGCCCCGGCGACGGCGAGCAGGCTCGACTTCCCGGCGCCGGACGGGCCGACGACGGCGAGCAGCTCGCCCGCCGGGACGGCGAGGTCGACGTGGTCGAGCGCGACGACGGTGGTGTCACCGTCGCCGAGGGTGAGCTCGACGTCGGTCAGGCGGAGGCCGTCGCCTGCGGCGGAGGGCCGCGCGGTGGCGGTGGTCGTCGTGGTGGGTGCGGGCTGGGTCATCGCTGTCCTCCGAGGGCGGTGAGCGGGTCGACGCGGGCGATGCGGCCGACGGCGGCGGCCGCGCCGAGGAGGCCGAGCACGACCAGCAGCGCGGCGGCGGCCGCCACCGGCACGGGCTCGAGCGAGAACGGCATGGGGGTGGACGTCAGGAGCGCGCCGAACCCGACGCCGACGGCGACGCCCACCGCGGTCGAGCCGACGAGGACGACCGCGGCCTGCCCCAGGGCGTCGCGGACCAGGTAGCCCGAGCGGGCGCCCATGGCGCGCGCGACGGCGATCTCGTGCCGGCGCTGGATGGTCCACACCGTGAAGAACGCGCCGACCACGAGGGCGGAGATGGCGTACAGGAACGTCTGGATGAGGTCGAGCGTGAGGGTCTCGGCCGCGTACCCCGGCGAGCCCTCGAACGAGTCCTCGAGGGGCACGGCGGCGGTCCCGGTGCCGGCACCGGCGGCCGCGAGGTCGAGGTCCGCCCCGTCGGACTCCGCGAGCGCGACGGCGGTCGCCTCGTCGTAGGCCTCGGGGCGCACCTCGTCGCCGGGTCCGGCGCCGGCGTGGATCTCCTGCCAGGTGGCGAGGGGGACGTACGCGACGTCCACGTGCCCGTAGGTGTGCTGGCCGTCGAGCACGCCGACGATCGTCAGCTCGGTGCCGAGCCGGTCGACCGTCACCGTGTCGCCGACCCCGAGCCCGAGGTCGGTGACGGTCTCGCTGACGACGATCCCGTCGTCCTGCGCGAGACCCTCGCCCTGCGCGACGAGGTCGGGCGCGGGCGCGAGGAACGAGTCGGGGTCGACGCCGAAGAGGGCCAGGTCGACCGCCTCGCCGTCCGGGCCCTCCGCGTTGACGAGCTGGTTGCCGAACAGCGCGGCGTCGGCGACGCCGTCCTCCTCGGCCCATCGTGCGGCCTGGTCCCGCTCCACCGTGCTGCGGGAGAACGCCGAGTCGACGGGGGTGCCCTCGTCGAAGGCGAACGCCGTCACGGGCAGCTTCTTGAGCCCGGAGACGCCGTCGTTCACCAGCCCCGAGGAGAGCCCCGAGAGGATGACGACGAGGATCGCGACGAGGGCGACGACACCCCCCATCAGGCCGAACCGTGCCCGCGCGAACACCAGCTCGCGCCACGCCAGAAACATCGTGCTCCCTTCCGCGCCGGCACCAGTTGCCGACGTCATGTCGGGAACGATACCAACGCGGCGTCGGGAAACTGTCGGGATGTGGGAGCTCAGGCTGTGGGGTGGGTCACCGGGCCTCGCGGCCGCCGCCCGCCAGGGCGTCGCCCACCTCGGAGCGCAGGTACAGCACGGAGCGGCCGGCGCGGGCCGACGTCAGCAGGCCGGCGTCGCGCAGGACGCGCAGGTGCTGGTTGACGGCGCTGGTCGTCACGTCGAGGCGGCGGGCCAGCTCGGTGGACGACGCCGGGTGCTCCAGCGCGGTGAGCAGGCCCGCCCGCGCGCGGCCCAGGACGGCGACGAGGGCGCGGTCCGCCACGTGCCGCTCCGCCTGCCACAGCGTGCCCGTGCCGCGCGCGCCGTACATGATCATCGGCGGCTCGGCCGGCGAGATCGGGGCGGACGCCGCCCGGGTGAACAGCGTGGGCACGAGCGTGAGCCCCGCCCCGGTGGTGGAGCGGCGGCACTCGCCGCTGAGCGTCCCCAGGCGGACGCTCACCACGCCCTCGGCGAACGAGACCCGAGGGGAGAGGTCGGCGAACATCGCGCCCGCGCCGCGCGCCGAGATCACGGTGCCGCGGTGCACGACGTCGGCCTGCAGCACGGCACGCATCCGCGGCCAGACGGGCGCGAAGCAGGCGTCCCAGTAGCCGGTGAGCGCGTCGAGCATCCGGCGCCGCACGCGGGGGAGCGGGCCGCGCAGCGGAGCGGGCAGGCCGCCCGGGTGCACCGCGGCGAGGTCGTGCGCGACCACGGCGTCGTCGACGCCGGCCACGCCGGCGAGCTCGTCGTCGAGGCGGGTGAGCGGGCTGCCCGGGCGCGGCGTGAGGAAGTCCGGCGTCCACATCACCTCGTTGGTCAGCGCGAGCAGCATCTCGCCGTCGAGGGCCGGCCGGGCCTCCTGCACGCGGCGCAGCCACGGCAGGTGCACGGGGAAGCGGCCGGGGTCGCGCCACGCGCGCAGCGACAGCACCAGCTCGTTCAGCGGGGAGACGGCGAACCGGACGTCGGCGAGGTCCATGCCCGCCAGCTCGTAGTGCATCCAGCCCATCAGCGGCTCCGTCCCACGGTGTGAGCATAGATGTAGGCCAGCGCTACATCCGTTCCGGGTACGGCCGGACGGGTCCCTACTGGTGCCGTGATCCAGACCCTCCTGCCGCGGGACCCCGTGGCGCGCGCCCTCACCGTCTCGACCATGGCGTTCGCCGCGTCGACGGGGATCTTCTACACCGTCTCCGTCCTGTACTTCACGCGCGTGGTCGGGCTGCCCGCGACCACCGTCGGGCTGGGCCTCGGCATCGCCGGCGGCGCGGGGGTGCTCGGGTCGTACCTCGCCGGGCGCTGGTCGGACCGGCGCGGCGCGCACCGCGTGCAGGTGTGGGGCCTGCTCGCACAGGCGCTGGCGCTGGCGGCGTACTCGTTCACCTCCGACGCGGTGAGCTTCACCGCCGTCGCCGTCGTCGTCAGCGCCGGACGCGGGGTGCAGTCCACCGCCCGGCAGGCGCTGCTGGCCCGGTGGTTCACCGGCCCCGAGCGCGTCGACGTCCGCGCGCGGCTGCGCGTCGTGACGAACGTGCTCATCGGGCTCGGCACGCTCGCCGCCGCCGTCGCGCTCCTGGTGGACACCGCGGCCGCGTACCGCACCGCGATGGTCGCGACGGCGGTGCTGCTGCTCGGCGCCGTCGTGCCGCTCGTCCGGCTGCCGCGCCGCGTGCCCGAGCTGGCCGCGCGGATGCTCGCCGACCCGCCCGTCGCCGGCACCCCGGACGCCGCCGCGGCCGCCGACCCCGTGCACCGGTCCGCGCCCGGGATGCACCCGCTGCGCGACCGCACGTACGTCGCCGGCGTCGTGCTCAACGCCGTCGTGGCCATGCAGTTCGGCGTCATGACCGTGGGCGTGCCGCTGTGGGTCGCGACCACCGACGCCCCGACCGCCGTCGTGTCCGCGCTGCTGGTGGTCAACACGGCGCTGGTGGCCCTGCTGCAGGTCCGCGCGTCCCGCGGCACGCACGAGGTGCGGGCGGCCGGCCGGGCCGTGCGTCGCGGCACCCTCCTGCTGGCCGGCGCCTGCGTGCTGTACGCGGTGGCCGGGCACGGCAGCCTCGTCGCCGCGACCGCGCTGCTGCTGCTCGCCGCCGTCGCGCACTCGCTCGGCGAGGTGCTGTCCGAGGCCGGCGGCTGGGGCATGGCGTTCGAGCTCGCCGACCCGCGCCGCGCCGGCGCCTACCAGGGCCTGTCGCAGACCGGCTACGCGCTCGCCGGCATGGCCGCGCCCGTCGTCGTCACCGCGCTGCCCATCCGGTTCGGCACCCCCGGCTGGCTCGCGCTGGGTGCGATCTTCGTCGCCGCCGGAGCCGGCGCGGCGCTCGTCGCGTCGCGAGCCGCTGCCGCCCGTCCGGTCGACGACGGGGTCCCCGCCGCCGCCTGACGCTCGGGTCGGCGGCCCGTGGATCGCCCCGGGCACGCGCCCACCGCGCCCTTCGGGCAGGTTCGTCCGAGAATGCGGGTGTGACGGACGAGGGGACGCGGGCGGGCGAGTGGTTCGTCGGGACGCACGGCGCGCCGGTGACGACCGCGGACGACGACCACCCGGCGCGCTGGCTGCACGTCACGGACAAGGAGGCGTTCCTCGCCGCGGCGCAGGAGATCGACCCGGCGCTGCGGGAGCGGCTCGCGCAGGTGCACGTGGTCGCGAGGGACGTGTCGAAGCGGCCGGCGGCCGCGGTGCGCTGGCTCGACGACGACTGGGTGGCGGTGCTGACCCCGACGGTCTGGTTCACGGAGGACGACCGGCAGGTGCACACGGGCGAGCTGGGCGTGCTCGCCGGCCCGGACGCGGTGCTGACGTTCGAGGCGGGTGGCGCGGGCGTGCGCGAGCACGCGATGGACCGGCTCCGCGGGCCGGGCCCCACGCACGGGTCGGGCGCGCAGCGGGTGGCGCTCGCCGTCGTGCTGGGCCTGGTGGGCGTGGCGTCCGAGGTGGAGGTGGCGCTCGGGGACGCCGTCGCGGACACCGAGCGCGTCGTCTTCGACCGCACGACGGCGGACCCGGTGCAGCGCCTCTACGACCTCAAGCGGGAGATCACCGAGGCGCGGCGGGCGCTGCTGCCCGTGTCGGCGGAGCTGCCGGAGCTCACCACCGACGAGCGCCGCGTCGTCGCCGACCGGCGCACGCTGGAGCGGGTGGCGTCGACGGTCGAGCGCATCGACCGGCACCTCGACGCGCACGACGACCTGCTCTCCGACATGCTGCAGGTGCACCTGTCCCAGGTGTCGGTGCGGCAGAACGAGGACATGCGCAAGATCTCGGCGTGGGCGGCGATCCTCGTGTACCCCACGGTGGTCGCCGGGATCTACGGCATGAACTTCCGCCACATGCCGGAGCTGCACTGGCTGCTCGGCTACCCGTTCGCGCTCGTGCTCATGGCCGTCGGTTGCGTGGTGCTCTACCGCGTCTTCCGTCGCGTGGGCTGGCTCTGACCGACCGGCGGGTGCTCCGCTACCCTGTGCGCTCCAGGCGCCCGACGGAGGGACGGTCCCGTGCAGCTGCTCGTGGTCGAGGACGACGACCATGTCGCCGGCGCGCTCGTGTCCGTGCTCGGACGGCACGGCTACGAGGTGGTCCGCGCCCGCGACGGCGCCTCCGCCCTGCGCGAGCTGAGCCCGCGCACCGACATGGTGCTGCTCGACCTGTCGCTGCCCGACATCGACGGCTTCGAGGTCTGCCGCCGCATCCGCCGCGTCTCGGACACCCCGATCATCATGGTCACGGCGCGCACCCGGCTCGACGCGCGCATCCGCGGCCTCGAGCTCGGCGCGGACGACTACGTGACCAAGCCGTACGACGTGCGCGAGGTGCTCGCCCGCATCGACGCCGTCATGCGCCGCGGCCGCGGCCGCGAGTGGGACGGCGCCCGCGCCGAGGCCGCCGACGCGCGCGTGCGCGTCCGCGGCCTGGTGGTGGACCTCGCGCGGCGCGAGGTGCGGCGCACGGCCGGCGCGGTGGGCGACCGGGTGGGCGAGGCCGTGGGCACCGTCGTCGAGCTGACCCGCAAGGAGTTCGACCTGCTCGCGCTGCTGGTGCGCCAGCAGGGCTCGGTGCTCACGCGCGAACGGATCCTGCGCGACGTGTGGGGCTCCAGCTGGAAGGGCCTCGGCCGCACCCTCGAGGTGCACGTCGCGTCGCTGCGCCGCAAGCTCGGCGAGCCCGACGTCGTGGAGACCGTGCGCGGCGTGGGCTACCGGGTGGCGGCGCCCGACGGCGGTGGGCCCGCGGGCACGGGGGCGTAGAGGTCGATGCGGACCCGCCTGGCGATCATCCTGTTCGTGCCCTGCGTGCTGGTGCTGGCGCTGCTCGGCACCGCGTACGCGGGCAACGTCGCGCGGGCGAACCAGCAGGAGGTCTACCTCGACCGGCTCGCGGACGCGGGCTACCTGGTCATCACGGCCCGGCAGTCGCTGACCGCCGACGACCCGACGATCGTCGAGGGCGACCTGGACCGCTACCGCGAGGTGTACGGGGTGGCGGCCGCGGTCGTGGACCAGTCGGGCGCCACGTGGGCCAGCAACGGGCTCGACCCGCAGGAGGTGGACGAGCGGCAGGCGGCGCTCGCGGGCCGCCGCGGCGAGGCGGACCTCAGCTCGCTGCCGTGGAAGGCCGACCGGGTGGTGGTGGCCGAGCCCGTGTACGACGGCGGTGACCTCGTGGGCGCCGTCGTCACCGTGTCCGACGCGGAGGAGATCTCCCGCAGCATCTGGTCGAGCTGGGGCATCCTCGTCGCGGCCGGGCTGGCCATGTGCGTGCTGGCGGTCGTCATCGCGCACCGCACCGCGGGCTGGGTGCTGCGGCCGGTGCGCGCCGTCGACACCGCGATGGGCGAGATCGGCCGGGGGCGTCTCGACGCCCGCATCCCGCCGTCCACCGGGCCGCCCGAGCTGCGCGAGGTGATCACCCGGTTCAACGCGATGGCCGCCCAGGTGGAGCACTCCATGCACCGCCAGCAGGAGTTCGTCTCGAACGCGTCGCACGAGCTGCGCAACCCCCTCAACGCGCTGATGCTGCGCGTCGAGGACCTCGCCCTGTCCACGCCGCCCGAGCACGCCACCGAGGTGGCGCACGTGCGTGCGGAGGCGGTCCGCATGGCGCACATCCTCGACGCCCTGCTGCTCCTGGCCGACGACGCGAACCTGGCCGCGGGCGCCCACCCGCTGGACGTCGCCGACCTCGTCGCGCGGCGCGTGGACAGCTGGCGGCTGCTCGCCGTCGGGCGCGAGCTGACCTTCGACGACCCGGGTGACGGCGCGTGGGCCGAGCTGAACCCGATCGTGCTCGAGTGCGCGTTCGACGCCGTCCTGGACAACGCGGTGAAGTTCTCGCCCGACGGCGGCCGCGTCGAGGTCACGGTGACCGGTGGCGGGACGCCCGGCACCGGTGCCGTCGAGGTGGTGGTGCGCGACCACGGCGCGGGCGTGCCGCCCGAGGAGCTGGACCGGCTCGCGGAACGGTTCTGGCGCTCGCCCGGTCACAGCACGGTGCGCGGCTCGGGGCTGGGCCTCGCCATCGCGTCGGAGCTGCTCGCCACGGGCGGCGGCGGGCTGCGGCTGGGCCTGCCGGACGGTGGGGGCCTGGAGGTGCGGCTGCGCGTGCCCGCGCCGACGGCGGTCGGCGGCGCGCCCGTCGACGCGGAGGTGACGTCGTGAGGGCGGGGCGTTCCCCGGCGGCGCGCCTCGTGGCGCTGGTCGTCACGGCGCTGGCGGCGCTGCCGGTGCTCGCCGGGTGCGTGGGCGACGACACCGCCGGCGACCCCTGGGACGGGCAGCGCCCCGACGCGCTCACCGTGGCGACCGGCGGCTCGACCGGCATCTACCACGCGTACGGCACGGCGCTGGCGCAGGTGCTCGAGGACCGTTACGACGTGCCGGTCGCGGTCGACGAGTCGGGCGGGTCGGTGGAGAACCTCGAGAGCCTCGACGCCGGCACGGCGCAGGTGGCGTTCAGCGCCGCCGACGCCGCGCGGGACGCCGTCGCGGGCGGGGGCGAGTTCGACGAGCCGCTCGACGTCCGTGCCCTGGCCCGCGTGTACGACGACTTCCTGCACCTCGTGGTGCCGGCGAGCTCCCGGATCCGCAGCATCGACGACCTCCGGGGCAAGGACGTCTCCCTCGGGGCGCCGCAGTCGGGCACGGCCCTCATCGCCCACCGGCTGCTCGCGGCGGCGGACGTGCCCACCGAGGACCTCACCGACGCGAGGCTCGGCCTCGACGGCTCGATCGAGGCGCTGCGCGCGGGCGAGATCGACGCGTTCTTCTGGTCGGGCGGGCTGCGGACCCCGGGCCTGACGGCGCTCGCCGACGACGTGCCGGTGCGGCTCGTGCCTCTGGGCGACCTGGTCGAGGAGGTGCGCTCCCGGTACGGCAGCGGCTACCGGCACGGCATCGTCCCCGAGGGCATGTACGGATCGTCGCGGGTGGTCGAGACGCTCGCGGTGCCGAACTTCCTCATGGTGCGCGCCGACATGCCCGACGCCGAGGCGCAGACCCTGGTGTCCACGCTGTTCGACGCGCGGGCGCAGATCGCGGCGCAGGTGCCGTCGGCGGCGAACCTCGACCGGGTGCGGGCGATCTTCACCGACCCGGTCGAGCTGCACCCCGGCGCGCTGCGGTACTACCGCGACACGAAGGACTGACGGCTACCAGGCCGCGGCGGCGGGCACGGCGGAGACGAGCCGCAGGCGGTGTCCGACGCCGCCGCGCCACGGGGCGGACGGCGCGAGGGACGTCGGGTACCCGGTGGGGTTGCGCTGGTGCCACCGCCACAGGTCGAGGCAGATGTCCTCGACGCCGCGGGTGGCACGCCAGCCGAGCTCGGCCTCCGCGCGGGCGGGGTCGGCGTACGACACGGAGACGTCGCCCTCCCGGCGGGCGGCGACGCGGTTCGGCACGGTGCGCCCGGTGGCGGTCTCGAAGGCGCGGACCAGCTCGAGCACGCTGGTGGGGCGGCCGCTGCCGAGGTTCCAGGTGGACAGCTGCTCCTCGGCGTCGCCGAGCGCCGCCAGGGCGGCGACGTGCCCGGCGGCGAGGTCGTCCACGTGCACGTAGTCGCGCATGGCCGTGCCGTCGGGCGTCGGGTGGTCGACGCCGTGCACCTCGAGCCCGTCGCGCAGCCCGGCCGCGGCCTCCGCGACGGCGGTGAGCAGGCTCGCCGACGCCCCCGTCCGGTCGGGCCCGAGCGACCCCGAGGGGTGCGCGCCCGCCGCGGAGAAGTGCCGCACGACGCCCACCCGCAGGGCGGGGCCGGCGTCGGCCACGACGTCGCGCAGGATCTGCTCGTTCATCGCGTGGCTGCGGCCGACCGGGCCGGTGGGGGAGAGCGGCGCGTCCTCGGCGTGCGGCAGGTCGCGACCTTCGCCGTACACGGCGGCCGACGACGACACGACGAGGCGGTCGACGCCGTACCAGGCCATGCAGCGCAGCAGCGTGAAGGTGGTGCCGAGGTTGGTCTCGTAGCTGTCCAGCGGGCGGACGCCGCGGGCGCTCGGGCTCTTGATGCCCGCGAGGTGCAGCACGGCGTCGAAGCCCTCGGTGTCGAAGAGGCGCTCGAGGGCGTCGATGTCCGCCCCGTCGAAGACGTGCACCGGCACGGGCCGGCCCGCCAGGATCTCGACCCGCTCCAGCGCCGCCGGGACACCCCGGGAGAAGTCGTCCACCACGACGACGTCGTGCCCGGCCCCGAGCAGCCGGAGCACCGTGTGAGACCCGACGTACCCGGCGCCTCCGGTCACCAGGACGCGCATGGGGGTTCCTCGCTTCACGGCTCACGGCGGTTGATGTCGCGTCGTCATCCTCGTGGCCGGGCGCGGGCGCACGCAGGCGATTTGAGGAAGGTCAGAGGGTGCAAACCGGCATCGAACCGTCACAGCACGGCGATCTGGCCCAGCTCCTGCGTGCACCGGGTGAGCGCCACGTAGAGCCCGTTCCAGCCGCGCGGCTCGGCCGTGATGCCGTCCGGGTCGACCACGACGGCGGCGTCCCACTCGAGGCCCTTCGCGTCGGTCGCGGACAGCACGGGCACGCCGTCCGGCAGCGTGTCGCGCAGCGCGGCGAGCCGGGTCGTGGGCGCGACGACGCCGACCGTGCCGCCCGCGTAGCGCCCGGCCATCCCGGCGACGGCGTCGGAGACAACCGCCGGCCACGTGCGCTCGTCGGTCTCGGCCCGCCAGGGCGCGACCGGGGCGGAGCGGACGGCGCGCGGCGGGGCGTTGCGGCTCCCCGCGCGGCGCAGCACCGGGACGGTCAGCTCCATGACCTCGCGCGGGGTGCGGTAGCAGATCGTCAGGTCGGCCCGCCGCCAGCGGTCGCCGAGGGCGTCTCCGACGGCCTCGGCCCAGTCGGTCTGCCGGTGCGCGGACGAGGCCTGGTCGATGTCGCCGACGGCGGTGACGGACCGGGTGGGGCAGCGGCGCACCACCATGTGCCACTGCATGCCGGACAGCTCCTGCGCCTCGTCCACCACCACGTGGCCGTACGCCCAGTCGCGGCGGGCGGCGGCGCGCGCGGCGACGAACACGCCGTCGCGGGTGTCCTCGCCGGTCTCGTCGCCGGCGCCGTCGAGCGGGTCGCCGAGCAGGTCGGCGAGGGCGTCGAGGAGCGGCACGTCGCTGCTCGACCAGCCGTCCTCGCCGCCGGCCGGCTCGGCGACCACGCGGGCGACGTCCGCGGCGGTGAGGTCGGTGGCGTGCGCGGCCAGGAGGTCGGCGTCGTGCAGCAGGCGGGCGAGCTCGGCGGCCGGGTCGCGGCGCGGCCACCACGCGTCGAGCGCCGCGGCGACGCCGCGGTCGGCCGCGACGCGCACCCGCAGCGCCTCGAGGTCGGACTCGGACAGCACGCCGTCGACGTCGGAACCGGACGCGCCGGTGGGCACGGCCCGGTCGTCGGCGGCGGCCAGGCGAGCGTCGAGCTGGCCCAGCACGTCCTCGAAGCCCTCCTCGGCGCGGGCGAGCAGCTCGGCCTGGCGGTCGGCGACGGCGTCGACGAGGAGCTCGTGCACCCGCTCGGTCACGCGCTCGCGGGCCTGGTGGTACGAGCCCGCACCCACCGCACCGCGGCGCGCGGCCGCCAGCTGCGCCGCGGACAGCACGTGCTCCTCGCCGTCGAGCGCCAGCGCGAGCGGCCCGTCGTCCGGCTCGAGCGACGCGACGAACCGGCGCAACGCGGGGAGCCACGACGACCGACCCTTGAGCTCCGCGACGTCGCGCCCCTCGGCGCGCGTGGGCCGCACGCCCGGCACCAGCGTGTCGCACGTGGCGGAGACGACCGCCGTCTCCCCGAGCGCCGGGAGCACCTGGGCGATGTAGTCGAGGAAGCGCGTCGACGGCCCCAGCACGAGCACGCCGCGCTCCGCCAGGTGCGGCTGCGCGAACAGCAGGTAGGCGACGCGGTGCAGCGCCACGACCGTCTTGCCCGTGCCCGGGCCGCCCTGCACCACCAGCGGGGTGCGGGCGTCGGCGCGCACGACGTCGTCCTGCTCGCGCTGCAGGGTGGCGACGGCGGTGCCCATCCGGCCGGTGCGCCGCTCGTCCAGCGCGGCGAGCAGCGCTCCCTCGCCGACCAGGCCGGAGTCGTCCAGCCCGCCGTCGAGCGGCTCGTCGTCGACGCCGACCACCTCCGGCCCGCGCGTGCGCACGTGCCGGCGGCGGCGCACGCCCTGCGGGTCCACCGGCGTCGCCGTGTAGAACGGCCGGGCGACGGCGGCGCGCCAGTCCACGACCAGCGGCTCGTCGTCCTCGGTGGCGCCGGGCAGCCCGACGCGGCCGAGCCGCCGCACCGAGCCGTCGTCGCCGTCGAGCCGGCCGAAGACCAGGCCGTGGTCCGCCGCCCGGAGCTCCGCGCGCCGCGCCCGCAGCCGCGCGACCCGGGCGCGGGCGGCGGCGTCCTCGGGGCGCGCGGCCGTCAGCGTGATCTCCAGCTCGTCGAGCACCGTGGCGCGCCGTGACCATGCGGCGTCGAGGGCGGCCTGCTCCTCCTCGAGCGCGCCCGCGACGGCGTCGTCGACGGCGTCGTCGACGGCGGCGTCGGAAGTCGTGGCGGAGGTCGTGTCGGAGCTGGCACCGACGGTGGTGACGGAGGGGTACGGGGTGGCGGGCTGGGGCACGAGACCTCTTTCGTACGGTGTACGGGGCCCTGCCCCAACGCGCCGCCTCCCGCGATTGTTCCCCGCGCGCCCGAACCGCCTGTTCGGCGCGGGTGGGCGGCGCTGTCAGTAGACGTACGGCCACCCGGCGTCGTCGTAGCCGAGCAGGTTGATGCCGAGGAACGACGCTCCCGAGTCGGCGTAGTAGTGGTACATCAGCACGTCGGCGTCGACGTCGGAGAAGACGGTCTGGTGGCCGGGCCCGTGGATCGACCCGTGCCCGGCGAGCACCTGCGTGCCGCCACCCTGGGTCATGGGGACGCCGGCGCGGTCGACGTACGGGCCGGTGACCGACGTCGAGCGCCCGACCATGACGCGGTAGGTGGAGTCGGCGCCCTGGCAGCACGCGTCGAACGACACGTAGAGGTAGTAGTGGTCGCCGCGGCGGTGGATGGTGGGCGCCTCGATCGCGCCGCCGCCGCGTCCGGCGAGCGCGTGGAACGCGGAGCCCGAGCGCAGGCCCGACCCCGGGTCGAGGCGGATCATCTTGATACCCGACCAGAACGAGCCGAAGCTCAGCCACCACCGGCCGTCGCCGTCCACGACGAGCGCGGGGTCGATCGCGTTGAAGTCGTCGGAGGTGCTCGACTCGACGACCTTGCCGCGGTGCGTCCACGTGCCCGGGTCGCCGGTGGGGCTCGTGGCCAGGAAGATCGCGGACCGGTTCACGCCGAACGACGACGCCGAGTACCAGAGGTAGTACTGCCCGTTCGCGTGGTGGATCTCCGGCGCCCACAGGTGCGTGCCGCCGCCGGTGTACGCGTCGGCCCAGGGCGTGCCGCCGGGGAACGCGGCGCCGACCTCAGTCCAGCGCGTGCGGTCCGTGGACGTCTTGAGGCGGACGCCCTCGCCGGTGCCGGCGACGAGGTAGGTGCCGTCGGGCTTCCGCACGACGTCGGGGTCGTGCACCCCGGTGTCGCCGGTGACGACGCCGGGGCCGGGATAGTCGGCGGCGGCGGCGGTCGTGGTGACGGCGGCGGAGCCGACCACCAGCGCGGCCGCGGTGACGGCGGTGGTCGCGCTGGCGGCGAGCCTGGTCCAGGCGGTGCGGGCGTTCATGGTGCTCCTCTTCGTCGAGGGATCTCAGTGAGCGTTCGCGTGCCCGGGGAATGTTTCCATCGTTGTAGAAGCGCCGCAAGGGTGACGGTGCAGGTCGGAGGGGCGACGTCGGCTCGTCAGGGGTCGCGGAATACGGGCGGGGGGTATATGGTTGGCGGCAGGACGGTACCCCTAGGGGGTATCAGTCGAGATCGCGAACCCGTCCGTCCGAGGCAAGGATCGAGCTGTGGACCACTCCTCTCACGACCCGCACACGGGGCACCGGGGCCCCGACGCCGCACGCGTCCTGGAGCACGACCACCACGCGCACGAGGGCCACGACATGTCCGGCCACGACATGTCCGGCCACGACATGTCCGGCCACGACATGTCCGGCCATGACATGTCCGGCCACGACATGTCCAGCCACGACATGTCTGGCCATGACATGTCCGGCCACGGCGGCCACGCGGGCCACGGCGATCACGTGGGCCAGTTCCGCCGGCTGTTCTGGATCATGCTGGCGCTGGCGGTGCCGACCGTCGCCCTGTCGCCGATGTTCGCGATGGTGCTCGGCTACGAGCTCCCGGACGCGGCGTGGGTCGACTGGGTCTCGCCGGTGCTCGGCACGGTGATCTACGTGTGGGGCGGTCGGCCGTTCCTCACGGGCGCGGTGTCGGAGCTCAGGGCCCGCAAGCCCGGGATGATGCTGCTCATCGGCCTGGCGATCACGGTCGCCTTCGTCGCGTCGCTGGGCGCCAGCGTCGGCGTGCTCGACCACCAGCTCGACTTCTGGTGGGAGCTCGCGCTGCTGGTCGTCATCATGCTGCTGGGCCACTGGATCGAGATGCGGTCCCTGGCGCAGACCACCTCCGCGCTCGACTCGCTGGCGGCGCTGCTGCCGGACGAGGCGGAGCGCGTCGAGCAGGGCACGGCGGGCGAGCAGGTCGTCACGGTGTCGCCGTCGGACCTCCGCGTGGGCGACGTCGTCCTGGTGCGGCCGGGCGGCAGCGTCCCCGCCGACGGTCGCGTGGTCGACGGCCGCGCCGAGATGGACGAGTCGATGGTGACGGGCGAGTCGCGCACCGTGGGCCGCACCGTGGGCGACGCCGTCACCGCCGGCACGGTCGCGACCGACTCCAGCCTGCGCGTCGAGGTCACGGCGACCGGCGACGACACCGCGCTCGCCGGCATCCAGCGGCTGGTGGCCGAGGCGCAGGCGTCGTCGTCGCGGGCCCAGCGGCTCGCCGACCGCGCGGCGGGGTGGCTCTTCTGGTTCGCGCTGGGCGCCGCGGTCGTCACCGCCCTCGCCTGGACGGCCCTCGGGCTGCCGGACGACGCCGTGGTCCGCACCGTCACCGTCCTCGTCATCGCCTGCCCCCACGCGCTGGGCCTGGCCATCCCGCTGGTGGTCTCCATCGCGACCGAGCGGGCCGCCCGCGGGGGCGTGCTCGTCAAGGACCGCCTGGCGCTGGAGAGCATGCGCACCGTGGACGCCGTCCTGTTCGACAAGACCGGCACGCTGACCAAGGGCGAGCCGACGGTCGCGGACGTCGCGGCGGTCGGCGACGTGGACGCCGACACGGTCCTCGCGCTCGCCGCGTCCGCCGAGGCGGACAGCGAGCACCCGCTCGCCCGGGCGATCGTCCGGGCGGCCGGGGCCCGCGGCCTCGACGTCCCGCGCGCGACGGACTTCGCGTCGTCGCCCGCCGTCGGCGTGGTCGCGACGGTCGACGGGCACGAGGTGCGCGTCGGGGGCCCGCGCCTCCTCGAGGAGCAGCTCGGGGAGCAGGGCGCGGGCGAGGTCCCGCAGGCGGACGCCTGGCGCGCGGACGGCGCGATCATCCTGCACGTGCTGCGCGACGGCGCCGTCGTCGGCGGGCTGAAGCTCGCGGACGAGGTGCGGCCGGAGTCCGCCGAGGCGGTCGCGGCCCTGCACCGGCGGGGCGTGCAGGTCGTGATGATCACGGGAGATGCCGAGGCGGTGGCCCGCTCGGTCGCCGACGAGCTCGGCGTCGACCGGTACTTCGCCGGCGTGCGGCCGGAGGACAAGTCGGCGCGCGTGGCCGGGCTGCAGGCCGAGGGCCACCGGGTCGCGATGGTCGGCGACGGCGTCAACGACGCCCCCGCGCTCGCGCAGGCGGACGTCGGCATCGCGATCGGCGCCGGCACGGACGTCGCCATCGCGTCGGCGGGCGTCATCCTCGCCAGCGACGACCCCCGGTCCGTGCTGTCCGTGATCGAGCTGTCGCGGGCCAGCTACCGCAAGATGAAGCAGAACCTGTGGTGGGCGGCGGGCTACAACCTGCTGTCCGTGCCGCTGGCGGCGGGCGTGCTCGCCCCCGTCGGGTTCGTGCTGCCGATGTCCGTCGGCGCGCTGCTGATGTCGCTGTCCACCGTGGTGGTGGCGCTCAACGCGCAGCTGTTGCGACGGCTGGACCTGCGGCCCGACGTCGCCACCCGGGGGGTGCTGGACCGCTGACGGCGGGGCCCTGAGCTCGGTCCTCCGGTGCGAGATTGGTCGACGTCCCGACCGAGCTCGCACCGGAGGACCGCACTCGGCTCAGGCGATCTCGAGCCGGACGGCGTCGTAGGCCGCCTCGTTCCACAGGTGCTCGGCGCCGGCGTTGATCTGCAGCGTGATCTCGTTCCCGGCCGGCTTGAGCAGGGCCGCGTCGAAGGCGATCTCGCGGGTGTAGCTCCGCCCGCCGCGTGCGCTGCGGTACGTGGCCCCCTTCGCGTCCTCGGGCCCGAAGGTCCAGACGAACGGCTTTCCGTTGACCCTGATCGTGAGGTTGCTGTTCTCCGGCGGCACGGGCAGCGCGGAGCCCATGGCCCACGCCGCCAGCGCGACCGTCAGGGTGGCCCGCGCGCCCGCCGCCGGCGCGCGACCGAGGTCGAACAGGATGCGCCACGGGCTCTCCTGCCGGGTGACGTGCAGCCGGTACGTCGTCGGCGCCGTCGACCCGCCGTCGTCGTCGCTCACCACGACCTCGAGCACGGTGCGCTGCGCGTGCAGGGGCACGGCGAGCCCGGCCTCGGGCACGTCGTCGCCCCCGATCGTCACGCGTGCGCCGCCCCGGCCGGTGGCCCGGACCGTCACCGACTCCTGGTCCCAGGGCAGGTCGGCGGCGAAGTCGGAGCGGAACGTGCTGAAGCCCGGGACCAGGTCGGCCCCGTCGACCTCGAGGCTCCCGAGCATGGGGAGCGCGGCGTCCGCCGCGAGGATCTCGACGGCGTTGAGGCGGCCGTCGCCGCCGGCGAGCAGGTCGAGCCGGCCCCCGGTGACGGTCACCGTCGCGGTGTGCACGGCGTACTCGCCCCGGCCCGAGTCGAGGGCCACCGGCGCGCCGCCGCCGAACGAGACCTGCGTCTTGTTGGCCGCGATGTCGTCGCCCGAGAGCACGGTGACCTCGTACTCCCCGTCGGGCAGGTCCACCGCGAACGCGTAGCCGGAGCCGACGACGAAGTCGCGCTGCAGGTCTCCGTCCGACCCGCGGTCCCGGGAGTCGACCGTACGGTCGAGGCCGAAGCCCGCGCCGGCGGAGTACAGCGTGTTCTGCGCGACCCGCTGGTACCCGGCGGCAACGGGGCTGGACGCGGTGCCGAAGTCGAACAGCCAGACGCCGTCGGCGTCCTCGGGGAGCACCGTGCCCTCGGGCGCCTGCACCGGGTACGACCGCTGGTACTGGATGTAGTTCCAGTCCTGCGGGGTGCTCTTGCCGACCGTGAAGGTGACGCCGTCGGGGAAGTCGTCGTGGAACGACTCGAACAGGCCGTAGCGCCGGAACTCCCGGCCGTGGCGGAACTCGCCCGAGTCGCGGCTGGGCGTGCCGAGCTGGAACACCGTCCGGCCGTGGCTCGTGGGCTCCCACAGCATGCGGCCCAGCGTGACCTCCTGGCCGGCGCCCACCTCGACGTCGTCGATCACGTACTCGCCCCACAGGCCGCCGCCGTAGACGGTGAGGCGGTAGGTGCCGGGGCGCACGTGGTCGAGTGCGAACTGCCCGCCCGGCCCGAGGTCGGCCCAGTAGTTGTGCCCGAGCACGGAGTCCTGCATGGGCGTGCCGTTGTCCGACAGCACGACGACGGCGCCGTCCAGCCTCGGCACCCCGGGGACCCGGACCGTGCCGCGCACGCGCGACCGCTCGGTGGTGGGCGTCCAGCCCTCGATCGCCAGCCGGTCGTAGAAGTCCGCGTGCGTCTCGAACCGCGCCTGGCGGGCGGCGTCGCGGCGCAGGGCCTGCGGGTCGTCGCCCTTGTTGAGGTAGACGAAGTACGGGCCGTAGGTCTTCTGCCAGGCCTGCCCGGCGGCGACGCGCACCGGCGGCGCGCCGTAGTGGGTGGCCTGCGGCTCCACGAGCAGCACGGGGGTGTCGCCGGTCTGGTGCAGGATCAGGTCCTGGCGCACCGGGCCGCCGCTGAACCCCTCGAGGTTCGGCAGGGCGGCCCACATGCCGTAGCCGCTGCCGTACAGCCCGTGCAGGCTGTGGTCCTTCATGGACACGGCCCAGTCGTACTTCGTGTAGTAGCGGCGGGGGTAGGCGGAGCCGGTGCCCTCGAGGTCGTAGGTCGCGTCCATCACCATCTCGGCGCGCGAGATCTCGGCCCCGGTGGGCATGCGCGCCGCGGCCTCGCGCCACGGGACCGCGTCGGCCTCGTCGGGCACGGAGGCGTGCGTGAAGACGCCGCCCGCGGTGTAGAAGACGTACCGGTGCTGGTCGGTGCGGAAGCCGTGCAGCTCCGCCGGGTGGTCGTAGCTGTAGGCCAGGTGGATGCCGGCCTCGCCGGAGCGCACGACGTGGTGCCGCACGAGCCAGCACGGCATGTCGCCCGACGGGCTGTGGTGGTAGGCGACGTCGACGAAGTCCTGCTCGACCCGGACGGTGAGGTGGTTGTCCGCCGGCGGGAGCGGCAGGCCCCCGCCCTCGCGGACGGTGTTCATGTCGTAGTTCCCGCGGCCGACCAGGTTCACGCCGTCGTAGACGAGCGAGGTGGTCCGACCATTCGACTTGTCCACGGTGAGGCGGACGAGGCCGTTGTCCACCACGACGTGCGTGTCCGTCTCGACGACCTCAGGCGGGCCCGAGGCGGCGGCGCGTGGGGCCTGCGCCCACGGCAGCAGCGCTGTTGCGGTGATCCCGGCCAGCTTCCCGAACGTGCGCCGCGTCATTGCGGCCGATGTGGTCATGCCACGGGAAATTAGCACGATTCAATCGTCGATTGGAAGGATTCATCGGACGACTCGAGTGTCGAGTTCAGACCGCGGGCGGGAGCGCGGCGGTCAGGTCCACCTCGACGAGCTGGCCGGAAAAGCCGAGCTGGGCCACCCCGAGCAGCGTGCTGGCGGTGGTGAACGCGGGGGCCAGCGGCGAGTCGAGCAGGCGCTGCCAGGCCGCCGCGAGATCCGCCCGGTCGGCGCTGCGGACGTAGACGACGGACCGCACGACGTCGTCGGGCGCGGCGCCCGCGCCGTCGAGCGCGAGGAGCGCGTTGGCGACCACCTGGCCGACCTGGGCCGCCAGGTCGCCGGGCCCCACCAGCCGGCCGTCGGCGTCCAGCGGGCACTGGCCCGACAGGTACGCCGTCCGCCCCGCCTCGACGACCGTGACGTGGTGGTAGCCCGGGGTCGCGTGCAGGCCGGCGGGGTCGAGCCGCGTGATCGTCATGACCCGAGTGTCACGGCCTCCCGCGCCTCGGTCGACGGATTTCGCGCGCCGCGGCGCAGCACGACGAGGTTGAGCGCCGCCGCGGCGAGCAGGACGACGGCGGTGGCGACGAAGACGGCGCGCAGGCCGGCCTGGGCGGCCACCAGGCCGCCGAGCACGGGCCCCGCGACCTGCCCCACGTACTGCGCGGAGACGCCGAGCCCCAGCACCCGGCCGACGGCGTCCGGCGGGGCGAGGTGGCGCACCGCCGCCGTGATCGACGGCAGCAGGCCGCCGAGGCTGAGGCCGAGCAGCACGCGCAGCACGCCGAGCTGCCAGACGTTCGTCACGAGCGCCTGCGCCAGCGCCAGCACGCCCGCTGCGGCGAGACAGGCGACGACCACGCGCGTGTGCCCGACCCGGTCGGCGAGCCGGCCGACCCGCGGCGCCGCGACGACGCTGCCCAGGGCGGTCAGCGCGACGAGGATCCCCGCGACGCCCGCGGCGTGCGAGAGCTGGCCCAGGTCCTCCACGTACACCGTGACGACCGGCTCGATCGACATCGTCGAGAACAGCAGCAGGCTCGACGTCGCCAGCAGGGCGACGACCGCGCCCGGGCGCTGCACCTGCGACCACACGCCGCGACGCCGTGCGGCGGCCCGGGGCGGCCGCGGCCCGGTCCGCGGCTCGCGGAGCAGGAGCGTCGTGGCGAGGAACGCCAGGAAGATCACCGCCCCGCACACGACGAACGTCGCCCGGATGCCCACCCAGGCGGGCACGAAGCCACCCACCAGCGGCCCGACGACGTTGCCCGCGAGGATGCCGGACGACAGCACCCCGAGCGCCCACGCGCTGCGGTCCTTCGGCGTCTGCGCGGCCACGAGGATGGTCGCCCCCGAGGAGTAGCCGCCGAGCAGGCCCACCAGCAGCCGGACCGCGACGAGCTGCTCGACGCTCTGCACGAACCCGAGCAGCGTCATCGCGACCGCCATCCCCAGGCTGGCGCGCACCAGCATCGACTTGCGGCCGAACCGGTCGCCGAGCGCTCCCCACAGCGGCGCGGTGAGCGCCGCCGTGAGGAACGTGGCCCCGTACGCGACCCCCGACCAGCGCACGACGGCGGCCGGGTCGTCCACGCCGAGCTGCCGCACGTACTCCGGCAGGAACGGCACCAGCAGGGTCATCGCCACGAGCGTGGTGAACGACCCGACCGTGCCGACGGCGAGGTTGCGCCGCCAGTACCGGTGCTCGGGGTCGGCGACGGCGGGGTCCTCGACGTCAGGGCTGGTCATGCCCCAGGTCTACACCCGTCGTCCGGTCAGTGGGACCGTCTGTCTCAGATAGTGGCACGCGCTACGACGCGAGCGTGAGGCGCACCGTCGCGAACGCCGCCGGCGGCAGCTCCGCCGTGAGCACGCCGTCGGTCACCGTCACCCCGTCGAGCGGGCGCGGCGCGACGGCGTCGGGCGCGTCGAAGGTGTTGTGCGCGGCCGGGTCGTCGGCGGCGAGCACGGTGGCGACGGGGTCGCTCACCGCCCGCCCGCGCAGGTCGACGCGCACCGTGGCCGGGGCGTCCGGGTCGAGGTTGGTCAGCGAGACCAGCACCGCGCCGTCCTTCGTGGACGCCGAGGCCGACACCGTGCCGACGGGTGTGCCGTCGACGTCGTGCGTGGCGCGCGCGACGCGCTCGCGCACCGGGAGGCTCGCGGCGTCGTGGTGGCCCGCGCTCATCGCGAAGGCGTGGAACGTGGGGGTCTTGATCATCTTCGCGCCGTCCGTGAGGAGCATGGACTGCAGCACGTTGACCGTCTGGGCGATGTTCGCCAGGCGCAGCCGGCGGGCGTGGTCGTGGAAGGCGTCGAAGTGCACCGACGCGACGAGGGCGTCGCGCATGGCGTTCTGCTGGTACAGGAAGCCGGGGTTGGTGTCCCGCTCCACGTTCCACCAGGTGCCCCACTCGTCGAGCGCGAGCCCGAGCCTGGCCTCCGGGTCGTAGGCGTCCATCACGGCCGAGTGGCCGGCGATGATGCGGCGCACGTCGAGCGCCTTGCGCATCGTGGCCCAGTACTCGTCGCGCGTGAACTCGGTGGCGGCGCCCTTGTCCCCCCACGTCCCGGCGAACGTGTAGAAGTGGAACGAGACCATCTGCCACAGGTCGCGCGGCTCCGCGTCGCCGAGCTTCGCCACCTGCTGCATGAGCGTCTCGGTCCACGCGTAGTCGTCGTCCGACGCGCCCGCCGCCACCCGCACGAGGCGGTTGCCGCCGTGGTCGCGGGCGTACGTCGCGTGCTGGCGGGCGAGCGACGCGAACTGGTCGGCGCGCAGGTTGCCGCCGCAGCCCCACGGCTCGTTGCCGATGCCGAAGAACGACACGCCCCACGGCTCGTCACGACCGTGCTCGCGGCGCAGGCGTGCCATCGGCGAGTCGTCGCCGCGGGTCAGGTACTCGACCCAGTCCGCCGTCTCCTGCACCGTGCCGGAGCCGACGTTCCCCGAGATGTACGGGGCCGTGCCCAGCAGGTCGCACAGCGCCATGAACTCGTGCGTGCCGAACGCGTTGTCCTCGACGACGTCGCCCCAGTGCGTGTTGACGATGCGGGGGCGGTCGGCCGCCGGGCCCACGCCGTCGCGCCAGTGGTACGTGTCGGCGAAGCAGCCGCCCGGCCAGCGCAGGTTGGGGATCGCCAGCTCGCGCAGCGCCTCCACCACGTCGGTGCGGATGCCGCCGACGTTCGGGATGTCGGAGTCCTCGCCCACCCAGAAGCCCTCGTAGATGCACCGGCCGAGGTGCTCGGCGAAGTGGCCGTACAGGTGGCGGCTGATCGTGGGGCCGGGGACGTCGAGGTCGACGACGGCGTCGAGGGCGAGGTCGGGCGTGGTCGTGGACAGGTCGGTCACGGGGGAATCCTCCAACGTTGCAGGTGGCGGTCAGACGATACCTGCGGAGTCCCGCGCGGATGCCAGACTCCTCACGTGCCGAACACCCCGGATCCCGCCCCCGCCTGGCTGCGCGTCGCGACGCTCGCCGTCGCGGCTGCCGCCACGGTCGTCGTCGTGTGGGCGTGCGCGACGGCGTGGGGGGCGGTGGTGCACGGGCACCCGGCGTACGCGGTGCTGCTGGCACTGACCCTGGTCGGCGCGGTCGGCGTCGGGGTGCGGGCGCTGCGCCGTCGCCCCTCGCGACCCGGCTGGCGGCGCGCGGGACGGGTGGCGCTGCTCGTCCTCGGGGCCGTGGGGGTCGTGCTGGTCGCGTGGCTGCGCCCCTTCGGCGCGGTCGAGCCGGCGCTCGCGGCGATGCGCTCGGACGACACGGTGACGGTGACCGAGGGCGCCACCCGGTACGCGCTGGCCCCGGCGGACGGCGGGGACGGCACGGCCGTGTTCTTCCAGCCGGGCGCGCGGGTCGACGCCCGCGCGTACGCGGCGGTGCTGCGGCCGCTGGCCGAGGCGGGGCACACCGTCGTCGTCGCGAAGCAGCCGCTCGGCATCGCCTTCCTCGCCACGGGGGCGTTCGACGACGCCCGCGCGGCGTTGGACGCGGACCGCTGGGTCGTGGGCGGCCACTCGCTCGGCGGCACCGTCGCGGCCATGGCGGCGGACGCCGCGGACGACGACGCCGAGGCGCCCGCGGCCGGGCTGCTGCTGTTCGCCTCCTACCCGGCGGACGACATGAGCGGGACGCTCACGGCCGCCGTCGCGTCCGTCTCCGGCAGCGAGGACGGCCTCGCGACGCCGGCGAAGATCGACGCCTCGCGGGCCGACCTGCCCGCCGACGCGGTCTTCACCGTCGTCGAGGGCGCCGGGCACGCGTTCTTCGGGGACTACGGCCCGCAGCCCGGCGACGGCACCCCGACCATCTCCCACGACGACGCCCGCGCGCAGATCTCCGCGGCCGCCGTCGCCTTCGTCGACGGCCTCACCCCCGCGAGGTAGCCCAGACCCCCGCGAGGTAGTGGACCAGTCCACTACCTCGCGGGGACTCGGACTACCTCGGCGAGAGCTGGACCAGCGAGACGGGCGGCGAGCCTCGTCGTCTCGCGGGCGAGGAGGGTGACTTCGTCCCCCACGACGACGAACGACGCGCCCGCCTCCCGGCAGGCGTCGGCGACGAAGGGGTCCGACGCGTCGACGCCGACGACGCCACCCGCCGCGCGCACCGCGCGGACGGCCTGGAGCGCGGCCGCCACGACGTCCGGGTGGGCGTGGCCCGACCGGCCCAGGGCGGCGGCGAGGTCGGGGGTGTCGAGGAGGACGCCGGCGACGCCCTCGAGGGCGACGAGGCCAGCGGCGGCCGCCAGGGTCTCCGGGGTGCCGACCTGGACGAGCACCGTGCCCTGGCCGCGGGTCGCGCGCCGTACCGCTCCCGCGACCTCCCCGGCGTCGTCGACGGAGGCGACGGGCACGACGACGTCCCGGACGCCGGCGTGCAGCAGCGCGTGCAGCGTCGCGTCGTCGGGCGCCCGGACGAGCGTCGTCACCGGGTAGCCCTGCGTCGCGCGGACCTGGGCGAGCGCGGTCTCGACGGTCGGCCCGGTGCCGCGCGGGTCGTGCTCCGGGTCGACGAGCAGCAGGTCGAGGCCGGAGTCCGCGCACGTCTCCGCGAGCATCGGGCTGCCGCCCGCCAGCCACAGGCCCGCGAGGGCCCGGTCGGCCCCGTCGCCGCGCATCAGTGCAGGCCCAGGAAGGCCTCGAGCGTGGGCGGGGTGGCGTGCAGCAGCGGCTCGTGGACGGGCTCGCCCGGAAACTCGCTGGCCTCGAAGAACCAGCGCTCGGACGCCGGCATGCCCCACTGCTGCGCGCGGCGCGGGTCGCTCACGTCCCACCGGATCGCCTCGCTCTCCAGGTCGATGAGCTGGTAGTGCGTGGTGAACAGCTCGATGCGGTGCTGGTCGGGGTCGCGCACGTACAGGAACAGGGCGTTGCTGATCCCGTGCCGCCCGGGCCCGCGGTCGATCTCGTGGCCCAGGCCGAGCGACCCGGTGACGTCGGCGGCGTGGATGAGCGACGTCGCGTCCGGCACCGTGTAGGCGAAGTGGTGCAGGCGCGGCCCCCGGCCGTTGGTGAACACGAGGTCGTGCGTGTTGCCCTTCACCTCCATCCAGGTGCCCCAGAGCTCGTCGGTGCCGTCCTCGCGGTACTGGCCCGTGTACTCCGACGTCCGCATCCCGAGCCCGGTCCAGAACTCGGTGGCGGTGCGCACGTCGTGGGTGACGGCCTGGAAGTGGTCGATGCGCTGCGGCGCGCCGGCGCGGAAGTCGTGGAAGTCCGCCATCTTGCGCGGCACCAGGTCCATCGACGACGTGAGCTCGACGCGGGTGCCGACGGCGTCGCGGAAGCGCAGCGTGGGCCCCTGGTGCGGGCGCTCGACGCGCTCGTGCTCGATGCCGGTCGCGGCGAGGTGCCGCTCGGCGGCGGTGACGTCGGCGTCGGTGCGCACGCGCAGGCCCAGGCAGACGGCCTTCGCCTCGGTGGCCTGCTCGAGCACGAGGCTGTGGTGGGCGTCCTCCTCGAGCCCGCGGAGGTAGACGGCGTCGTCGGTTTCCGCGGTGACGACGAGGCCGATGACGTCGCGGTAGAAGTCGCGGCTCGCGGCGAGGTCGGTGACGGCCAGCACGACGTGGCTGGCGCGCGTCAGCGTGAACGGGGGAGCGGGGGCTGTGGTCGGGAGCATGCCTCCGAGTCTGCTGACGAGGACCCGTCCGCGGAACTACCGATGTCCTCTCGCTGCCATATCTCAGAGGTATGGCGAGGCGTCCGACTACCCTCGGAGACTATGGAGCTGCGTCATCTGCGGTACTTCACCGCCGTCGTGGAGGCCGGGTCGATCACGGCCGCCGCCGCGCGGCTGCACCTGTCGCAGCCGCCCTTGAGCGTCGCGATCTCGAAGCTCGAGGCGGACGTCGGCGTCCCGCTGCTGGTCCGTACCCCGCGGGGCGTGGAGCCGACGAGCGCCGGCCGCTACCTGCTCGACGCGGCGTCGCGGGTGCTGGGGGAGGTGGACGACATCGTCGCGGCGTTGGGCCGGTTCGGCGCGGGCACCGCGGGCTCGCTGACCGTGGCCGCCGTGCCGGTGCTCATGTGGCACCGGCTGCCGGCCCTGGTGCGGGCGCACGCCGCGGCGGCCCCCGACGTCGAGGTGCGCCTCGTCGACCCGCCGCCGTGGACGGCGATCGACATGCTGCAGCAGCGCGCGGTCGACGTGGCGGCCGTGATGGTCGCCGACCCGCGCCGGTTCGTCGCCCGCCATCGTGAGGTGCTCGACGTCGTCGACTGGGGCGAGGTGCCGCTCGTGGCGGCGCTGCCGCCGGACGCTCCCGGCGCCGGTGCCGAGGGCGAGCCGCTCCCGCTGCGTGCGTTCGACGGCGAGCTCCTGCTGCTGCCGCGCCGCACGGCCGCCGTCCCCAGCCTTCCGGAGGCGGTGGAGGCGGCGCTGCGCCGGTGGGGGGTCGCGCCGTCGTCGATCCGCACGGTGGAGACGATCCAGGCGGGGCTCCCGCTCGTCGAGGCGGGCGTGGCCCGGGCGATCCTGCCGGACCCCGACCGGGCGAGCCTGGCGCGGTTCGACCTCACCGTGCGCCGGATCGAGCCCGAGCCGGCGGGCCTGCGCGCGCTGGTGCTCACGCGGCCCGGGGCTGCGGCACGTGACCCGAAGGTGGCACGGTTGCTGGAGACCGTCCGCGCGACCCTGCCAGATCCTGTGTGATCTCCGATATGATTCCCGGGACGACTGACGACGGGGCGGTCCGCCCGCGCGACGACGCGACGGGGCACCGCCGACCCACCGAGGAGGCACCTGTGGCCGTGGCCGTGAGCAAGGCCGAGCAGTGCTACGAGATCCTGCGCAAGGGGATCATGGAAGGCACGTTCGCGCCCGGGCACCGGCTGGTGATCGACCAGCTCGTGCGGGACTACGGCATCAGCTCCGTGCCCTGGCGCGAGGCGGTGCGGCGGCTGGAGGCCGAGGGCTGGGTCGACATCGTGCGCAACGCGGGCGCGGTCGTCAAGACGTTCGACACCGGGTCCTGGGAGCGCACCATGCAGCTGCTCGCCCGGCTCGAGGGCTACGCGACCGCCCTGTCCGCGCCGAACCTCTCGCCCGAGGACCTGGAGCGCGCCCGCACCCTCAACAAGGAGATGGCCGCCGCCCTGGCGAACTTCGAGCCCGCCCGGTTCGGTGCGCTCAACCGCGAGTTCCACCAGCTGCTGTGCTCCCGCTGCGACGACGAGCGCCTGGCCGGCCTGGTCGAGGACGAGTGGACGCGGCTCGAGCTCATCCGCCGCTCGGCGTTCTGGTACGCGCCGGGGCGTGCGCACGCGTCGCTCGCCGAGCACGACGGGCTCGTCGACCTCATCGAGGGCGGTGCCGACCCCGACATGATCGAGACCGCCGCCCGCCGGCACGAGCTCAACACCGTGACGGCCATCGCCGAGCACGAGGCGCAGCTGGCGCAGGAGTCGGCGCCGCAGGCGCGGTAGGCGCCGCCCGACGGACGACCGCGCCGAGAGGCCCTGTCGAAAAGCCTCGTCGTCCACCGTGTCCCGGTGCCACGATCCTTCGTGTGGACAGGCCCGATCTCGAGCGCGCGACCGATGCCGCGACCGCCGTCGTCCGGTCCGTGGGCCTGCCGGTCGACGTCGCCACCGTGCTCCACGACTCCAACAAGCTCGCGCTGCGCCTCGAACCGTGCGGGGTGCTGGCGCGGGTCGCCCCCGTGGGGCACGAGGTCGCACGGATGGAGCTCGGGCTGGCCGGACAGCTCGCCCGCGCCGGGTCGCCGGTGGGCGCCCTGGAGCCCCGTGTCGCCCCGCGGGTGCACGTGCGCGACGGCTTCGCGGTGACCCTGTGGGTCTAATACGAGCCGGTGGCCCCGGTCGTGCCGCCGGACGACTACGCCCGGGCGCTGGAACGCCTGCACGCCGGGATGCGGGGCGTGGAGGGCCGCTTCCCGCGGTTCACCGAGCGGATCGCCGAGGCGGAACGGATCGTCGCCGACCCGGCGCTCTCTCCGGCGCTGCCCGACGTCGAGCGCCGGTTCCTCGGCGATCGGCTGCGACGGCTCCACGAGGCGGTCGACGGGGCCGGGCGCGAGCAGGTGCTCCACGGCGAGCCCCACCCGGGCAACGTGCTGAGCACGCAGGACGGGCCGCTCTTCATCGACCTCGAGACGTGCTGCCGCGGGCCCGTCGAGTTCGACCTCGCGCACGTCCTCGACGAGGTCTCCGGGCACTACCGGGGCGTCGACCGCGGGCTGCTCGACCGCTGCCGCGAGCTCGTCCTGGCGATGGTCGCGGCGTGGCGCTGGGACCGGGAGGACCAGTTCCCGGACGGGCCGCGGTTCGGGGAGGAGCTGCTGCGCGCGCTGCGTGCGGGGCCACCCTGGCCAGCCCTCGACGCCGTGGTCCGGCGGGTGGCCGGGCCGTAGCGCCCGATCAGCGCAGGTCCGCCGTCACGTACGCACGGCCGTAGTCGTTGCCGTGCGGCACGCGCAGGGTGGTGTGCACGTGGAAGCGCGCGGGGAGCTGGTTGCTCAGCCACACGCCGGCGTGGTGGTCCAGCTCGGTGAGCACGACGGGGCTGTGCACGCGCAGGTAGAACGGCTGCGTCCCGTCCGTGGCGCCGTACCAGGACACGAAGGTCTCGGCGCGGTGCGCGTCGACGTCGGCCATCGTCAGTGCGCGCTGCGGGGCGGCGAGCAGCAGGAACGCGTCCTCCACGATCGCCCGCAGCGTGGCCCACTGGTCGTCGTCGAGGTCGGAGGCGCGCAGGCCCTCGTACGGCACGACCCGGTTGTCGCGGAAGGCGCCGGCGACGTGCCGCTCGTCGGCGGGGTGCAGCCGTCCCGGCGGCATCGCCGGGTCCAGCACGGACGCGTAGACCACGGCCCCGGCGCGCTGCCCGGGGGTCCACGACGACGCGAGCTCCAGCGCGAGCCGCTGCCGTGCCGCGAACAGCGGGGGGCGGGCGCCGTCGGACTCCGCGGGCTCGGCCCCGAGAAACACCGGCGCGACGACGTGCCGACCCGCCACGGACACGAAGCTCACGGCCACGTGGTGGCCGAAGAGCTGCCAGCCCCACGCGCCGTCGGGCGAGGGCTCGCCGAAGAGCGCCACCCAGTAGCTGCGCTCGTTCATGAGGACGGGCAGGCCCACCAGGTCGCCGAGGAACGCGTTGAGGCCCATCGCCTCGCGGACGCGGGCGTAGCCCTCCGGGCTGAGCGACGCCTCGACCATCGCCAGGGCGGCGTCGACCGTCTCGGCGGGGAGCTCCTCCAGCCGGAGCCCCGTGCGGTGGATGACGAACTCCGGGTTGCTCCACGCCCGCCACTCGCGGGCGTCGACCGGATACGTGACGGCGTCCCGCTGCGCGTCGTCGAGCAGGCCCCGGAAGCGTCGCGCGGCCGCGGAGGGCGCGGGGTCGACGTCGACCACGGGCTCGAGGCGGTGCACGTCGCGGACCGTGCCGTCGGTGGTGACGCCGACCAACGGCTCGTCGTACAGCGCCCGCCACGACGCCAGCAGCTCCTGCACGAAGCCGGGCTCGCGCTTGCGGGCCGAGAACTCCTCGTAGCCGAGGCTGCGCCACTGCGCGAGCACCGGGTCGTCGAGGCGGTACAGGTGGTCGCGGTAGCTCTCCGTGCCGAACGTGGGCGCGTCGCCGCCCGTCGTGACGCGGGCGGTGGAGAAGAAGTCGTCGAGCTGCTCGGTCATGCCGCCTCCTGGGACAGGTCCTGGGCCGCCGCGGACCGGCGCGCGGCGCGCTCGGCACGCCGCTCCTCCCGGCCGTCGGGGTGCGACGACGGGCTCGCCGCGAGCAGGGCCCGGGTGTACTCGTGCCGCGGGCGGTCGAGCACCTGCCGCGTCTCGCCCTGCTCCACGAGCTCCCCGCCGCGCAGCACGCCGACGCGGTGCGCGACGTGCCGCACGACGCCGAGGTCGTGCGTGATGAACAGGTAGCTGACGCCGCTCGCGGCCTGCAGGTCGGTGAGCAGCGTGAGGATCTGGGCCTGCGTGGACAGGTCGAGGGCGCTGACCGCCTCGTCGCACACCACGAGCCGCGGCCCCAGCACCAGCGCCCGCGCGATGGCGACGCGCTGCAGCTGCCCGCCGGACAGCTGGGACGGGTACCGGGCCAGGTGGCCGGTCGTGAGGCCCACCTGCTCGAACGCCTCGGCGGCACGACGCCGCCGCTCGTCGCGGTCGCCGAGCCCGTGCCGGGCGAGGGTCTCGGTGAGGGCCCGGCCTACCCGGTGGCGCGGGTTCAACGACGCCGCCGGGTCCTGGTAGACCGCCTGGACGTCGCGACGGTAGGAGAGCGGGGTGCGCCGCCCCAGCGCGGCCACGTCCCGGCCGTCGACGAGGACCTGGCCGCCGCTGACGTCCGCCAGGCGCAGGATGGCGCGGCCGGTCGTGCTCTTGCCCGAGCCGGACTCGCCGACCAGCCCGTACGTCTCGCCGGCCGCGATGGTGAAGCTGACGCCCTGCACGACCGTCAGGGTGCGGCGTCGCCACCCCGCCGCACCCGCGACGTCGTAGTCCACGCGCAGGTCTCGGACGTCGAGCAGGGGCTGGGAGTCGTTCACGCGATCACTTCCACGTCGTGGTCGGCCGTCGGGTGCGCGGCGAGCAGCGCCGCGGTGTACGGGTGCTGCGGCTGGTCGAAGAGCGCGACGACGCCGGCCACCTCGACCAGCTCGCCGCGGTACAGCACGGCCACGCGGTCGCAGGTCTCGGCCGCGACGCCCAGGTCGTGCGTGATGTTGACGATCGCCATGCCGAGTCGGTCGCGCAGGTCCAGCACGAGGTCGAGCACCTGGCTCTGCGTCGTGACGTCGAGGGCCGACGTCGCCTCGTCGAGGATGAGCAGGTCCGGCTCGCCGGCCAGCGCGATGGCGATCGCGACGCGCTGCGCCATGCCGCCCGAGAACTGGTACGGGTACTGGTCGAGCCGTCGCTGCACGTCGTTCACGCCGACGAGGTCGAGCAGCTCGGCCGCCCGGGCCCGCGCGTCGCGCCTCGACAGCGGGTGGTGCGCGCGCAGCACGTCGACGAGCTGACGACCCACCGTGTGCACGGGGGAGAGGTTGGCCTGCGGGTTCTGCAGCACGACGCCGAGCCCGGTGCCGCGCACGGCGCGCAGCTCGCGCTCCGTGCAGCCCGCCAGCTCGGTGCCGTTCAGCCGGACCGACCCCTCGGCCAGCCGCACGCCCGGCGGCAGCAGCCCCAGCACCGCCTTCGCGAGCATCGACTTGCCCGAGCCGGACTCGCCCAGCAGGCCGAGGATCTCGCCGCGGCGCACCCGCAGCGAGACGTCGTGCACGAGGGTGACGGTCGTGCCGTCCGGACGGTCCGCGACGATCGTCGCGCCGCGCACGTCGAGCACGGTGTCTGCGGCGGCCTCGAGGTCGTCGTCGGGCGCGGCGACGGACGGTGCGGCCGCGGGAGCGGGCCCGACGGGCGCGGCGTCCTGGGACCACCCGGCCGCCCCTGCCGCACGGACCTCGGCGAGCGTGGGTGACGCGGGCGGGCGCAGGCGGCCGAGCAGCGCGGTGCGCCGGCGGCCGGTCGTCCGACGGCCCGACAGCGCGTCGTTGATGCCGTCGCCGAGCAGGTTGAACGCGAGCACGGTGAGCAGGATCGCGAGGCCGGGGGCCACGGCCATGAGCGGCCGATCGGCCTGGTGCTCGGCGGCGGCGCCGAGCATGCCGCCCCACGACGGCTGGTCGTCGCCCAGCCCGAGGCCGAGGAACGACAGCGCCGCCTCGACCTTGATCGCGGAGCCGAGGAAGACGGCGGCCTGCACGGCGAGCGGGCCGGCGAGGTTGGGCAGCACCTGGCCGAACACGATCTGCCGCTCGCGCAGCCCGGACACGTGCGCCGACTCGACGTACAGCTTCTTGCGCTCGGTGAGCGTGATGGCGCGCGTCATGCGGGCGAAGTTCATGCAGAACACCAGCCCGATGGCGAGCACCAGCACCGCCATGCCGCGGCCCAGGACCGCGATGACGACGAAGCCGACCATGAGGCCGGGCAGGGCGTCGGCGATGTCGAGCCCGCGCGAGCCGATCCGGTCGTACCAGCCGCCCTTGTACCCGAGCAGGAGGCCGACGGGCACGCCGATGAGCATCGCGACGAGCACCGAGCCGCCGGCCACGACCAGCGCGGTGCGGGCGCCGTAGATCAGTTGGCTCAGCAGGTCCTGCCCGAGGTCGGCGGTGCCGAGCGGGTGGTCCGCCGTCGGGCCGGAGAGGGGCGCGTCGAAGTCCGTGGCCGCCGGCGCGTAGGGCGCGAGCAGGGGCGCGGCGACCGCGACGACGACGAGGACGGCGACCACGACGACGGCGAACAGCGTCGACGGCTGGCGCCGCAGCCGGTGCCACGCCTGGGCGACGCCGCGCGCCTGCGCGCCGGCGGGGGACCGGTCGGCGGGGTCGAGGATGACGGCGTTGCTCACTGGGGCCTCGCTTGCGGGTTGATGAGTCCGTAGCAGATGTCGATCACGAGGTTGACGACGATCACGAGCGTCGCGGTGACGAGCACGACGCCCTGCACGACGGGGAAGTCCTGCCCGATGACGCTGGTGAGCATGAGGCTGCCGAGCCCGGGCAGCGCGAACACCTTCTCGACGACGAAGCTGACGCCGATGAGGATGGCGAAGGTGACGCCCGTCGACGCCAGCACCGGTACGAGCGCGTTCTTCACGCCGTAGCGCGCGATCTGCGTGCGGCGGGGCACGCCCGCCGCGGTGAGCGTGTCGGCGTACGGCGCCGCCATCGAGGTGACCATCGCGGCCCGCGTCTGGCGGGCGATGATCGCCCCGCCCGTGACGCCCAGGGCGAGCGACGGCAGGACGAGGCCGCGGAGCCAGGCGAGCGGGTCCGCCGTCAGCGGCGTCCACGCGACGATCGGCACCCAGCCGAGCTGCACCGCGAAGAGAGTCGTGAGGAGCAGCCCGAGCCAGAACTCGGGGATCGCGAGCCCGAGCACGGTGCCGCCCGTGACCAGCCGGTCCGCGAGGGTGCCGGGGCGGGTGCCGGTGAACACCCCGGCCCCCACGCCCAGCACCAGCGCCACGACGATGCCGCCCGCCACCACCGACAGGGTGGCCGGGAGCCGCTGCGCGAGCAGGTCGGTCACCGGCATCCCCGCGCGGAACGACGTCCCGAGGTCCCCGGTGAGCATCGCGCCGAACCACTCGACGAACCGCTCGAGCGGCGGCCGGTCGAGGCCCAGCTGGGCCTCGACGTGGGCGATGGCCTCGGGCGTCGCGGACGTGCCGAGCATCGCGGCGGCGGGGCTGCCGGGCACGAGGTACGTCAGCGAGAACACCAGGATCGAGATGACCAGGAGCTGCGGGACGGCGAACAGCAGCCGGTAGGCGACGAGCTTGTCCATCTCAGCTCGCCGGGCGCAGCGCGCGGTAGTTCACGAGGTTGGTCTCCCACGGCTGCGTGGGCGCCTCGACGTCCGTCACGGTGGTCGTGTTCCAGGCGATCAGCTCCTCGCCGGCCACGTGGGCGCAGGTCAGGGCCTCGTCGGAGATGATCTTGGTGACCTCCGCCCACAGGGCGTCCGCCTCGTCGCCGGTGCCGGCCGCGATGGCGGCGTCGGCGGCGGCCTTGAGCTCGTCGCTCTCGACGCCGGACGGGTTGCCCGGCGCGTCGGCGGCGAACCACGCCCGGTACCAGTCGAAGGGCGTCAGCTCGTCGTTGCCGCCGAGCCCGAGCGGGTACTTGCCGCTGTTCCACTCGGAGAAGTACTGGGGCGGCGGGGCGCTCTGCACGGTGACCTTCATGCCGATCTCGCCCATCTGCTCGGCGTAGACCTTCATCTGGTTCTCGTTGAACACGGTGGCGAGCATGTCGGCGTCGACGGGCGGGTTGCCGGCGGAGTCGTACAGCTCCTGCGCCTTCGCGGCGTCGTGCGTGTACCCGGCGATGTCCGGGTTGTAGCCCTGCTCGCCCTCCGCGAAGTGCTGCGTGCGGACCGTCCAGTCCGGCTCGAGCTTCGCCAGCACCTCGGTGTCGATGGCGGTGCACGCGGCCTGGCGCACGGCCACGTCCTCGAACATCCCGCCCGGGCCGCGGTCGAAGAAGATCGGGTTGTTCCGGATGGCGGGGTACGACAGGCGGTCGACGCCGGGCGTGCCGTCCAGGGTGGTGAACTGGTTGGTCTCGGTGTCGGTGATGTCGATCTCGCCGTTGCCCAGCGCCGCGGAGGCCGCGTTGTCCTCCGGGATCGCGACGAGCTGCACGGTCTCGAAGCCCACCGGGTCGCCCCAGTAGTCCTCGGCGGGGCCGAAGACGAGGCGCGTGCCGGGCACGGAGGCGGCCTCGTCGTAGGCCCAGGGGCCGGTCCCGACGGGGACCTGGGCGATGGTGCCGGCCTCGATCGCCTTGGGGCTCGCCATCGGCGCCGCCCGGGTGGTCAGCGTGGTGAGGAGCGACGGCGTCGGCTCGCTGAGGTTGAGCCGCACCGTCTGCGCGTCGACCACGTCGATCGACGAGATCACCTGGAACGGCCCGGCGTACGGCCCGGGGGTGCCCTTCACGGTCTCGAGGTTGACCTTGACGGCCTCCGCGTCGAACGGCGTGCCGTCGTGGAACGTGACGTCGTCGCGCAGGGTGAGCGTGAGCGCGTCGTCGGTCTGCTCCCACGTCGTGGCGAGGACGGGCTCGATCTCGCCGTCCGCGCCGAGCGCGACCAGGTTCTCGTAGGGGATGCGCAGGAACCCGGCCTCCATCTCGGCGCCGGGGGCCCAGCTCTCGGGGAAGCCGCCCCAGTTGACCCGCAGGACGGAGCCGGGCACGGGGCCCGAGCCGGCGCTCGCGGCGGGAGAGGCGCCGGGGTCCTCGGCGGCGCCGCCGCCGGAGGTGCAGGCGGTGAGGCCCAGCGCGAGGATCGCCGCGGTGGCCAGGCCCCGCACCAGGAAGGCGGGCCTCGGGTGCGACGTCGGTGCGGACTTCGGCAGGGGCCTTGGCGTGGACATCGACATGGTGGGGGCGCCTCCTTGCGCCGGCATGCACGGGTTCGAGGGGAGGCCGAGGCGGGGGCACCGGCGCTGGCGCCGGGCCCCCTCTCGGGCTGTCGGGTCGGGTCTTCGGGTCAGAGGGGGAGGTTGAACAGGCGGGCGGCGTTGCCCGAGAGCACGAGCTCGCGCTCGGCGTCGGTGATCTCCAGCTCGTTCTTGACGAACTCGACGCCCTGGCTCATCCAGCCGTAGAACACGGGGAACGAGGACCCGAACAGGTAGTGGTCGGCGCCGCCGATCGCGATCGCCGCCTCCACCTGCTGCTTGCCCCACGAGTGGGGGTGGGTCATGTCGAAGAAGAGGTTGTTGTCGAGGTAGCTCTTGATCTTGTCGCCACCCGTCGGGTCGAGGCGGGTGAGCGACTCCGCCTTGTTCGACGCGTGCGGCATGAGCAGCGCCTGGTTCGCGAACCAGTTGCCGCCGAACATGGTGTGGATGAAGCGCAGCCCGGGCATGCGGTCGAACATGCCGCTGAACAGCTCGCGCCCGACGGCGGTGGCCTGGTCGACGATGCGGCCGTACTCGCGGCGCAGGTTGGTGTAGTCGACCACCGACCGCCACTCGACCGGCAGGGGAGTGTGGTGGGCGATGACGGGGATGTCGAGCTTCTCGATCTCGCGCAGGTAGGGCTCGAAGACCGGGTCGTCCAGGTAGAGCTGCCCGTAGTGGCAGGCGAGCTGGACGCCGACGGCGCCGAGGTCGATGCAGCGCTTGAGCTCGTCGATGTTCTCCTTGCCGCCCCACGGCGGCACGCAGGCGGTGAAGAACAGCCGCCCGTTCGACCGCTTGACGATGTCGGCCGCGTTGTCGTTGACGGCCTTGCAGGTCTCGAGGTCGAGCCACTCCTGCCAGACGGGCACGCGCATGACGCCGTAGTCCACGCCGGCGTCGTCCATCGCGGCGAGCTTCGCCTCGGCGGAGTAGTCGCCCTCGACGTAGTTGAGGTTCTGGTGGCCGGCGGGCTTCTCCAGGATGAGGTGCTTCTTGCCGCTGGCCATCGTCTCGACGCGGGCGATCTCCCCGAAGCCGCGCGGGGCGCTGTTCAGGAAGCCGTTCAGGATCTTCTCGTTGGTGAACAGGTCCTCGGGCAGGTGGTGGATGTTGATGTCGACGACGGTCATGTCGCTGGCTGCTCCCGTCTAGCGGTCGTTCCCTGAAGCACATCGGCGTGCGACCCGCACCGGCGCGGTGGGCTCTTGCGTTCAGGAGGTTCGCACGGCGCTCGCAGCATCGCGGGCGTCGTGCCTGTGGTACTCATGAGCGACCCGACGGACCGTCAGATCGTGTGAGAAATCATATGCAGATCCGTCGAGGCGGATCAACCCCCTGAGGCGCGGAGTCGCCGGGTGAAGGTCGTGAGACGCCTGCGTTCCTGCCGTTGAGGGGCGCGAAGTTCCCTGCCGTGACCCACATTTCTGAGCTTTGGCCGTCGTTCCACACTTGAAATCGTGTAGGAAGTGTTCCTACGATCGGCGCACGCTTCACCGTCGAGCGAGGACCCGCACCGCTGCGGGCCGTCCGCCTCCTCGACCCCTCCCGGACGACGAGGCCCCAGGAAGGCACCCGATGAACGACCTGATCGCACGCGACGTCGAGTACTCCCACGACGGCACCCGCATGATCGGCGCGCTGCGCGCGCCCGCCGGCGGGGAGGCGGCGCCCGGCGTGCTGCTCCTGCACGACGCCTTCGGCCTGAGCGACGACATGCTCGCGGTCGCCGAGCGGCTGGCCGGGCTCGGGTACGCCGTCCTCGCCGCCGACGTCTGGGGGGAGCGGGCCCGCCCGCGCACGCAGGACGAGATCGGGCCGCTCATCGGCGCCATGGTCGCGGACCGGGCGCGCTGGGCGGCGCGGGTCGCGGCGGCCCACGAGACCGCGGCCGAGCAGCCCGAGATCGACGATGACGCGATCGTCGCCCTCGGGTACTGCTTCGGCGGCTCCTCGGCGCTCGAGCACCTGCGCACCGGCGGCGCGGTGCGCGGCGTGGTGAGCGTGCACGGAGGCCTGGACCTGCTCGACCCCGACGCCGGCTGGGGCGCGTGCGATCCCACGGTCCGGGTGCTGCTGTGCACCGGCGACCAGGACCCCATGGCCACCGCCGCGCAGCGCGACGCCCTGCAGCGGGCCATGACCGGCGCGGGCCTCGACTGGGAGACCGACCTCTACAGCGGCACCCGGCACGCCTTCACCAGCCCGCACGCCCGCTTCTCCCCGACGCCCGAGGCGGTCGCGTACCACCCGCGCAACGCGGAGCGCGCCTGGGTCGCCACGACCCGCTTCCTGCGCGAGCTCGCCCACGACCTGAGCCCCGCCGTCGTCGGCTGACGCCGCGGCCCCGAACCACCCCACCAGAGACGAGGACGTCCATGCCAGATCCCCAGCTCGACATCGCCATCGTGGGCGCCGGCCCCGCCGGCCTGGCCGCCGCGCTGCGGCTGCACCAGCGCGGGTTCCGCCCGCGCATCTACGAGACCGTGGCGGAGCTCCGTCCGCTCGGCGTCGGCATCGACGTCAAGGTGTACGGCACCAAGGAGCTCGAGGAGCTCGGGCTGCTCGAGGAGTTCCGGGCCATCTCCGTCGACGCGCGCGACTCGATCTTCTACAACAACCACGGCCAGGAGATCTACGCCGAGCGCTGCGGCGTGCACATGGGCTACCTGCACGAGCAGCGGTTCGTGCACCGCGGCCGCCTCCAGATGCTGCTGTACCGCACGGTGCTCGAGCGGCTCGGCCCGGACTCCGTGGTGCAGGGCGTGCGGACCCTCGGCTACGCGCAGGACGGCGACGGCGTCACGCTCGACGTCGAGCGCGCCGACGGCTCGCGCGGCGAGGTCCGCGCCGACGTCGTGGTGGCCGCCGACGGCATCAACTCGGTGGTGCGGCGGCAGATGCACCCCGAGAGCGCCGAGCCGCACTACTCCGGCATCACCATGTACCGCGGCACCACGCTCATGGAGCCGTACCGCGACGGGCACACGATCCTGCACATCGGCGCCCCGCAGATCGCGACGATGATCGTGTACCCGATCGCCGACGACTTCGAGGGCACGGGCAGGACCCTGGTCAACTGGGTGGTGGAGCGCGAGCGCGACGAGACGGTCGAGGACTGGAACGCCGTCGGCGACGTCGCCGAGATCGTGCCGCTGTTCGACACGGTGAAGCTGCCGTTCCTCGACGTGCAGCAGATGCTGCGCGACGCCCGCGAGGTGTACCTGTTCCCGCTGATCCGGCACGACCCGCTGGAGAGCTGGACCGACGGGCGCGTGGTGCTGGTCGGCGACGCCGCCCACGCCATGTACCCGCGCGGCGGCAACGGCGCCTGCCAGGCGATCGTCGACGGCGCCGTGCTCGCCGAGAAGCTCGCCACGATCGACGACCCGGTCGCCGCGCTCAAGGCGTTCGAGGCCGAGCGGCTCGCCAAGGTCAACGGCATGGTCATGGCGCACCGTGGCGAGGGGTACGAGGTGATCCGCCGGATCGTCGCCGACCGCACGCGGTGCGAGCCGTTCGAGGACATCGAGGCGGTGCTGCCGCTGGCCGAGGCCGACGAGATCTTCTCGAAGTACCACGCGATGGTCGGCCAGCCGCGGCCCGGCTTCGAGGCCGGCGAGACCACCGGCTTCCGCACCGACCACGCGCTGACCGCCGCCCGGCCGGCCTGAGGAGGACCGCCATGCCCCACGACAACCACCCTGCGCCCAGTCCTGCGACAAGCCCTGCGCCCAGCGGGGTGACCGTGGCCGACGCCGCGAGCCGCGCCGAGATCCTCGCCCTGGAGGAGCGCCGTCGGGACGCCCTGGTCGCCGGGGACGTCGACGCCCTGGACGCGATGTTCGACGACGCCCTCGTGCACGTGCACGCCCCCGGGCTGGTGCACACCAAGGCGCAGCTCCTGGAGCACGTCGCCACGCGGCGCGCGTACGTCGACGTCGTGCGCGACGACCTCCTGGTGCGCCTCGTCGGGGACGTCGGCGTCGTCACCGGGCGCATCGTCAACCACATGCGGGGGCCGGACGGCGCGCCCCGGGTGCTCGCCGGCGTCGTCACCCAGGTCGTCGTGCGCGGCGACGACGGCGCCTGGCGGTTCGTCAGCTTCCAGATGACACCCGACGGCGAGCAGGTGTGGGGCGCGCTGCCCTCGGAGCAGCAGGCGCCCGCCGAGGACACGAAGGACGGGAACGACAGATGAAGATCGCACGGTTCCGGCTCGGGGAAGGCCCCGTCCGGCTGGGGCGGGTGGACGGCGACGCCGCCGACCCCGGCTCGCTCACGGTCACCGACGTCTCCGCCGTCGCGGGCACGTCGCTGCGCGCGATCCTGCCGGACCTCGGCGCGCGCCGCGACGCGGTCGCCGGGGCGGCGGGGGAGCGGCACGCGCTGTCCGACGTCGTGCTCGAGGCGCCGGTGGACGACCCGCAGAAGTACCTCGGCATCGGCATGAACTACGCCGCGCACGCCGAGGAGGCGCGGCAGGCGGGCATCCCGGTGCCCACCAGCCAGCTGTGGTTCAACAAGCAGGTCTCGTGCATCGTCGGGCCGCACGCCGGCATCGTGAAGCCCGCCGTCTCCGACGAGCTGGACTACGAGATCGAGCTCGCCGTCGTGATCGGGAGGCGGTGCAGGCACGTCCCGGTGGACGACGCGCGGTCGGTGATCGCCGGCTACACGGTGGCGAACGACGTCTCCGTGCGGGACTGGCTGCAAAAGCGGTCGCCCACGTTCACGCTGGGCAAGTCGTTCGACACGCACGGCCCGCTCGGCCCGTGGCTCACCACGGACGACGAGGTGGCCGACCCGCTCGACCTGGGGATGCGGCTCACCGTGAACGGCGAGGTGCGCCAGGACTGGCGCACCGACGACATGATCCACGACCTCTACGAGCAGATCGCCTACCTCACGCAGGTGATGACGCTCGAGCCGGGCGACGTGCTGGCCACCGGCACGCCGTCGGGGATCGGCGCGCCCACCGGCCGCTTCCTCAAGGTCGGCGACGTCGTGCGCGCCGAGATCGAGGGCCTGGGCGCCCTCGAGAACACCGTCGTCGCCGAGCCGGAGCGGGAGGCCTGACGGTGGGCCGCCGCACGACCGTGGACGTGCCCGGGTTCGCGCACGCGAACCCGGTGCCGGTGGCGAGCCGGATCGGTCCGTTCCTCGCCACCGGCGCGCTCACGGGCCGCGACCCGGGCACGCGGGAGATGCCGGAAGGCCTCGACGCGCAGTGCGCCAACGCCTTCCGGAACGTGCGCGCCGTGCTCGCGGCGGCGGGCGGCGGCCCGGGCGACGTCCTCAAGCTGACGGTGCACCTCGCCGACCCCGCCGACCGGGAAGCCCTCAACCGCGAGTGGACGGCGCTGTTTCCCGACCCGGCGGACCGGCCGGCGCGTCAGGTCGTCGCCGCCACGCTCGGCGGCGGCGCGCTGGTGCACGTCGACCTGCTCGCCGTCCTCCCCGGATGACTCAGACGCCGTCGAGCGTCAGGCGCAGGACGACCTCGTCGCCGTCGTCCACGCCCTCGGGCCGGCGCACGGCGTCCTTGAGCGGGACGAGGTAGCCGCCGTCCTTCGGGAACAGGGACGTGGTGAACGTCGTCGCGCCCAGGCGGCCCGTCACGGGGATCACGCCCCAGCCGTAGGTGACCAGAGGCGCGACCGCCGCGATCTGCTCCGCCTCGGCGTCGGGCACCGCGACGTAGTAGTACGGCGCCGGGCCGCGCCACTGGAACACCTCGCCGCGCACCTCGAGCTCCATGCGCCCAGGGTGCCGCGACCTCCTGACACGGACCAGCTCACGCGAGGTCGAGGACGGCGTACCCGTGACCGTCGAGGTGCACGACGTCGCCCTCGACGCGGTGCCCCCGGACCTCGATCTCGCGCGCACGGGCCGCCCCGGGCACCGCGACCGACACGGCGGCGCGGCCCGGGTTGAGCACGACGGCGAGCGTGCCGCCGCGCACGTACGCGAACGGGTAGCCGGTGGCCAGCACGTCGACGTCGGCGGCGGCGTCGAGCCGCGGGTCCGCCGTGCGCAGGTGCGCGAGGCGGCGCACCAGGTGCAGCACCGAGCCCTCGTCGTCGAGCTGGGCGGCCACGGTCGGGCGGTCGGGGTCCGGGTCCTGGGGCAGGTAGCGCGACTCCGCGACGTCGGGGCCGAGCCGCCCGGCCGGCACGTCGCCCCACTGCATCGGGGTGCGCGAGCCCGCCCGGTCGTAGGTCGGGTTGAGGCGCGAGCCCTCGAGCGTGGGGGTGTCGGGGACGAAGCGCATGCCGATCTCGTCGCCGTAGTAGACCGACGGCATCGACGGCCAGGTGAGGGTGAGGACGAGGGCCGCACGAGCCTGCTCGGCGTCGCGCGCCCCGGCCACCAGCCGCGTGAAGTCGTGGTTCGACGTCGGCAGGCCGGTGAGCCCGCCACGCCCGGCGGCCGCGATGGCCCCGGTGGCCTCCTCCCAGGCGCGGACGAACGTGCCCGCGTCGCCCTGCGCCTCGGCGTCGGCCCAGCTCGGCACCTCGCCCCACGACGGCTGCACCGTGCCGGCGCCGTTGTTCCACAGCGAGCGCAGCGGCAGGCCGTCGTCGTCGCCCCCGAACTGCAGGAAGAAGTCGGCGTGGAAGCCCGACGGCACGGAGACGCGCGGGTCGCCCCACTCGCTGATCAGCACGCGGCCCGGGTAGGTCGCGTCGAGCCAGTCGCGGTTCTCGCGCCACAGGCGGCCGGTCTCGACGAGTCCCGGGTCGTCCTTGACGAGCGACGCCGCCATGTCGACGCGGAACCCGGCGACGCCGAGGTCGAACCAGTGCGCCATGATCTCGCGCAGGGCGGCGCGGTTGGCCTGCGGGCCGGCGGCGTCGACCGGGCTGCGCCACGGCTCGTCGGGGTCCTGGCGCGCGTAGCCGAAGTTGAGCGCCGGCTGCACGGGGAAGAAGTTGGGCAGGTAGAACCCGCCGCGGCGGCCCGGGCCGGGCTCGAAGCCGTCGACGGGGGCGTCGCTCCACACGTACCGGTCGTCGCCGGGGTCGTCCGCCGACGCCGTGAACCACGGGTGCTGGTCGGACGTGTGCCCGGCGACGAGGTCGAGCAGCACGGAGATGCCCCGCCGGCCGGCCTCCTCGGTGAGCTCCGCCAAGTCGTCGTTGGTGCCGTAGCGGGGCGCGATCGTGAGGAAGTCGGCGACGTCGTAGCCGGCGTCGGCGAACGGGGACACGAAGCACGGGTCGAGCCACACGGCGCCCACGCCGAGCCACCGCAGGTAGTCGAGCCGGGCGGTGATCCCGGGGAGGTCGCCGATCCCGTCGCCGTTCCCGTCGGCGAAGCTCTGCGGGTAGAGCTGGTACAGCACGGTCCGCCCGAGGCGCGGGGCGAGGTCGGTGGCGGCGTGCGGGGACGTGGGCGTGGGGGTCGGCACGGAGGCTCCTTGCGGGTCGGGTACGGGGGCGGGGGCGGGTCAGACGACGCCGGTGGTGCCGAGCAGCGAGCCGAGGGCGAAGGTGACGCCGAGCGCCAGCGCGCCGCCGACCACCACGCGCACCACGGACCGGGAGCGGGACGACCCGCCGATCCACGCGGCGATCGAGCCGGCGGCGCCGAGGGCGGCGAGGACGACGACGAACGTGCCGGCGACCTTCCACGGCTCGGGGATGAGCAGCACGGCCAGCATCGGCAGCACGCCGCCGCACAGGAACGCGAGCAGCGACGCCCAGGCGGCGTGCCAGGGGCTGACGACGTCGTCGGGGTCGATGTTGAGCTCGGCGGACAGGTGGGCGCCGAGGGCGTCGTGGTGGGTGAGCTCGGTGGCGACCTGGCGGGCCGTGCCCTCGCTGAGGCCCTGCTGGCGGTAGAGGCCGACGAGCTCGTCGAACTCCTCGTCCGGCATGGTCGCGAGCTCGTGCTGCTCCTTGGCGATGAGCGCCTTCTCGCTGTCCGACTGGCTGGACACCGACACGTACTCGCCGAGCGCCATCGAGATCGCGCCGCCCACGAGGGCCGCGAGCCCGGCCGTGAGCACGGGCGCCCGCTCCGGCGTCGCGCCGGCGACGCCCACGACGACGGCCGCCACGGAGACGATGCCGTCGTTGGCGCCCAGCACGCCCGCCCGCAACCAGTTCAGCCGCTGGGCGAGGCCGCCGGCGTGCGGCTCGCCTGGGTGGGGCTCGCCAGAGTGGGCGGTCGGGGTGGTGTCGGGGCGGCTGGACATGTGCCCAGCACAGCATCGGTCGGGGGGTGCCGCCAGCACGACGCGCGCCCGGCGCGGCCCGGGCCGGGGGATCAGGCGTGCGTGGGGTGCTCGTGCTCGGGGTGGGTCTCGGGCTCGACCTGGAACGTGGAGTGCTCGACGGCCACGTCGAAGTGGGTGGCCACGCACTCCTGCAGCTCGTCGAGGATGCGGCCGGCGTGCCCGTCGGTGAAGCAGCCCGAGTCGACCACGACGTGCGCCGACAGGATCGGCAGGCCGGTGGCGATGAGGGAGGCGTGCACGTCGTGCACGTCGCGCACGTGCTCCACCTTCAGCAGGTGCGAGCGCACCTCGTCGAGGTCCAGGCCGGGCGGGGTGGACTCCAGCAGCACCGAGCCGGCGGCCCGCAGCAGCTTCACCGCGCGCGGCAGGATGAGGGCCCCGATGAGGAGCGCGGCGACGGCGTCGGCCCGCTGCCAGCCGGTGGTGGCGATGACGATCGCGGCGACGATCACGCCCACCGACCCGAGCGCGTCGTTGAGCACCTCGAGGAACGCGGCCCGCAGGTTGAGGTTGGCGTCGCGGCGGCTCGCCAGGACCGCCATCGAGGCGAGGTTGCCCGCGAGTCCGATGACGCCGAAGACGACGAGCTGCGTAGACGGGATCTCCGGTGGCTCGGCGAGGCGCAGCACCGCCTCCACCAGCACGTACACCCCGACCACCAGCAGCACGGCCGCCTGCGCCAGCGCGGCCAGCACCTCGGCCCGCCGGTAGCCCCAGGTGCGCTGCGGCGACGCCGGCCGCAGGGACAGGTGCGCGGCGAACAGGGCCAGCGCGAGGCCCCCGGCGTCGGTGAGCATGTGGGCGGTGTCGACCAGCAGCGCGAGGCTGCCGGTGAGCCACGCGCCCACGGCCTGCGCCACGAGGATCGTGGCCGTGATGCCGAACGCGATCGCGAGGCGCCCGCGGTGGTCGGCGGCGACCTGCGCGTGGTCGTGGTCGTGGGTCACGCGGCGTCCTGGGAGCCGGTGGGCCCGTGGGCGGCGGGCGTCGCGCACGTGCAGTCCGGGCCGCAGCAGTCCGGGTCGACGACGAGCGCGAGCCGCAGCATGTCGCCGAGCGCGTGCGCGAGGTGCGGGTCGGACAGCCGGTACTCGGTGCGGCGCCCGTCCTGGCGCCCCACGACGAGGCCGCAGCCGCGCAGGCACGCGAGCTGGTTGCTCATCACCTGCTTGGAGACGCCCAGCGTCGCGGCGAGGTCGGAGGGGTAGGCGGGCGCGTCGCGCAGCGCGAGCAGGATGCGTGCGCGGGTGCCGTCCGACAGGGCGTGCCCGAGCCGCGCCAGCGCGGCGGTGTGGGTGAGCGTCACGGTCTCCATGAGCGCGACGGTACATGGTGTCGTGTACTCATGCCAGGCTGCCGCCGGACGACGAGGTGCCGAACAGGCGGTTGTGCACCTTCTGAGACGTCAGAAGGTGCACAACCGCCTGTTCGGCGGTGCTCGGTGGGGTCAGGCGATCGCGTCGAGGACGGCGAGGTCGTCGTCGGTGAGCCGCAGGGCCGCGGCGGCGACGTTCTGCTCCAGGTGCGCGACGCTCCCGGTGCCGGGGATGGCGAGGACGTGCGGCCCTCGGTGCAGGGTCCACGCGAGCCGCACCTGGGTCGGCGTCGCGTCGTGCCGTGCGGCGACGGCGGCCACCTGCTCCGCACCGGTCTCGTCCGGGGTTCCTCCCGGCACCGCCCCGGGAACGGCCGCTCCCATGGAGAAGAACGGCACGAACGCGATGCCGAGCTCGCCGCACCGGGCGAGGAGGCCGTCGTCGGCCCGCTCCGTGAGTCCGTACCGGTTCTGCACGCACACGACGGGCGTGATCTCCAGCGCCTCCTCGAGCTGCTCCGGCAGCACGTTGGAGACGCCGACGTGCCGCACCAGGCCCGCGTCGCGGAGCTCGGCGAGGGCGCCGACGTGCTCGGCCACCGACCCGGGCTCGCGCCCCAGGCCGGTGCCCCAGCGCAGGTTCACGACGTCCAGCTGGTCCAGTCCGAGCTGGCGGATGTTCTCCTCGACCTGGCTGCGCAGCTGGTCGGGCCGCGCGTACGGCTCGAAGGCGCCGTCGCGGGACTGGGAGGCGCCGATCTTCGTGGTGATCACCAGGTCGTCGGCGTAGGGCTGCAGGGCGGCCCCGATCAGCTCGTTCGCGGACCTCGTCGGGAAGAAGTAGAACGCGGCGGTGTCGACGTGGTTCACGCCCAGCTCGACGGCGCGGCGCAGCACGGCGATCGCGTCCTCGCGCGGTCGGGGGGTCGCGGACCCGAAGGAGCCGACGAGCCGCATGGCGCCGAGGCCGAGCCGGTTCACGGTGCGGTCGCCGAGCTGCCAGGTGCCGGCAGCGGCGGCGTCGGGAACGGCGGCGGACACCGTGGTGGGGGTGGTGGCGGTGGTGGTGGTGGTGGCTGTGGTCGAGGTCGTCATGCCGTCCAGCCTCGCCGCGGTCACGCCGGGACGGACGCGGATGGCAGCTTGTTGCCGCCCCTGGCAGGACCTTGCCACCCGGGTGCAGGATCGAGGGCATGCAGACCGGAGAGGCCGTCACGATCGTCCGGGGCGAGGAGGAGCTCCTCGCCCGCACCGCGCACCTGTTCGCCACCGCGACCGACGTGGCGTGCGCCGCCAACGACCTGTTCACCTGGCAGGCGGCGCACCGGGCGGAGGGGCTCGCGGCGGAACGTCCGCCGCGGGGCGCGGCGACCGTCCGCAAGGTCTACCGGTCCGGCGTCCTGCTCGACCCCGTCGCCACCCGGCACCTCAAGCTGCTGCGCGACCGGTACGGCGCGCAGGTGCGCATCACCACCGACGAGATCAACGAGACGATCGTGCTGGACCGCCGGCTCGTGATCCTGGCGGGCGACCTCCAGGCCGGACGCCGCTCCTACAGCGTGATCACGCAGCCCGAGGCGGTGCAGGGCGTCACCTCGTTGTTCGACGCGGCCTGGCGGTCGGCGACCGACCTCGCCGTCTTCGACGCCGGCATCGCCGAGATCCGCGCGATCGCGCCCCAGGTGCTCGACCTGCTCGGTCAGGGCGTCAAGGACGAGACCGCCGCCCGTGCCATGGGGATGGGGGTGCGCACGTACCGCCGCCGCGTCGCCGAGCTGATGGCGGCCCTCGGCGCGGGCTCGCGGTTCCAGGCGGGCGTGCGGGCGCGGGAGCTCGGCCTGGTCTGAGCGGTCCTCAGCCGTGCCGGGTGGGCACGTACACGAGCTCCTGGGTGCGGCCGTCGAGCGTGCGCGTCTCCACGAGCTCGAGGTCGAAGTCCGCGGCCCCGCGGAACAGCGGGTCGACGCCGGTCTGCCCGGTGATCACCGGGAACAGGGTCACCCGGAGCTCGTCGACCAGGCCCGCGGCCATCAGGGCCCGGTTGAGCGACAGGCTGCCGTGCGACCGCAGGGGCACGGGGGACTCCTGCTTGAGCCGGCCGACGACGTCGACCGCGTCGCCGGCGGCGACGGTCGCGCCGCCCGGCCACTCGAGGGGTTCGCGCAGGGTGCTCGACACCACGGTCGCGGGCGTACGGACCATGCGGGTGACCCACGGGTCGCGCACGTCGGAGTCGGCGGTGCCCGCGGCGAGCATCTGCACGAACGCCCGGTACGTGGTGGCGCCGAGGACCATCCGCTGCTCGGTGTCGAACAGGTGGAGCCGGTGCTCGAGCAGCTCGGGTCCCTGCTTGCCCCAGTAGCCGGTCCAGTCGCCGTGCGCGGCGCCGAACCCGTCCAGGCTGGAGAAGACGTCGAACGTGTAGGTCGTGGCCATGGTCAGCTCCTCGGTCGGCAGGCCGCCGCAGTTCTTGAACATGACTGTACGACTTCGGCGTCCTAGCCGCCCGGGCGCACGAGTCCCGTCTCGTAGGCCAGCACGACGAGCGCAGCGCGGTCGCGGGCGTCGAGCCGCGTGAGCAGCCGGCTGACGTACGTGCGCGCGGTGGCGGGGCTGAGGTACAGGTCGCGGGCGATCTCGTCGTTGGTCAGCCCGCGGCCCACCCGCACGAGCACCTCGCGCTCGCGCTCGGTGAGGCCGGCGACGGCGGCGTCGTCGAGCCGGCGCGGCGCGGCGGCGACGGCGCGCATCGCCGCGGCCGTGACGGCGGGGGACAGCAGCGAGTCGCCGGCGGCCACGGTGCGGATCGCGGCGCGCAGGTCGTCGGGGGAGACGTCCTTGAGGAGATAGCCGGCCGCGCCCGCGCGGATCGCCTCGACCACGTGCTCGTCCTCGTCGAACGTGGTGAGGACGAGCACGCGGACGTTCCGCAGCGCCGGGTCCTCGACGATCGCCCGCGTCGCCCCGATGCCGTCCAGGGCGGGCATCCGCACGTCCATCAGCACGACGTCGGGCCGCAGCTCGCGCACCCGCGACAGGCCGGCACGGCCGTCGGCCGCCTCGCCGACGACCGTGATGTCGCCGTCGAGCTCCGCCAGCGGGCGCAGCCCGGCGCGCACCAGCTCCTGGTCGTCGACGAGCACCACCCGGATCATGCGTCCAGCCTCGCCGGGAGGTCCGCGACGACGGCGAACCCGCCGCCCGGCGCGTCGCCCGCGGTGAGCCGGCCGCCCAGCAGGCCCGCGCGCTCGCGCATCCCTGCCAGCCCTGCCCCGGTACCGGGGGACGCACCGGTGCCGCGGCCGTCGTCGGTCACGGCCAGGCGGAGGCGTCCGTCGTCGACGTCCGCCTCGACCCGGACGTGCCGGGCGTCCGCGTGGCGCAGCACGTTGGTCAGCGCCTCCTGGGCGATGCGGTACGCGGCGGCGTCGATCGCGTCGCCCAGGGCGCCGGGCGCGACGGCGTCGACCACCTCGACGTCGACGCCCGCGGCCCGCACCGGTGCGACGAGGCCGTCGAGGCCCGCCAGGCCGAGGGCGCCGCGCGGCGCGGCGCCGGGCGCGGGCTCGCGCAGCACCTTCACCGTGGCCCGCAGCTCGTCGAGGGTGCCTGACGCCGCCTCCCGGACGCGGGCGAGCGCGTCGCGCGCGGCGACGTCGTCCCGCCCGACCGCCTCGTCCGCGACGCCGGCGTGCAGCGCCACCACGGACAGGTGGTGCCCGACGGTGTCGTGCAGGTCGCGGGCGATGCGCAGCCGCTCCGCCTGCAGCCGCTCCTGCGCGGCGTGCGCCTCCTGCTCCGCCGTGAGCTCGCGGACCAGCGCGGCGCGTTCACGGGCCTCGCGCGCCAGCCGGACGGCGACGCCGAGCGCGACCGCCGCCGCGGTGAGCGCGACGTTGGTGACCAGGTCGTAGGCCGTGAGCGCGGCGCTCGGGTCGACGTCGTCGCCGGTGACGCGGAACCAGGTGGCGACCGCGACGAGCACGACGCCGGTACCGGCCGCCCAGCCGGTCCGGCCGCGCTCCGCCGCCGCGTACAGCGCGGTGACCGCGGGCAGCACCATGCCGATCGGCGCGAAGCCGAGGGCGTAGTACGCGCACACGCCGAGGAACGTGAGCACGAGCATCGTGCGCGGGGCGACGCGGCGCAGCAGCACCAGCGCGCCGAACCCCACCGCGAACAGGTAGGCCGCCGCGCCGGCGTCGCCCTGGCCCGACGGGTCGGCCGCGATGACGACCGCGACGACGAGCGTCGACGCCAGCGCCAGGACGACGTCGGTCACCCACGGACTCGGCGGCGCCGTCACGGACGAGGTCATGCCGCCAGGCTAGGCGCCGCCACTGTTCGGCGGCGGGGTGGTCCGGGTCCGGTCAGGGTCGGTGTCGCCCCCGGGCGACAGCAGGAGACGCTCCCGGGCCGATGTGGCGCCCCCGGGCGACGGGGATCGTCGGGGCATGACCTCGAACCAGCACCTTCCCCAGCCCGCTCCCCAGCCCCGCCCCCAGCCCTCGGCGCCGCCCTCGACGACGGCGCCGCCGCGCGCCGGCATCTCCTGGCCGCTCGTCGCGGGGCTCGCGTCGATGGCGCTGCTCTGGCCGCTCACCGGGCTCACGGGCCTCGGCGGCACGGGCGCGCCGCGCGCGCTCGGCATCGTCGCGCTCACCGCCGTCGTGTGGATCGGGGTGGTCGGGTTCGGCCGCGTGCCCCGGCCGGTCGCGACCCTGACCCTGACGGGCCTCGCCTTCGGCGTCGTCGCCCTGCTCGTCTCGACCGTGTTCGGCGGCGTGTCGGTCGGGTTCGGCGACGACGGCGCCCCGGCCTGGACGGCGCTCCCCGCCCTCGCGATGGACGCCGGCTGGGGCGCGCTCGCGGGCGTCGTCGCGCTCGGCGTCCAGAAGGCCCGCGGCGGCGCCCGATGACGACGCCGGCACGACGACCGACGCGCCGCGCGGTGCTGCGCGCGGCGGCGCTCGCCGCCGTCGTCCCCCTGGTGGCCTCGGGGTGCGGCGCGATCCCCGGCTCCGTGACGCCGGTGGACGAGCCGGCGTTCGACCGCGCGCTGCCGGTCCCGCCGCTCGCGGAGTCCGACGTGGTGGACGGCGTGCGGACGTTCCGCCTCACCGCGCAGGAGGGCACGGCCGAGCTGCTGCCCGGCACCCGGACCCCGACCTGGGGCTTCGACGGGCCGTACCTCGGCCCCACGCTCCGGGCGGAGCGGGGCGAGAAGGTGGCCGTCGAGGTGACCAACGACCTCGACGTCACGACCTCCGTGCACTGGCACGGCATGCACCTGCCCGCCGCGATGGACGGCGGCCCGCACCAGCCCGTGGAGCCGGGCGCCACGTGGCGGCCCACCTGGCGGATCGACCAGCCCGCCGCGACGCTCTGGTACCACCCGCACCCGCACGGCGAGACGGAGGAGCACGTGTACCGCGGCCTGGCCGGGCTGTTCCTGCTCGACGACGACGCGTCGCGGGCCGCCGACCTGCCGCAGGAGTACGGCGTCGACGACGTCCCCGTCGTCGTGCAGGACAAGGTGCTCGACGACGCCGGGCGGCTCGTGCTGGAGGACGACGGCGGCGAGCCGGGCACGCTCGGCGGCACGGTCGTGACGAACGGCGTCGCGGGGGCGTACCAGCAGGTCACGACCGATCGGGTGCGGCTGCGGCTGCTCAACGGGTCGACCGCCCGCACGTACTCCCTCGGGTTCGCGGACCGGGGGATGGTCCTCGTCGCGACGGACGGAGGGCTCCTCGACGCCCCGGTGCGCCTCGACCGGGTGCGGCTCGCCCCGGGCGAGCGGGCGGAGGTGGTGGTCGCGATGTCGCCGGGCGAGACGACGCGGCTGCGCTCCGCCGAGACGGACCTGGGCAGCGTCGCCGCGCCGTTCGCGATGGGCGGCAACGACGCGTTCGACGTGCTGGAGCTGCGTGCCGCGGACGAGCTCGCGCCCTCGCCGGTGCCGTCGTGGGGGCCGTCGGAGCACGCCGCCGAGGACGCGCTGCACGAGGAGGACGCGACCGTGACCCGCACGTTCGACCTCGACGAGCGCACCATCAACGGCGAGCGCATGGACGCCGGGCGCATCGACGAGGTCGCGACCGTCGGCAGCACCGAGGTGTGGGAGGTGCGCAACACCATCCCCATGCCGCACAGCTTCCACGTGCACGACGTGCAGTTCCGCGTCCTCACGGTCGACGGCCAGGCGCCGCCGCCCGAGCTCGCGGGCCCGAAGGACACCGTCTACCTGGAGCCGCGCCGCACCTACCGGCTGCTGATGCGGTTCGAGGACTACACGGACGACGTGCTGCCGTACATGTACCACTGCCACATGCTGCTGCACGAGGACGAGGGGATGATGGGCCAGCTCCTCGTCGTCGAGCCGGGGTCCGACGCCCGTCCCGGGCCGTCGGCGGCGCTGTCGGGTCGCGACGGCGGGCACGACGGCGGGCACGACGCCTCCGGTCCGGTGGTGGGCGACGGGTACGGGCCGCGGGGCGCGGCCGCGGCGCACGAGCACGGGTGACGTGCCACGCTGGCCGCGTGATCGCGCTGCTGTCGGCCCCGACGAACCTCGGCCTGCGCCCGCCGGCCCCGGGCAGGGCGCCGGGCACCTGGCGCGCGCCGGAGGCGCTGCGCGCGGCGGGCCTGCACCGGCGCCTGGAGGCGGCGGGGGCCGTCGACGCGGGCGTCGTCGAGCCGGCCCCGTACGTGGACGACGACGGCCGCCGCCCGCCCGGCACGATCCGCAACCAGGCGGCGGTCGTCGACCACGCGCGGCGTCTCGCGCGGCGGGTCGTGGAGCTGGTCGACGGCGGGCGGGCGCCGCTGGTGCTCGGCGGCGACTGCAGCCTGCTCGTCGGCGCCGGCCTCGCGCTGCGCTCGGCCGGGCCGGCACGGGGCGGCGGGCTGGTCCACGTGGACGGCCACACCGACTTCCGGCACCCGGGCAACAGCGACGCCTGGGGCAGCCTGGCGGGGGAGGACCTCGCGGCCGCGGTCGGGCTGCACGTGCCGGAGGTCGCGGACGTCGACGGGCTCGGGCCGTACGTCGACCCGGCCCGTGCGGTGCACGTGGGGTGCCGGGGCGACGACGAGCACGCCGCCGAGGCGCGCGGGCTGCTGGCCGGCGTCGTCCCGGCCGCGGAGGTGGTCGACGCGGGCGGGGCGGCGGTCGCGGACCGGGTGCTGGCGGTCGACGGGATGCGGGACGGGTTCTGGCTCCAGCTCGACGTGGACGTGCTCGACCCGGCGTGGATGCCCGCCGTCGACAGCCCGGACCCCGGCGGGCTCGACCCGGACCAGCTCGTCGAGCTGCTGCGGCCGCTCGCCCCGTGGGCGGTGGGCGCGTCCGTCACGGTCTTCGACCCCGAGCTGGACCCGGACGGACGGTACGCCGCCACCGTCGCGGACGTCGTCGTGCGCGGCCTGGGCGCCCTGGGTTCGCGTCGCTGAGCAGCGCGAACGGGCTGGCGCACCGGTCGACGACGGTGCCAGGATCGCCGCATGCCCACCCTCCTGCCCGTGACGTTCGCGCCGTTCTCCGCCCCCGAGCAGCCGGCGCTGGAGGTACCCGCCGTGGGCGCCCGGCTGCGGCCGTGGCGGCCCGAGGACGCCCCGGCGGTGCGCGCCGTGTACGCCGACGACGCGATCCAGCGGTGGCACGTCCGCGTCCTGGGGTCGGACGACGAGGCGCGCGAGGTGCTCGACGGCTGGCGCGCCGGCTGGGCCGACGGGCGTGAGTCGAGCTGGGCGGTGGCGGACGCCGCCGCCGACGCCGTCGTCCTGGGCCGCATGGTCATCAAGACGTTCGACCCGCACGGCGTGGGCGTCGTCGCGTACTGGACGGCCCCGGCGGCGCGCGGACGCGGGGTCGCGCCCGCCGCGCTCGACGTCGCCGCCGCGTGGGCGTTCGAGGCGGGCTTCCACCGGCTCGAGCTGGTGCACTCGATGGACAACGCGCCGTCGTGCCGTGTGGCCGAGAAGGCGGGGTTCGAGGCCGAGGGCGTGCTGCGGCAGTCCGTGCGGCACCTCGACGGCTGGCACGACATGCACGTGCACGCCCGGGTGGCGGGCTGACGCCCGCGGCGGACGCCGGGCGGGCGTGGGTGGGTCGTGGAAGCATCGCACCGTGACCAGCAGCGACGCGGACCGCCTGCGCGACCTCGCTTTGCTGCGTCGTGTGCGCGACCGGATGGACCGGGAGTTCGCGCAGCCGCTGGACGTCGAGGCGCTGGCCCGGGGCGTGCACATGTCGGCCGGGCACCTGAGCCGGCAGTTCAAGGCCGCGTTCGGGGAGTCGCCCTACAGCTACCTCATGACGCGGCGCATCGAGCGGGCGATGACGCTGCTGCGCCGGGGCGACCTGAGCGTCACCGAGGTGTGCTTCGAGGTGGGGTCGTCGTCGCTCGGCACGTTCAGCACGCGGTTCACGGAGCTGGTGGGGATGGCCCCCAGCGAGTACGCGCGGCGGGCCCGGTCGTCGGCGGCGGGGGAGCTGCCGTCGTGCGTCACGAAGCAGGCGACCCGACCGGTCAGGAATCGAGAAGCGCCGGCCGTGGACCTCCACCTAGCGTGAATTCCATGAGCGACATCGACATCACCATCCACACGACCTTCCTTCCGCACACCGACCCGGAGGCCTCCCTGGGCTTCTACCGCGACCTGCTCGGCTTCGAGCTGGTCCAGGACGTCGGGCAGGGCGAGATGCGCTGGCTGACGTTCGTCTCGCCGGCCCAGCCCGAGACCCGCCTCGTCCTCAACCCGCCCGCCGCCGACCCCGGCATCACCGAGGACGAGCAGCGCACCATCCGCGAGCTCATGGCCAAGGGCAGCTACCAGTCGATCATCCTCGGCACCAAGGACCTCGACGGCGTCTTCGCCAAGCTCCAGGCCGCCGACGCCGAGGTGGTCTCCGAGCCCACCGAGCAGCCGTGGGGCGTGCGCGACTGCGCGTTCCGCGACCCCGCGGGCAACATGGTCCGCATCGACCAGGTCGGGTGAGCGCCGTGACCCAGCAGCAGGCGACGAAGCGCCCGAAGGGCACCCCTGGACCGCTGTCCCTGTGGATCCAGCGGCAGGCCAACGCCAGCACCGCCAAGAAGATCCGCCGCAAGGGCGGGCAGATGATGGGCATGGAGCTGCTGGTCCTGCACACCGTCGGCCGCCGCACCGGCGAGGCCCGCGAGAACCCGCTGGCCTGGTTCGACGACGGCGCGGGCGGCCGGCTGGTCGTCGCGTCGGGCGGAGGCAGCCGGCACCCCGGCTGGTTCGCGAACCTCGTCGCGCACCCGGAGCAGGTCGCCGTCGAGCTGCACGGCACCGGGACCACCCCGGTGACCGCGCACGTGCTCGACGACGCCGAGCGCGCCCGGGCGTGGCCGGCGATCGCGGCGGCCGCGCCGACCATCGACAAGCACCAGAGCAAGAGCGACCGGCAGTACCCGGTCGTCCGCCTCGTCCCGGCCGGCGCCTGACGTGTGCGTCCCCGGGATCCCCCGCCTCACCCGGACGACCACCACCCGGGCCGACGGCAGCGAAGGAGTGGCCATGAGGTTCCGTGCCGTCGTCGAGCCCGCCCAGAAGATGCAGGGTCTGGAGGTGCCGCCGGAGGTCGTCGAGGCCCTCGGCGGCGGCGCCCGGCCACCGGTGACGATCACGGTGAACGGTCACACGTGGCGCAGCCGGGTCGCGATCATGCGGGGCCGGCACCTGCTCGGCCTGAGCCGGGCGAACCGGGAGGCCGCGGGCCTCGAGGTCGGCGCCGACGTGGAGGTCGAGCTGGCGCTCGACACCGCGCCGCGCGTCGTCGTCGAGCCCGACGACCTCGCCCGGGCGCTCGACGCCGACCCTGTTGCCCGTACGGCGTACGATGCCCTTCCGCCGGGCCGCCGGCGCCGCCTCGTGCTCGACGTCGACGGGGCCAAGCAGGCCTCGACACGCGCCCGCCGCATCGACAAGGCTCTTGCCGAGCTGCACGCCTGAGCCGCGCCGCACGACCCACCGACCGAAGGAGATCTCCCGGTGACCGTCACGGACCCCGCGACCGCCGCCACGACGTCGACCCGCCCCGCGGTGGGTCGGGTCGACGCCGTGCACGCGAGCCGCGACCACGGCTTCAGCAAGCCGACCGTCGACCGGGTCGTGCTGGTCGAGGGCGTCGGGGTGGAGGGCGACGCCCACGCCGGGGTCACCGTGCAGCACCGCAGCCGGGTCGCCGCCGACCCGTCGCAGCCGAACCTGCGTCAGGTGCACCTCATCCACGGCGAGCTCTTCGACCGGCTCGCCGCCGCCGGCCACGCCGTGGCCCCCGGGGACCTGGGGGAGAACGTCACCACCCGCGGGATCGACCTGCTGGCGCTGCCCGTGGGCACCCGGCTGACGATCGGGGCAGCCGTCGTGACCGTCACCGGGCTGCGCAACCCCTGCCGGCAGATCGACGACTTCCAGCCCGGCCTGCTCAAGCAGGTGCTGCGCCGCGGGGCCGACGGCGGGGTCGAGCGGCTCGCCGGGGTGATGGGGATCGTGTCGCGCGGCGGCACGGTCCGCCCCGGGGACGCGATCGGCGTCGAGCTGCCCGCCCCGCCGCACCTGCCGCTCACCCGCGTGTGACCCCACCCGAGGACAGCACGAGCACATCCACGGCGCACCCGAGCCGCCACGACCGAAGGAGCCCCCGGTGACCGCCACCGAGTCCCGCGCAGAGTCCCCCGCCACGACGTCCTCGTACGCCGCCGACGCGCACGACGTCATCCGCGTGCAGGGCGCCCGCGAGAACAACCTGCGCGCCGTGGACGTCGAGATCCCCAAGCGCCGCCTCTCCGTGTTCACGGGGGTGTCGGGTTCGGGCAAGAGCTCGCTGGTGTTCGCGACCATCGCCGCCGAGTCGCGGCGGCTCATCGACGAGACCTACTCGACGTTCGTGCAGGGCTTCATGCCGTCGCTGCCGCGCCCGGACGTCGACGTCCTGGAGGGCATCACCACCGCGATCCTGGTGGACCAGGAGCGGATGGGCGCCAACGTGCGGTCCACGGTCGGCACGGTCACCGACGCGAACGCCATGCTGCGCAACCTGTTCAGCCGCGTCGGCGAGCCGTACGTGGGCCCGCCGACGGCGTTCTCCTTCAACATCCCGACCTCGACGGCGAGCGGCGTGTTCAGCACGGGCAAGGCCGGGGGCGAGGTCGAGAAGAAGGTCGTGCGCAACCAGGTGTACCTGGGCGGCATGTGCCCGGAGTGCGAGGGCCGCGGCACCGTCTCCGACCTGGACCTGTCCGTCATCGTCGACGAGTCGCTGTCCCTGCGCGACGGCGCGATCCTCGTGCCCGGCTACAAGGCCGACGGCTGGATGGTGAAGGGCTTCTCGGAGTCGGGCTTCGTCGACGGCGACAAGCCGGTGCGCGACTACACGGAGGCCGAGCGCCACGACTTCCTCTACCGGGAGAAGGGCAAGGTCAAGGCGCTCGGGATGAACATGACCTACCAGGGCCTCATCCCCAAGCTGCGCGAGTCGCTGTTCAGCAAGGCGCCCGAGTCGCTGCAGCCGCACCTCCGGGCATTCGTCGAGCGGGCCGCGGTCTTCGTGCCCTGCCCCTCCTGCGACGGCACCCGCCTCAACGAGTCCGCCCGGTCGGCGAAGGTCAACGGCGCCGGCATCGCCGACGTGTGCCGCATGCAGATCACCGACGCGGCCGAGTGGGCGCGGGGGATCGACGACCCGGGCGTCGCGCCCCTGGTCGGCGCCCTGCTGCACCTGTTCGACAAGTTCGTCGAGATCGGGCTGGGCTACCTGTCGCTGGAGCGGCCCGCGGGCACCCTGTCCGGCGGCGAGGCGCAGCGCACCAAGATGATCCGGCACCTCGGATCCGCGCTCACGGACGTCACCTACGTCTTCGACGAGCCGACCGTCGGCCTGCACCCGCACGACATCGAGCGGATGAACGGCCTGCTCCTGGAGCTGCGCGACAAGGGCAACACGGTGCTCGTCGTCGAGCACAAGCCGGAGGCGATCGCGATCGCCGACCACGTGATCGACCTCGGCCCGGGCGCCGGCACGGACGGCGGCACCATCTGCTTCGAGGGCACGCTCGAAGGCCTGCGTGCGAGCGGCACCCTCACGGGCCGGCACCTGGACGACCGGGTCAGCGTCAAGGAGTCGGTCCGGGAGCCGTCGGGCGCGCTGGAGATCCGCGGCGCGTCGCAGAACAACCTGCGCGACGTCGACGTCGACGTCCCGACCGGCGTCCTGACGGTGGTCACGGGCGTCGCGGGCTCCGGCAAGAGCTCGCTGATCCACGGCAACCTCGCCGGTCGCGAGGGCGTGGTCGTCGTCGACCAGGGCGCGATCAAGGGTTCGCGGCGCTCCAACCCCGCCACGTACACCGGGCTGCTGGAGCCGATCCGCAAGGCGTTCGCCAAGGCGAACGGCGTGAAGCCGGCCCTGTTCAGCGCGAACTCCGAGGGCGCGTGCCCCACCTGCAAGGGCAACGGCCGCATCTACACCGAGCTCGGCTTCATGGAGACCGTCGAGACGCCCTGCGAGGACTGCGGCGGCAAGCGGTTCATGGCGTCGGTGCTGGAGTACACGCTCGGCGGCAAGAACATCGCCGACGTGCTCGACCTGTCCGTCGCGCAGGCGCACGCCTTCTTCCGCGAGGGCGAGGCGAAGATCCCCGCCGCGCACAAGATCCTGGCCCACCTGGAGGACGTCGGGCTCGGGTACGTGAAGCTCGGCCAGCCCCTCAACACGCTGTCCGGCGGCGAGCGGCAGCGGCTCAAGCTCGCCATGCACATGGGCGAGAAGGGCGGCACGTACATCCTCGACGAGCCCACCACCGGCCTGCACCTGGCCGACGTCGCCAACCTGCTCGGCCTCCTCGACCGGCTGGTCGACGCGGGCAAGACCGTGATCGTCATCGAGCACCACCAGGCCGTCATGGCGCACGCCGACCGGATCATCGACCTCGGACCCGGCGCCGGGCACGACGGCGGCACGGTCGTCTTCGAGGGCACGCCCGCCGACCTCGTGGCCGCCCGCTCCACCGTGACCGGCGAGCACCTCGCGGACTACGTCGGCGCCTGAGCCGGGACGGCGGGAGGGACGAGGATGGACCGCTTCGCGGGGCGCGTCGCGCTCGTGACGGGGGCCGCGCACGGCATCGGCGCCGCCGTCGTCCGCCGGCTGTCCGCCGAGGGGGCGGCGGTGGTGCTGGCCGACGTCGACACGGCCGCGGCCGAGGAGACGGCGGTGGCCCTCGGGCCCGACGCGCGCGAGCGCATGCTCGTCGTGCCCTGCGACCTCACGGACCCGGCGTCCGTCGACGCGGCCGTGGCCGCCGCCGTCGCGCGGTGGGGCCGCCTCGACGCGCTGGTCAACGTGGCGGGCGGGGCGCTGCCGCACCCGGACCAGCTCGACGGCGGCACCGACGCCGACTGGGCGGCCACGGTCGACCTCAATCTCGCCGGGCCGGCACGCGTCGTGCGCGCCGCCGCGCCGCACCTGACCCGGCCGGGCGGCGCCGTCGTGCTGGTCGGGTCGGTCAACGGCCTCGCGGCGTTCGGCGGCGACGCCTACTCGGCCGCGAAGGCGGGGCTGGGGGTGCTGGCGAAGAACCTCGCCGTGCGGCTCGGGCCCGACGGGGTGCGCGTGAACGTCGTCGCGCCCGCCACCGTCCGCACCCGCGTCTGGGACGACCAGGGCGGCCCCGACCGCCTCGCGCCGATGTACCCGCTCGGCCGCGTGGGCGAGCCGGAGGACGTGGCCGCCGCCGTCGCGTTCCTCGCGTCGGACGACGCCGCGTGGGTCACGGGCGTCACCCTGCCCGTGGACGGCGGCGTGCTCGCGGGGCCGCTCGCGACGTTCGGCCGCCTCGCCGACGAGACCTGAGGGCGCGCGCTATCGTGACGGGACGGCCTCAGGACCAGGACCACGAGGGGAGACGACGTGGGTGACGCCCTGCTCGTGCTGGCGCGCGACGTGTCGTCGTCGCTCGCGGTCCTGCTCGGCACGCCGACGCTGACGACCCTGCTCCTCCTGGTCGGTGCCGCCGGCCTGGCCGCGATGGCGCTGAGCTTCGTGGCTCGCACGACGGCGGTCGGACCGCGTCTGCTGCCCGTGACCGCGCCGGTGGTGCGGCGCGACGGCGAGCTGCCGCCGCTGGTCACCCAGAGCGATCCCCACGCCCCCGGCCGCCCCCGGCCCCGGGCTCCCGGCGTCCTCGCCGGCTGAGCTCCCCCCGAACCATCCCCTGACCGTCCCCGCCGGGGCGGCTCGACGTCGCGCGCCACGCGCGGCGACCCCGCACGCCCGCGGGGTGCTCGGCGAACGCGAACCCCTTCCGTTCGACCGAGGACGCACCCCCATGGATCTCTTCGCCCTGCCCCCTGTCGCCGCCGTGCTCGGTGGCGCGTACCACGCCCTGATGGGCCTGTCCCACCTGCTCGAACCCGCCTTCGGCGCCGGAGCCGCGGCGGCCGCCGTCGTCGCCGTGACGCTCGTCGTGCGGGCGGCCCTCGTCCCCGTCGGGGTCTCGCAGGCGCGTGCCGAGCGCATGCGGGTGCGCCTGGCGCCCCGCGTCGCCGAGCTCCGACGCCGGCACCGCAAGGACCCCGAGGCGCTCCAGCGCGCCACGATGCAGCTCTACGCCGACGAGGGCACCACGCCCCTGGCCGGTTGCCTGCCGCTGCTGCTGCAGGCCCCGGTGGTCGGGGTGATCTACGCGGTGTTCGTCCACGCGGAGATCGCCGGCGGGGCCAACGCCCTGCTGGGCCACACCCTGTTCGGGGTGCCGCTCGGCAGCAGCCTCGTCGGAGTGCTCTCGGGTGGGGCGCCGGGCGTCGCCGCGGTCGTCGTCCTCGGCGCGCTCGTGCTCGCCGTCGCGCTCGTGGGCGAGCTGACGCGGCGCGCCGCGCTGCCCGGCGGCCCGCTCGCCGTGCCCTCGGCGACCCCGGCGTCGGTGGGGGCGCCGGGGATGCAGCGCGCGCTCGGCGCGCTCCAGTTCGTCACCGCCGCCGTCGCCTGCGTCGTCCCGCTCGCCGCGGGGCTGTACCTCCTGGTGACGGTGGCGTGGACCCTGGTCCAGCGGATCCTGCTGCGGCGTCGCTTCCCGCTCGACCCCGCGGCCCCGGGCGGGGGACCGGCGATACCGTGACGTCATGTGGCTCGAACGGCCGGGTTCGACCCCTGCGGTGCGCACGGTGTGGCGCGCGACCGTGGAGGAGCAGGGGGAGTACCTCGTCGCGGGCTCGGAGTACTGGGGCATCTCCTTCATCCGCCGCGCCGACGGGAGCCTCGGTGGCGAGCTCGACGGGCCGAGCCTGAGCGCCCGCAGCACGACGAGCGTCGTGGGGGAGAGCTACTGGGGCGTGGAGCTGGCGCCGTTCGTGGTGGTCACGGGCGTCGACAAGCAGCCGGTGCTGGGGGCCACCGTCGACCTGCCGGTGCGCTCCGGGCAGGTCCGGCTCGGGGAGCGGTGGACGACGCTGCCGGCCTTCGACGAGCTCGAGGACTGGGTGGAGGAGATGGTGCGGCTCGGCCCGCTGGGCGTGGACGACGGCGTGCGCGCGGCGCTCGACGGGCAGCGGGACGGCGCGTCGCCGCGCACCTGGCAGCGCCGCTACCGGCGCACCGTCGGGCTGACGGCGGGGCAGGTGGAGCAGGTCAGACGGGCCGAGCGGGCCTACGCCCTCCTGCAGGGCGGCGTCGCGCCGGCGGAGGCGGCGGCGCGGGCCGGGTTCGCCGACCAGGCGCACCTGACCCGCAGCCTGCGCCTCATCCGCGGGCGGACCCCGGCGGCGGTGCTCGCGGCCGCCGCCCGCCGACGGCCCGCCGGGTGACGTTCTCGTTCAAGACCGGGCCCCGGCCGGCGCGGTGTGATGGCGGGGACGAAAGGAGCCACCATGGCCGTCCCCCCAGGATTCTCGACGATCAACCCGTTCATCATCAGCCGCGACGTCGAGAACCTCATCCTCTTCCTCGTCGACGTGTTCGACGGGGTCGAGCACCCCGACGCGCGGACCGTCGACCACGACGGGCTGCTGCTGCACGCCGAGCTCCAGATCGGCGGAACCACCGTCATGTTCGGCGAGCGCAAGCCCGGCTGGCCGTTCACCCCGTCCCTGCTGCAGGTCTACGTCGAGGACGTGGACACGGTGCTCCAGCGGGCGCGAGCCGGTGGCGCGGACGTCGTGACGGAGCCCACCGCGTTCTTCGGCGAGGTCTTCTCCCGCTTCGTCGACCCCTGGAACAACCTGTGGTGGGTCTACAGCACCCCGCAGGACGACGCCGCGGGCGGGTGGGAGGAGGCCGGCGACGGTGCCGAGACCGACGCCGAGACCGGCGCCGAGACCGACGCCGAGAGCGGCGCCGAGACCGATGCCGAGTGGGAGCCGACGCCGGAGCTGACCTACATCCGCGACACCCTCGTCGCCACCCTGCCCCGCCTTCAGGACCCGGCCGCCTGAGCCGCGGCCACGTCCCCGCCCGCCGCCTCAGGGCCGGACGTAGACGCCGATGCGCTGCGCGGGACGGAACCCGTGCGCCTCGTAGAACGCGGCCGCGGGGCCGTCCCGCATCGTCAGGAGGTACCAGTGCTCGACGTCGGGCAGGCGGTCCTCCAGGGCGGCCAGCAGCCGGGACCCCCAGCCCTCGCGCTGACGGTCGGGCGCGACGCACATCTCCTTGACCAGCAGGTGGTCCTCGGGGCCGACCCGTTCACGGTGCCCGAGGACGAAGCCGACGACGGCCCCGTCGTCCGCGACCGCGCACACGCCCGCGGAGCGCGGCGTCGCCAGCAGGTCGCCGAGTCGTTGCGCGGCGTCCGCCTCCGTCCACTCCTCGTGCCACGGGGGTGCGGAGAACGTGCGGACGAAGAGCCGCGCGCAGTCCTCGAGACGGTCGGCGGTCAGGTCGTCGATCACCCGCGGAACATAGCAGCGCCGTCGGGGGCGGCGGTCACGTCCTCGTCCGTCGTCTCGTCGGGGGTGCAGGACGCGCCGTCGGGGCGCGGCGACGGAGGAGGACGGCATGGCACGCATCCTGGTCACCGGTGGCACGGGGCACCTCGGCAGGCTGGTGGTGCCGCGGCTGGTGCGGACGGGCGCGGACGTTCGGGTGGTCAGCCGCGGCCCGCACCCGGAGGGCGACGGCGTGCGGTACGTCGTCGCGGACTGGACGACGGGAGCGGGGCTGGCGCAGGCGGTGGGCGACGCCGAGGTGGTCGTGCACCTCGCCGGCGACCAGCTCCACAACGAGCCGATGGCGCGGGCCCTGGTCCGGGCGGTCCGGGACGCCGGGACGGAACCCCACCTGGTCAACGTGTCGGTGGTGGGCGCCGAGAAGGTGCCGGTGAGGTCCGGCTTCGACCGCCGCGCGCTCGGCTACATGGTGAGCAAGCTGGCCCAGGAGCGGGTGCTGGAGGAGTCCGGGATCCCGTGGTCCAACCTGCGCGCCACCCAGTTCCACGAGCTGGTGCTCATCGCGGCCCGGGCGCTCGCGAAGCTGCCGGTGGTGCCCACGCCGTCCGGCTGGCGGGCGCAGCCGATCGCGGCCGACGAGGTCGCGGAGCGCCTGGTGGAGCTTGCGCTCGGCGACCCGCAGGGCCGCGTGCCCGACGTCGCCGGGCCGGAGGTGCTCACGTTCCGCGGGATGGTGCGGGACTACCTCGACGCGGTCGGGTCGCGGCGCCCCACGATGCCGGTCCGCGTGCCGGGCGCGGCGTCGCGGGCGTACGCGGCGGGCGGCAACCTCGCGCCCGACCGTGCGGTCGGCAAGCAGACGTGGGGCGAGTTCCTCGCGGAGCACGTCGAGCGACGCTGAGCGGTGCCGGGCTCAGAGGTCGACGCGCATCACCGCGCGCCGCGGCGTCGGGCGGCTGACCTCGCGGAACCCGGCGGCCTCGAACACCGACGCCACCCCCACGAACAGCGTGCCCGTGTCGTCCGCGCGACCCGGCTCGACCACCATGGGATAGCCCTCCACGGCGCGCGCCCCGCGGGAGCGCGCATGCTCCACCGCAGCGGTCGTGAGCGCCGCGCTGATCCCGCGGCGGCGGTACCCGGCCCGGGTGACGAAGCAGACCACGGCCCACACGCCGTCGTCGTCCTTGTCCTCGTCGCGGCCGGACCACGGCACGCGCGCGGTGCGCAGCCGGGCGTACGCGGTGCGGGGCTCGACGGCGCACCAGCCGGCCGGCTCGCCGTCCAGCCAGGCGACGAGGCCGCTCGTCGTGGCGGCGCCGGGCTCCCCGCAGCGGGTGTCCCGGCGCAGCTCCTCGGCGCGCTCCTCGCGCGTCGTCTCCAGCCACCGCGAGCCGGGCGTCTGGTACCACCGGCACTGGCAGCGTGCCCCCTCGCCGCGCGGGCCGAGCACGGTCTGCAGGTCGTCCCACGACGCCTCGTTCGCCGGGCGGACCACGATGTCGGACGTCATCGCCCCATCGTGCCCCGCCCGGCCCTACCGAGCGCGGGCGGACCGAGGTTCAATGCGGCCATGACGGCGGGCACGGGCGACCGCGAGGACTTCCTCGACTGGTTCCGCACGACGTGGCGGGCGGCGGAGTCGGCGCTGCACGACGGCGACGCCCGCCCCCGCGACCGCACCTGGTCCCGCCGCCCGCCGGTGACCCTCTTCGGCGCCTGGATGGAGGCCGACGGCCCCGAGGAGGTACGGGAGGTGTTCGCGCGGCTGGCCGCGTCGTTCTCGGACGTGGCGTCCGCCGAGGTCGACCTCGTCGCCGCCGACGTCGGCGGCGACCTGGCCTACACGGTGCACCGGGAGGTCACGTCGACGTCGGTCGACGGCCGCCCGCGCGACTACGTGCTGCGGGTGACCCAGGTCTACCGCCGGGAGGCCGCCGGCTGGAAGGTGGTGCACCGGCACGCCGACGGCGGGCCGACGCGCGAGGCGCGACGACCCGCCGAGGGGTGAGGGCTCAGCTCCCGGCGACCCGGAGCGACCGCACGATGCTGCCGAACCGCTCCCGCGAGTCCGCGCCGCGGGGGCCGCTGTACGACAGCACCACCGTGTCGTCGCCGGTGCGCAGCTCCACCGTCCCCAGGAAGCGGGGCGTCCCGTCCGTCGTGACGTCGTCGCCCTGCTGGATCACGGCGCCGCCGTCCGCTCCCGGCACGTCGTGCCGGAACCCGTACGACGGCTCCTCCTCGACGGCCGCCGGCGCGCGCGTGCCGACGGAGAGGGTCTCCGCGCCGCCCTCGGAGCCCCAGCCGGCGCCGTCGGGGGTCTCGGCCGGGGCCCATCCGCGCGGCAGGTCGAGGCGGACGTCGCCCCGCTCCACTGTGTGCCAGCCGTCGGGGACGGCCGTCGTCGGGAGCTGCGGCAGGTCGTCCGGACCGGGCACCTGGGCCCCGGCGGCGAACCCGAGCGTGCCCAGCAGCCGGCGGGCCAGCTCGCGCCCGTCCGGGGTGGCGGGCGCCTCGACGGTCACGACGTACCCGCGACCGCCCTCGTGCCGCAGGTACGCGGTGGTGCGGTCCGTGCCGTCCTCGGCCCGCGACCCGACCTGGACCACGTCCGCGCCGTCGAGCGGGAACGTGGACGCCGGGTCGAGCGGCGACGGCGCGATCGAGCCGGGCCACCCCGCGGCTCCGGAGGCCTGGCGGATCGTGAGGCCGGCCGTCCCGTCGGCGCTGGCGGACCGGACGGTCGCGCCGGCGGGGTACGCGTCGGCGACCTCCCGGTCGGCGGCCCAGCCGGGCGGCACCGCGTACCCGAGGCCGACGAACTCCGCGCTCTCCCAGCCCTCCGGGACGCCGGCGGCGTACCCCTCGAGGGGCTGCAGGGCGGCGGCCGCCCCCTCCGGGGCCGGCAGGGAGCCGGGGTCCTCGTCCACCGACACCGAGCCCACCAGGTCGGCGAACACCTCGTCGGCCTCGGCGCCGTCCACCCAGACCAGGCTCACCTGCACCACGTCGCCCGACTCCAGGGTCACCTGGAGCCGCCCGACGAAGTCCTGGTCGGACGACGGGTCGTCACCGTGGTCCTCGGTGACGTACCGGGCCGACTCCGCGCCCGGGACCCTGACGTCCGTCGGCGTGAGCCCCGAGCCCGGCGGCACGAGCGGCATGCCCGCGGACTGCTCCACCTGCACGAAGTCCCCGCCCTCGTCGGCCGGGCCCTGCTCCCAGACGCCGTCGACGCTCGGCTCGAGCCCGGGCGGCACGGCGAGCCGCACGCCGCCGACGGCGACGGGCGTCCAGCCCGCCGGCACGTCCTGGGACGCCGGGCTCACGACGTCGTCCGGCGACGTGCCCTGCCACACGCCCGCGACGGCGCCCGCGGCGGCGAGCGCACCGACGCCGGTCAGCGCGGCGCGCCGGGCCCGCACCCGGCGGACGGCGCGGCGGCCCATCGCCGCACCGTCGAGCGCGGCGACTGGCTCGACCCGGTCGGCCGCGTGCCGGAGCTCGGTCACGAAATCGTCCTGGAGGGTCATCGGACCGTCCCCTTCCTCGTCGGTGCCGGTGTGTTGTCGTGGGTGCCGTCGGCGGCCAGCAGCTCGCGCAGCCTCGCCAGGCCGCGGGACCCGCTCGACTTCACCGAGCCGGTCGAGATCCCCAGCTCGTCCGCGGTCTGCGCCTCCGAGCGGTCGAGCAGGTGGCGCAGGACGACGACGCGCCGCTGCGCCTCGGGGAGCTGCCGCAGCGCGCGGACGAGGCGGTCGCGGTCGACCACCGTCCGGGTCGCGTCCGGCACGGGCGCGGGGCGCAGGTCGGCGGGGTCGGAGAGCACGTCGTGGCGGGTGCGTCGCCACCCGTCGATGCGGGCCGTGGCGATCACGCGGCGCGCGTACGCGAAGGGGTCGCCGTCCTCGATCCGCCCCCAGGCCCGGTAGGTCCGTTCCAGCGCGAGCTGGACCAGGTCGCCCGCGCGGTGCTCGTCCCCGCACAGGAGGTACGCGATCCGGGAGAGCGCGGGGGTGCTGGCCGCGGCGAACGCCGTGAAGCGGTCCGCCGGGGTCTCGCCCGCCGCCACGACCCGGAACGGTTCGGCCCTCGTCTCGGCGACGAGCGGCACGGCGCCGTCGGCTGTCATGGGTGCTGCCTGTCTCGTGTGTTCACGGGACATAGACGCCGACGGCGCGACAAAGGTTGTCGGGCGTCGCCGCCCGGAGGCGGCGTCAGGTCGTGCGGTCACCCTGGAGGACGCCGTAGACGAGCGTGTCCGTCCACTCGCCCTTGGACCACCAGTCCTGCCGCAGGTGCCCCTCGCGCCGCATCCCGACGCGCTCGCACAGCCGGGCGGACGGCTCGTTGCGGGCGTCGAGCTGCGCGACGACGCGGTGCATGCGGTAGAAGCCGAACGCCAGGTCGAGGACGGCACGCACGGCCTCGGTCGCGTAGCCCTGGCCGGTGTGGTCGGGGTGGAAGACCCAGCCGATCTCGCCGCGGGAGACGGTGTCGCCCGTCGTCCACAGGGCGACGTCGCCGACGACCTGGCCGTCGTGCTCGACGACGAGCGCGAGGGCGGAGCCGGGCTCGTCGATGCTCGTGCGGGCGAGCCGCTTCGCGAGCTGCGCCTCGCCGACGTCGGGCGTCCACGGCTCCTCGAGCAGGTAGCGCGCCACCTCGGGGTCGGCGTAGTAGGCGAGCAGGGGCTCGAGGTCCTCCGCGCGGTGCGCGCGCAGGACCAGTCGGCCCGTGGTCACCGGCAGCGGGGTCTCGGTCGTCACGGTCAGGCACCCTACGCGCCGGGGCGGGCGAACCGCGACGTCGGCCCCCGAAAAGCACGTGACGCGGACCCCCGCCGCGGCGCACCGTGGAGGCATGAGCACCCCCGCGCCCGCACCGGCGTGGCGCCTGGTCGAACCGCCCCGCGCCGACGGCCTCGACGTCGCCGACGCCTGGGCGTACCACGGCGTCGCAGCGCTCGAGCGGGCCGTGGGGCTGGCCGACCTGGGGCACGACGACCTTGCGCCCAGGGCCGTCGACCTGCTGGTCGGCGACCGCCACCAGGAGCACGCGCGGTGCCACCGGCTCGTGGCCGTGGACGGCGAGGCGACGCCTGGCGTGCCGCGCGTCGTCGGGCACGGCGAGCTCGTCCTGCCCGTCTCCGACAACCGCCACCTCGCCGTCGTGCGCATCGCGGTGCTGCCCTCCCATCGCGGGCGGGGGATCGGGTCGGCGATCGCGGACCGCTTGCGTCGCGTCGCGCTCACCGAGTGCCGCACCACCCTGTTCGCGGAGGTCGAGCTCGCCGTCGAGCCGCCCGCCGACGCCCCGGACGCGCTCGCGCCCCGGGAGGGACCGGGGCACGTCTCCGCCGACCTGCCGGGCATGCGGTTCGCCCGCCGGGCAGGCCTGGGCCTGGAGATCGTGGCGCGCCGCTCCGTCCTCGACGTCCCGCTGCCGGGCGACGTCGTGGACCGGTTCGCCGCCGACGCCGCCGACCGGGCCGGGGACGCCTACCGCCTGCACACCTGGCAGGACCCGGCGCCGGAGCGGTGGGTGGACCAGCTCGCGGCGCTGGAGCACAGCCTGTCCGAGGACGAGCCGAACGGCGGTCTCGCGCTCGAGGCCGAACGGTGGGACGGCGCGCGCATCCGCCTGGAGGAGACGAAGCGGGCCGAGAGCGGCCGGACCGGCCTCGTCACCGTCGTCGAGCACGTCGCCACCGGCACGCTGGCGGGGATGACGCTGCTCGTCGGGGACGACGACCGCCCCGAGCTCACCGAGCAGGACAGCACGGTGGTGCTGCCCGGGCACCGCGGCCACCGCCTCGGGATGCTCCTCAAGGCGGTGAACCTGCGCGAGCACACGCGCCTGCGCCCCGCCGCGCGCCGCATCTCCACGTGGAACAACGAGACGAACGCCCCGATGCTGGCGATCAACGTGGCCCTGGGGTTCCGGCCCGCGGGCGGGTCGGCGGAGCTGCAGGCGCCGCTCGCCGACGTCGTGCCCCTCAGCCGCTGACGGCGGACGCGGAGGTCACGCCGTGCGGACCTCCAGCGGCTCGCCGGGGGCGAGCCGCCGGTACCCGTCGCCGCCGAGCCCGCCCGCGACGCGGTCGACCAGCGCCAGGCCGGCGTCGTTGAGGATCGCGTCGTGGATCGGCACGGCGACGCGCGGCGACACCTGGCGCACGTAGTCGACCGCCTCCGCGAGCTTGAGCCACGGCGCCGCGACGGGCAGCGCCAGCACGTCGACCCGCACCCCGCCGGGGGCGGGCGTGAACGAGTCGCCGGGGTGCAGCACGGCGCCGTCGACGAGGTAGGCCACGTTGGCCGGCGGCGGCAGATCCGGGTGGATGGCCGCGTGCACCTGGCCGAGGGCCTGCACGGCGAACCCGGCCGCGTCGAACGACGCGCCGCCGTCCACCGCGTGCAGCCGCGCGGCGGGGGCGCCCGCCCCGGTCAGCAGCTCGACGACCGGCGCCGGGGCCCACAGCTCCGGGCCGCCTTCGGGGGCCAGCGCGGCCGCCACGCGGGGGACGTCGACGTGGTCAGGGTGCTCGTGCGTGACGAGCACGGCGTCGGCGCCGTCGAGGATGCGCGGGTCGGTGAACGTGCCGGGGTCGATGACGAGGACGTGGTCGTCGCGCTCCAGGCGGACGCCGGCGTGGCCCCAGGTGGTGAGGATGAGGGAGGACATGCCGCCATCCTGGCCCTCATCCCCGGGCAGGCGCTCGCCGGTCGGCCCTCAGGCGGGGGCCGAGGTGTGGGCGAGGAGCGCCGGGAGGAGCACGTCCCACGACGACGGCGGCGCGACCTGGTGGCCGACGCCGTCGAGCACCAGCAGCCGTGCGCCGGGGATCTCCGCGGCCAGCGCCGCGCCGTGGCCGGGGAACAGCGGGTCCTCGCTGCCGTGCACGACCAGCGTCGGCACCGTCAGGTCGGCGAGGGTGCCCTCGAACGGGGCCCCGGGCTCCGCGGCGAAGTGGTTGGTCCCTGCGGTCGGGTCGGTGGACCGCTCGACCGCGCGGGCCGCGAGGGCGCGGGTGCGGGCCTCGTCGAAGTCGCCCCGCCCGGTGAGCGCGCGGTCCTCGGCGACGACGGCGGCGACCTGCGCGGCCGTGTCCGCCGGGTCGGGGGAGGGGCCGTCCCACAGGCCGTGCAGCGCGGGGTCGGACGGCGGCAGGGCGGCGTCGTCGGGCCCGGCGAACGCTCGCGTCGTGGACATCAGGGTGGCCGACGCGACGCGGTCGGGGTGCTCGAGCGCCAGCTCCTGCACGATGGCGCCGCCCATCGACAGGCCCACGAGGTGCGCCCGGTCGGCGCCCACGGCGTCGAGCACGCGCAGCGCGTCCTCCGTGACGTCGCGGCCGGTGTAGTCCGGCGCCCCGGGCGGGCAGGTGGTGGAGCGGCCCGTGTCCCGGTGGTCGTACCGGACGACGTGCCGCCCGCCGTCGGCGAGCGCCACGACGAGGTCGGCGGGCCACCAGTCCATCGACGACCCGACGCCGCCGACCAGCAGGACGGTCGGGTCGGCCGGGTCGCCGACGGCCTGGAAGCACAGCCGCGCCGTGCCGTCGGTGAAGCGTTCCGGACCGAGGGCGTCGCCGTCCGCGGGCCCGACGGGCGAGGCATCGGAAGGTCGCGTCATGCAGGAGGGACGGCGCGGCGCGGCCGGACTCATCGCTCCACGGCGTCACGGCAGGCGCAGCAGCGCCTGCACCGGGGTGTGGTCGCTGGGCCAGCGGCCGTCCTGCGTCCACGTGTTGATGGTCGCGGCGAGCACCTCGGTGCCGCCGGTGGCGAGCACCCAGTCGATGCGGTCGTTGCCCGGGACCGGCTCGCCGTAGTTGGGGAACGTGCCGACGTCGGGGGTGAGCCGGCGGTCGGCGGCCACCCACGTGTCGAGCAGGCCGCCGTCGGTGACGAGCACGTCGTAGGGCGCGGACCGCCCGGCGGGCGCGTTGCAGTCGGCGGTGAAGACGACGGGCAGCCCGAGCTCCGCGACGAGGTCGCGCACCACCTCGGCGCTGCGCACGCGGGCGTTCTCGGACTGGTGGTCGAAGTGCGAGTTCACGTGCACGAGCTCGGAGCCGGTGCGCTCGTCGCGGAACCTGGCCCAGGTGACGATGCGGGTCACCGAGTTGCCCCACGTGGCGGAGCCGATGACGTCCGGCGTGTCCGACAGCCAGAACTGGTCCCACCACAGCAGCGTGAGGCGGCGCGCGTCGTAGAAGATCGCCGAGTACTCGCCGTCCGCGCCGCCGGACCGGCCGTAGCCCACGGTGCGGTAGTGCTTGCCCAGCCCCTGCTCGACGGCGACGAGCTGCTGGAACTCCGCCTCCTGCACCCCGAGGATCGTGGGTTGCTCGAGGGCGAGGAACGCGGTGACGAGCGGGGCACGGTCCGGCCAGTGGTCGGGCTCGCCGGGCTGGGTGGCGTCCTCGCGGTCCAGGCGGATGTTGAAGCTCATCGCGTGCAGCGTCGACCCCTTGGCCGGGCCGATCAGCGCGCCCCTGGCCGGTCGTGCGGCGGTCGTGGCGGCGGCGCCCGGCGCGGCCAGGGCGCCGGCGACGCCGAGCGCGCCGAGCGCGCCGGCGGCGGTGAGCGCGCCGCGACGGGTGATGCCGGCCGGGGCGGCGGAGCTGCGGTGGTCCATGTCGTCTCCAGGGGTCGGGATCGGTCGTTGCCCGACCATCCCATCGGCCGCACGTGGCCGCCCGGCGGACGCCAGGTGGACGGCGGGCGACGGCGCCGTGACCAGGGCCTCGACCGCCGCGCGGCGCGTCCTCGGCGGCCCGCTCCGACTAGGCTCGGCGCATCGTGACCGACCCGCACCGAGAGACCACCGCCCCACCCACCGATCCTTCCGATCCCACCGCCCGCCTCGTGGCGTGGGGGCAGGAGCTGCTCGCCGTCCACGCCCGCCTCCGCGACGCCCTGGAGGTCGCGCGGGAGGCCGTCGACACCGCCGACGGCGCCGCGCCCACCCCGACCGGCGGAGCCGACCCCCGCCGCCTGATCGGCCTCTACTGCCACGGGTTCTGCCAGGCGCTGGAGGGTCACCACCGCGGCGAGGACGGCAGCGTCTTCACCGCGCTCCTCCAGCTGCGCCCGGACCTCGCGGGCGTCGTCGCCGAGCTGCAGCAGGACCACCGCGTCCTCGACCACCTGCTCGGGGCGCTGTCCCACGCGGTCGACGCCGGCGCGGACGCAGCCACCCTCGACCGGCACCTCGACGGCATCGACGCCGTCATGGAGACGCACTTCCGGTACGAGGAGAAGCGGCTGGTCGACGCGCTCGACGAGCCCGCGCTCGCGGTCGCGCTGACCGGCACCGACCGGCGCGCCGCCCTGGGTCCGCTCGCCTGACCCGACGGACTGTCACCTCCCCGCGACGGCGGTGCGCCGACGTCGTGCAGACTGGCCCGACCGCCCGCGTCCCGAGAGGTCCCTCATGCCTGCCGCGTCCCTGTCGCCCGCCCGCCAGCCCCTGTCCCGCACCGGCCGTGTGTACGCGGTGATCGCCGTGATCGAGGCGTTCACCTGGGCGGGCCTGCTGGTCGGCATGTTCCTCAAGTACGTCACGGAGACGACGGAGGCGGGCGTCTGGCTGTTCGGCCGGCTGCACGGGGCGGCCTTCGTGGCGTACGTGGTGATCGCGCTGGTCGCGGCGGTGAAGCTCCGCTGGGGCTGGTTCCGCACGCTGGTGGCGCTCGCGGCCGCCGTCCCGCCCCTGACGACGCTGCTCGCCGAGTGGTGGCTGCGCCGCACGGGGCACCTGAGCGACCCGGCCGCCCGCCTGTCCGCGGCACCGGAGCCCGAGCCCGAGCCGATCTCGGCGAGGTAGTCCCGCACCCGCCGAGGTAGTCCGGCACCCGCCGAGGTAGTCCCCGAGCCGCGTGGAAGGTGCCGTTCTTCCCCGGTTCTCGCGGTCGTCATGCCGCTGTCGCACGGCCCCGCTACGGTGACGCCCACCACAGTCACTGTCACCGGGAGCGTCCCATGACCTCTGCTCGGCCCACCCTCCGCCGGCGGACCGCCGGCGTCGCGTGCGTGTCCCTCGCCTTCGCGGGGATCGCCACCACCGGCGCCGTGTCCGCCAGCGCCGACCCGATCGTCGACGTCCAGATCCTCGCCACCAACGACTTCCACGGCCGCATCCAGGCGAACGGCACCGAGGCCGGCGCCGCGGTGCTGGCCGGCGCGGTGCAGCAGCTGCGCGCCGAGAACCCGAACACCGTCTTCGCGGCGGCGGGCGACCTCATCGGCGCCTCGACGTTCGAGTCCTTCATCCAGCACGACAAGCCCACGATCGACGCCCTCAACGCCGCGGGCCTCGACGTGTCGGCGGTCGGCAACCACGAGCTCGACCAGGGTTACGACGACCTCGTGAACCGGGTGATGGCGCCCTACGACGCCGAGACCAACCCGTACGGCGGCGCCGAGTGGCAGTACGTGGCCGCGAACCTCAAGGTGAAGGCGACCGGCGACGACGCCGTCCCGGCCACGTGGATCAAGGACTTCGGCGACGTGCAGGTCGGCTTCGTCGGCGCCGTCACGGAGGAGCTGCCCGCCCTCGTCAGCCCGGCCGGCATCGCGGACCTCGACGTGCGAGGCATCGTCGACTCGGTGAACGAGGAGGCCGACGCGCTCAAGGCCGAGGGCGCCGACCTCGTCGTCATGCTGGTGCACGAGGGCGCTGAGTCCACGGACTGCGCCGCGATGCCGACGGCGGACAACGCGTTCGCGAGCATCGTCAACGACGTGAGCCCCGAGGTGGACGCCATCGTCTCCGGGCACACGCACCTCGCGTACGACTGCAAGTTCCCGGTCGACGCGTGGTCCGGCGAGGCCGTGACGGAGCGCCCGGTCGTCTCCGCGGGCCAGTACGGCTACAACCTCAACCAGCTCACGTACTCGGTGGACGCGGCGACCGGCGAGCCGGTCGGCGTCGAGACCGGGATCCTGCCGCTCGCCGGCGCCTACCCGGCGGACCCCGACGTCGCGACGATCGTCGCCGACGCGGTCAAGGAGGCCGACGTGCTCGGCGCGGAGCCGCTGGGCGAGATCGGCGGGGCGTTCAACCGCGCCAAGCTGTCCTCGGGAGCGGAGAACCGCGGCGGCGAGTCCACGCTCGGCAACCTGGTCGCCGAGGTGCAGCGCTGGGCCACCGAGGCCCCCGAGTCGGGCGAGGCGCAGATCGCGTTCATGAACCCGGGCGGCCTCCGCGCTGACATGGTGGGCTCCGGCACGGACGCCTTCCCGCGCACGCTCACGTACAAGCAGGCCGCGGCCGTGCAGCCGTTCGCCAACACGCTCGTCAACATGGACCTCACGGGCGAGCAGCTCAAGGCCGTCCTCGAGCAGCAGTGGCAGCGCGACGCCGACGGCAACGTGCCGTCGCGGCCGTTCCTGCGGCTCGGCGTCTCGGAGGGCTTCACCTACACGTTCGACGCGAACCGTGAGGAGGGTGACCGCGTCACCGGCATGTGGCTGGACGGCGATCCGATCGACCCGGCCGCGTCGTACTCCGTCACGGTGAACTCGTTCCTCGCGTCGGGCGGCGACAACTTCCGCGCCTTCGCGGACGGCGCGAACGCCCGCGACACGGGCAAGGCCGACCTCGCGGCGTTCGTCGACTACATGGCGACGCACGCCGCCGGCGAGCCGCTCGCCGTCGACCCGAGCCAGCGCGCCGTCGGCGTCTCGTTCCCGGCCGACGCCCCGGAGGCGTACGAGCCCGGCGCGACCGTCGCCTTCGACGTCTCGTCCTGGTCGATGTCCGCCCCCGGCGACGTGACCGACCCCGAGCTCACGGTGTCCCTCGGCGACACCGAGCTCGGCACCGCCGCCGTCACCACCGCGGCCGGCACGGCGCCGGACGACACGATCGGCACCGCCTCGGTCGCCGTCGAGCTCCCGGCGGACGCCCCGGCCGGTGCCACCGCCCTCACCCTCACGGGCGCGGCGACGGGCACCGAGGTGACGGTGCCGATCGAGGTGACCGAGCCCGCGAAGGCCACCCCGACCCTCACGGTCGACGCGCCGAAGACGGTCGTCGCGTGGCTCCAGCCCGCGCGCCTCGACGTGTCGGTCGAGACGCCGGACGGCACGCCGACGGGCAAGGTCACCGCGTGGGTCAAGGGCAAGAAGGTCGACACCGACGCCCTGAACAAGAAGGGCGACGCCCGCCTCTGGGCGGGGCCGTTCCAGTCCGGAACCGTCGAGGTGGAGCTGCGCTACTCCGGCGACGACGCCACCGAGGCGGCCACGACGACCACCACCATCCGGGTGAAGAGCCTGTGGGAGGTCATCTTCGGCGCATGGTGACAGACCAGCGCTGACGCGACGACGGCCCGGCCCGACGCTCCCCTGAGCGTCGGGCCGGGCCGTCCTTGCGCCGGCGTGCGGACGTCAGGAGCGACGCCGGACGTGCAGCGCCGTGGCGGCCACGGCCGCCAGCAGGCCGAGGGCGAGCAGGATCCCGCCGCCGAGCGCGGCACCCCCGGCGGGGCTGGACTCCATCTCGGACCTCATCGTGCCGGTGCCGTCCGCGAGCTCGGTCGTCCCCGCGGCGAGTGTGGCCGCCCCGTCCGCGAGTTCGGTGCTGCCCTCCGAGAGTTGCGTCGCGCCCGTGGCGAGGCGCCCCGCCCCGTCCGCGAGGTCGGCCGAGCCGTCCGCCAGCGTCCCCGCACCCTTGTCGAGGTCCTGCGCGCCGGTGTCGATCTTGCGGATGCCGACCGCCGCGTCGTCCGCGCCGTCCGCCAGCTTGCCGAGACCCGTCTCGAGCTCGCCCGCCCCGCTCTGCGCGTCGCCGAGCTTGGTCGTCAGGCGAGCTGCTCCGGAGGAGACCCGTGCCGAGCCGTCCACCAGATCCGGCAGCTTGCCGGCCAGCTCGGCCGCACCGTCATTCGCGCGGACGGTGCCGGCAGCGACCTCGGCGGCTCCGTCGGCGAGCGTGGGGAGCCCGCTGGCGAGCGCGGCTGCGCCGTTGTCGGCGCTGACCGTGCCGGCGGCGACCTCGGCGGCTCCGTCGGCGAGCGTGGGGAGCTTGCCGGCGAGCTCAGCTGCACCGTCGCTCAGCTCGGCGGTCTTGCCCGCCAACGTCGTCACGCCTGAGTCGAGATCCGACGATCCCTGGGCGAGCGCCGTCGCGCCCTCACGAGCCGAGGCGGCGCCTGCCTGGAGCTCCGAACCGCCTGCAAGGAGATCGCCGATCCCGTCCCGGACCCGCGCAGCCCCTGCGTCCACCTGCTTCGCGCCGGCGTTGAGACGGACGGCGGCGTCGGCGAGCTGTCCAGCGCCGGACGCGATCGACTCCGTGCCGTTCGCCACGGAGGCTGCGCCGGTCTGCACGGCCGTCGACCCTGCGACGAGGCCCTCTTCTCCGTCGAACCCACCGGCGAGCTGCGCCGCACCGTCGCGCGCGCCGCGGACACCACCTGCGACCTGGGCGGCGCCGGCCGACAGGCCCTTGGCTTTCTCCGTCAGGGCCGTCAACTTCGCGGTGAGCTCGGGGTCCTCGGTCGAGGCGGCGAGGTCGGCGAGCGCGCTCGCAAGGTCCGAGCTGCCGCCAGCGACCTGTCCGGCACCCGCGTCGACGGACTTGAGCCCCGTGGCGAGCGAACGACTCGCGTCGGCGGCCTTGGCGACTCCCTGGGCCAGGGCCTCGGACCCTCCGGCGAGTGATGAGGCGCCGTCTGCGGCCTGCCGAGCCCCGTCCTTCAGTGCCCCCGTGGGCCCGACGAGGGCGGTCGTGCCCTCGAAAACCTGGGAGGCGCCGCTCGCCACGCTCTTGGCCCCCGTGCCGAGCTCGCCGCCCGACGTCACGAGCTTGTCGATTCCCGCGGACAGCTGGCCGACACCGGACGAGAGGTTGGAGGCGCCCGAGGCGAGGGCGCTCGAGCCGGTGGCAAGCCTCGTGCTTCCCGCGGCGATCAGTTCCGACCCGCCTGCGAGAGCGTTCGCGCCGTCCGCCGCCTTGGCGTTTCCGGCGGCGACCTGGGCTGCGCCGTCGACCAGCTGGGGGAGCTTGCCGGAGAGCTCGGACGCGCCGTCCGCCGCCTTGGCGTTTCCGGCGGCGACCTGGGCTGCGCCGTCGACGAGTTGGGGGAGCTTGCCGGAGAGCTCGGACGCGCCGTCCGCCGCCTTGGCGTTTCCGGCGGCGACCTGGGCTGCGCCATCGACCAGCTGGGGGAGCTTGCCGGAGAGCTCGGACGCGCCGTCGGAGGCCCGGACGCTGCCCGCGGCGACCTTCGCCGCGCCGTCGCTGAGCTCGGAGCCACCGGCCGTGAGCAGCACGGTGCCGTCGTGCAGCTTCTGGATCCCGGCGAACGCCTCGACGGTGCCGGGCTGCAGCTTGGTCACGAGGCCCTCGCGCAGCTCGGCGGTGCCGTCGGCGAGGCGCGTGGTGCCCGCCGTGAGGTCGCCGGTGCCGTCGACGAGTCGGGCGGTGCCGTCGGACAGCTCGCCGGCCCCGTCGGACAGCTCGCCGGCGCCGTCGGCGAGCTGCGTGCTGCCGTCGGACAACCGGCCGGCTCCGTCGTGCACCTGGACGGCACCCGCGTCCAGGCGGGTGGCGCCGTCGGCGACCTTGCCGTTCAGCAGGACGAGCACCACGAGCGCGAGGAGTGCTGCGATCGCGAGGGCGGTGACGGCCGCGGCGGCCGAGACGGCCGGTCCGCGTGATCGTCGTGGCACGGGGGTGGTCGGGTTCATCGGGGCCTCACTCCGGTCCGCGTCGTCGGCGACGCAGGCGTCCGCACGGCTCGTGGCCGCGGCCCGTCGTCGTCGACGGGTCTGGAGGGACCTTACTGATGCACCCTCAATAAGGGGAGCCCGTGCGCAGATTTCACCCGCTCGGGGTGCGCGACGCCGCGGTCAGCCCCAGCCGCAGGCGTCGTGCACCAGGTCGTAGATGGCGGCGCGCTGCTGGTCGGTCATCGGCACGTAGATCACCGGCTGCGGCGCGCCGTCGACCTCGGCGTGCACGGGCAGGAACGTGCCGCGCTTGTCCTCGGCCACGACGTGCGGGTCGCAGCGTGCGGGCACGACGTCGAGCACGACCCGGCCGTCCGCCTGGCCGGCCAGGTCGTCGCCCGTCCAGGCGGTGCCCGCGGCGGGGGAGAGCAGCGTGGTGCCGGAGATCTCCACCAGCCGCACCTCGGGGCCGCCCGCCACGGGCTCGACGGCGAGGGTGATGCGGCCGCCGGGCGCGTCGCCGTCGGGCGTCGGCACGGTCGCCGTGCGCACGTCGGTGACGCGCAGGGTGACGCCCGTGGCGACGAGGCGCTCGGCGCACACCTCCGCGTGCACGGCGGCGAGGCGGGCCAGCGGGTCGGTGACCTCCACCTCGACGGCGGTCCCCGCGCCCGCGCCGTCCACGCCGGGCGACGACCCGCCCGCCGCAACGCGGACGGTCGCCGTCGCGACCGGCGTCGTCTGCGCGTCCGCGCCCGACAGGGCCGCAGGCGGCTCGGCGTCGCAGTCGACCTCTCCGAGCCGCAGCCGCAGGTCGCGGCCGGCGCCGGGCGCGAGGGTGCGCGCACGGACCGCACCGTCCGCGCTGCTCGGGCCGTAGCCGGGCGCGTCGAGGGAGCCGCCGAGCAGCGTCACCGTGCTGTCGGAACCGTTGACGACGTGCACCTTGGCCCGGTGGTCGGCGTACTGCGTGCGGTCCTGCCGCAGCTCGGCGCTCAGGCCCTGCGCGACGCCGCTCGGCAGCGGCGCGACGTCGTCACCCGGGGAGGTGCAGGCCGTCGCCACGACGGCGAGGCCGACGGCGAGGCCCACGGCGAGCGTGACGGCGCGACGGGCGCGCACGTCACGCCCCCTCCGCCGAGGAGGAGCGCGCGGGGCGGTCGATGACGCGCGTCATGACCAGGGACGTGCGCGTCTTGTCCACACGGGCGCTGGCGCGGATGGCCTCCACGGTGCGCTCCACGTCGGCCATGTTCCCGGCCATGATCTGCACCATCGCGTCGGCCTCGCCGGTCACGGTGTCGACCCGCACGATCTCGGGGATGGTCGCCAGGTCGCGGCGCAGGGTGGCGGGGGAGACGTTGCCCCGGCAGAACAGCTCCACGTACGCCTCGACGCCCCAGCCGAGCTCCTCCGGCGCGACCCGCACCGTGAACCCGGTGATCTCGCCGCGCGCGAGCATGACGTCCACCCGCCGCTTCACCGCCGGCGCGGACAGCCCCACGTCGGCGCCGATGTCGGCGTAGGTCGCGCGGCCGTCGCGCAGCAGGTGCCCGACGATCCTGCGGTTCAGGACGTCCATACCGTCTCCACGCGCGTCTCCATGCCGCCACCATGCCCGATTTCTTCCACCGTCGCGCACGATCCGTCGGTTCGGGTCCCGGGACGCGCAACGGATCGCGGGTCCGGCGCAACGTCGGCGGCCCTAGCGTCCCGGTCATGACGGCTCTCACCACGCCGACGACGACGTCGGCCACGGTTCCCCAGCCCGCGAGGCTCGAGCGCACGCCGGAGCGCACGGCCACCCCGCGCCGCTTCCTCATGTGCCCGCCCACCTACTTCGACGTGGTCTACGAGATCAACCCGTGGATGGACCTGGGAGTGCCGGTCGACACCGGCCGCGCCCTCGCGCAGTGGGAGCGCCTGCGCGCCACCTACGAGGCCCACGGCCACCGTGTCGAGGTGATCGACCCGGTGCCCGGCCTGCCCGACATGGTGTACGCCGCGAACGGCGGCGTCGTGCTCGGCGGCCGCGCCCTGGCGGCGCGGTTCACCTACCCGGAGCGGCGGCCCGAGGGCGTCGCCTACGAGCGGTGGTTCGCCGCCGTGGGCGACGGCGTCGTCAGCCTCGGTCAGGCGGCCGAGCAGAACGAGGGCGAGGGCGACCTGCTGCTCGCCGGCGACGTCATGCTGGCGGGCACCGGCTTCCGCACCTCCCGCGCCGCGCACGCCGAGGTCGCCGCGCTGCTCGGCATCGAGGTCGTGACCCTCGAGCTCGTGGACCCGCGCTACTACCACCTCGACACGGCGCTCACGGTGCTCGACGGCGGCCCGTCGCCGGTCGTCGCGTACCTGCCGGAGGCCTTCAGCCCCGCGTCGCAGGCCGTGCTCGCGGAGCGCTACCCCGACGCGATCCTCGCCACCCCCGAGGACGCCGCGGTGCTCGGCCTCAACGCCGTCTCCGACGGGCGGCACGTGTTCCTCAGCGACCGCGCCACCGGGATGCACGCCCGGCTGCGCGAGCGCGGCTTCGAGCCCGTCGGCATCGACCTGTCCGAGCTGCTCAAGGGCGGCGGCTCCGTGAAGTGCTGCACCCTCGAGCTCCGCCCCGCGCCCACGACCGGCACGACCGACGTCCCGACCAGCAAGGAGGCCCACGCATGACGACGGTCCCGTTCCTCGACGTCGCGTCCATGGCGCGCTGGGTGGCGCACCGCGGCCCGGAGGCCGTCATCGGGCGCCTCGTGGACGCCCTGGAGGTCGACTTCGCCCGCTGGCCCGACCTCGACAAGCGGCCGCGGATCGCGTCGCACTCGCGCGACGGCGTCATCGAGCTCATGCCGACGTCCGACGACGCCACGTACGGCTTCAAGTTCGTCAACGGCCACCCCCGCAACCCGGCGCGCGGCTTCCAGACGGTCACGGCGTTCGGCGTCCTCGCCGACGTGCGCAACGGCTATCCCACGTTCCTGGCCGAGATGACGCTGCTCACGGCGCTGCGGACGGCGGCGACGTCGGCCCTCGCCGCCCGCTACCTGGCGCGCGCCGGCTCGCGCACGCTCGCGCTGATCGGCGCGGGCTCGCAGTCGGAGTTCCAGGCGCTCGGCATGCGGGCCGCGCTCGGCGTCACGCACCTGCGCGTCTGGGACACCGACCCGGGTGCGCAGGCCAAGCTCGCCCGGCACGCGCGCGCCCTCGGCTTCGAGGTGCACGAGGCGTCCAGCGGCGAGGACGCCGTCGCCGGCGCCGACGTCATCACCACCTGCACGGCGGACAAGACGAACGCGACGGTGCTCACCCACGACATGGTCACGCGCCTCGCCCACCCGGGCGTGCACGTCAACGCGATCGGCGGCGACTGCCCCGGCAAGACCGAGCTCGACCCCGCGATCCTGCGGGACGCCGAGGTGTTCGTCGAGTACGAGCCGCAGACCCGTATCGAGGGCGAGATCCAGCAGACGCCGGACCTCGTCGTCACCGAGCTGTGGGAGGTCGTGGCCGGGCGGCGCGACGGGCGCCGTGGCGCCCCCGCCACCGCGGGGCCGGGCGAGGCGTTCGCGCGGCACGCGGGCGACCGGCGCACCGCGGACGACACCACCGTGACGGTCTTCGACTCCGTCGGGTTCGCCGTCGAGGACTGGGCCGCGCTGCGGTTCGTGCGCGACGACGTCCCCGCCGCCCTGCTCCAGCACCTGGACCTCGTCGCCGAGCCGCAGGACCCGAAGGACCTGTACTCCCTGGTGCTCGCCGCCCAGGAGGACGACCGCGCCGACGCCCGCCGCGCGCTGGACCGGCTCATGGGGCTCGCCGGGCGCGGGCACGTCGAGGCGCTCGCGACCGCGCGGTCCTGACCGTCGCCCACCCGACTCCGGCTCCGGCCGTGACCTCCCGCTCCCCGGGGGAGGCCACGGCCGGGGCCGGCCTCTCGTCCGCCGTCCCGCCCCCTGAGACGTGGCTGGACGGGGACTTGCCGAAACCCTGGTGCGCGCTGCCATCATGAGCCCCGCGAGCGTGCCGTCGGCGCGCCGCTGGAGACCCAGAGACGGGGGCACCGTGACCGAGACGGGCGGTGACGACGCGCCGGCGCGCGCGGGCTATGTCGACGACGCGATCCGCCGGATGCGGGTGGCCGCCGCGGCCGCGGGCCGTGGGGGAGCGCCCGGCGCGGCCGGGACCGCGGACCCCGAGGTGCTGCGCACCGCCCTCCTGACGCTCCCGCCCGACGACCAGCGGCTGCTGTGGGCCACGCACGTGCAGCGGCAGGAGCCGTCCGCCGTCGCCGCCGCGCTCGGCACCCACCCTCGCGCGGCGGCCCGGCTCGTGCCGCAGGCCGAGCAGGCCCTCGCCGTGGCGCTCGTCGCCGCGCACACGCAGGGCTGCCCGCCGGGCTGCGCCGGCACGCGGCCGGCGCTGCTCGACCTCGACCAGGGGCGCTCCCTGGCCGGCCGGGAGACGGGGGTCGAGGACCATCTCCTCGACTGCGCCGCCTGCCTGCGCGCGTTCGTCGACGTGCGTGAGCCCGCCTGGGCGCTGCGGGACGCCGGGCCTCGGCTGCTCGCGGGCGGTTGGCGCCCGCCCGCGGTCGCGACGGCCTCCGAGGTGCCGACCGGCACCGCGTCCGGCTCCGCGTCCGACACCGGGTCCGGCTCCGCGTCCGACACCGGGTCCGGCACCGCGTCCGACACCGGGTCCGGCTCCGCGTCCGGCACCCTGTCCGCCTCCGCCCCGCGCCCCGCGCGCCGGCAGAGCTGGCTGATCGTCGCGGGCACCGTCGCGTGCGTCGCGGTGGCGGCCGTCGCGATCGCGCTCGGCAGCGGCGACGCGGCGCCGGCAGCCTCCGACCCCGGCTCGTCGCCGGAGGCGACCACCGTGGGGTCGGTGCCTGCCGGTGCCACGTCGCCCGTGGCCTCGCCCTCGTCGGCGCCGCGCGGGGACGAGGGCCCGAGCGCGGGGCCGACGCCGTCCGAGGACCCGTCAGGGACACCGTCGGGCGAGCCCTCGCCGACCGAGTCGTCGGACGACGCCGAGACGTCCGACCCGTCGACGTCGCCCACGTCGTCGCCCGGGCGCGACGACGAGCCGACCTCGTCGTCGACCTCGTCGTCAGGCTCGTCGTCCGGCTCGACGACGACGCCGTCGTCGCCGTCGACGCGGCCCCCGGCGCCGTCGTCACCGACGCCTTCGCCCGCCACCACGTCGACGCCCACGCCGACCGCCACCGCGACACCGACCGACGAACCGACGGACCCGACCGACCCGGACCCGACCGACCCGGACCCGACCGACCCGGACCCGGGCGAGACGCCGCCGACCGAGCCCACGGAATAGCCCACGTCATAGCCCACGGAGCAGCCCGTGGACAGGCCCCGCGAGCGGCCCGCCGCGCCGGTCCGGGACCGGGCCGGGGAGCCGTCCGGCGTCTCGACGGGTGCCGTCGCGGCACACCGCCCCGGGCCCCGGGATTTGCCTTTGCCCCGTGGGCCGCTGCGATCATGGCCCCCGGCGTGCCCGTGCCGCGCGCCGTGAACGGCCCGTGACGACGGGCGCAGACGAGCATCGGCAGGACGGGGGCGTCGCGTGACCGCGATCCACGACGGCGACGCGCCCGCGCGCCGGGGCGCGGTCGACGACGCGATCCGGAAGATGCGTGCCGCGGCCGCCGCGCACGGGCGCGACGACGCTCCGGGGGCCGCCGGCACGGCCGACCCGGCGGTGCTCCGCACGGTGCTCGCGACGCTGCCCCACGACGACCAGCGGCTGCTGTGGGACCGGCACGTCCTGGGCCGCGAGCTCCCGGCGATCGCCACCGAGCTGGGCATGCACGCCCGCGCGGTGCTGCGCCGTCTGCGGCAGGCCGAGGAGCGGCTCGGCGCCGCGTTCGCCGCCGCCCACGCCCGTTCGTGCCCGCCCGGCTGCCTCGACACCCGTCAGTCGCTGCACTCCTACGTGCGCCACCGGCTGTCGCCGCGGCGCCGCACCGTGCTCGAGGCGCACCTCTTCGGCTGCCAGGGCTGCATGCGTGCCTTCATCGACGTGCGCGAGGCCGGCTGGGCCGTGCGCGACGCCGGCCCGCTGCTGCTCGGGGGCATGGCCGCCGGCGCCGCCGCGCCCGTGGTCGTCGGCGCGCTCGGCGCCGGCACGACGGGCCTGGGCGCGATCGCGTGGTCCGGGCCGGTCGGGGCCGCGCTGCTCGCGGCGTGGGAGTGGGTCCGGACGCTCTGGCTGCGGCTGGGCCAGCTCGGCAAGGCCGGGATGATCGGTGCGGGCACGGTGGCGGGGGTCGCGGTCGCGGCCGTCGCGGTGGCCGTGAGCGGTGGGGGCGGGGGGCCCGTCGCCGCGCCGCCCGCGCCCGGCCCGACGTCGTCGGCGGTGGCCCCGGCGCCCGCCCCCGGCGACGCGGCGTCACCCGACGCTCCTCCTGAGCCCGAGCCGAGCGCGACCACCCCGGCCGAGCCGACGCCGTCCGAGGACGCCCCGGCGCCGCCCGCGACCGACGACCCGACGTCGAACCCGACGGCGCCCGGCACCGCTCCGACCACCCCGCCGCCGGTCACGCAGCCCGGCACGACGCCGTCGTCGCCGCTGCCCGGCGACCCGGAGACCAGGCCGACGTCGTCCCCGACACCGCCCGGCTCCTCCGGCCCGCCGCCCCCCTCGCCCAGCCCGTCGCCCACCCCGACCCCGACGTCGTCGCCGTCGGAGGAACCGACGATCCCGGAGGAGCCCGACCCCGAGCTCGTGGTCACCACCGTGACCAGGTCGGTCAGGGCGAGCTGGCACGGGCAACGCTGGTACCGCGTCGTCGCGCCGTCGTCGGCGACCGTCGTCGACGTGCGTGCCGACGACGATCACGTCATGGTGCTCCGCGGGGACGAGGTCGGAGTTCCTCAGCGTCGATGGGGCGAGCCGCGGTCGTACACGATCGAGATCGACGTCGAGGCCCCGGAGGACGTCGACCCCGTGGTGTCGCTCGAGCGGATCTCCGACGGCGCCGACGACGCCGACGACGACGCGGCGGCGCCCAGCGCGACGCCGTCCCCCAGCCCTTCCGCAGGCTGAGCCGCCCCCGGGACAGCGGTCGAGCCTGCCGGGACCGGGGTCCCGACAGGCTCGACCGTGGTTCAGCGCTGCTCAGCGCTGCTCAGCGCTGTTCAGCGAGGTCAGCGCGTGGCGAAGCCGTGCGCCCCGCGGTGGTGACCGCCGCCGTTCCCGTGACCGTGGCCGTGGCCGTGGCCGTTCCCGTGCCCGTTGCCGTGGCCGTTGCCGTGCCCGTGACCCGGCCGACCGGGCTCGACGCCGTTGACGGCCTCGGTGCTCCACGCCAGCTGCTGCGCGGCGTGCCCGATCGCGCGGGACATGATGTCCAGCGCCTCGAGGTTCACGTTCGACAGGTCGTCGCCCGCGGAGTGGTAGTTCTGGTCGAGGGCCTCGCCGGCGACGCCGCCGAAGATGGCGGCCTCCTCCTCCGTCTTGATCGCGTCCGCGCCGGTGAACAGGCCGGAGGCCGGGATGCCGTTGCTGATGAACGCGTCGTAGTCGGAGCGGCCGGAGAACTCCGAGTCCACCCACGCCTGGTCGATGCCGTCGAAGTAGTCCGTGAAGACGGCCTCGGTCGCGACGGAGCCCTCGGGCACCGTGACGGGGGCGGGGAACGTCGACTCGTTCGCGTCGTACACACCGATCGTGTAGTTCGGCGAGCCGACCATGTCGAAGTTGAGGTAGGTCGCGATGTCGTCGAGGGCCTCGGGGTCGTTCGTCACGAGGTCGTCCACGTAGTGCGCGGAGCCCACGAGCCCCAGCTCCTCGGCGCCCCACCACGCGAACCGCACGGCGTTGTTGAGCTTGGCGCTCTTCTTGTTGAGCTGGACGGCGGTCTCCAGGATCGCCGCGGAGCCGGTGCCGTTGTCGTTGATGCCCGGGCCCTCCGGCACGCCGTCGAGGTGGGCGCCCAGCATCACGACGTTGTCGTGCCGGCCGCGCTTCGTCTCGGCGATGACGTTGAACGTCTCGTCGGTGCCGCTCTCGGCCTGCAGGTCGAACGAGACCTGCAGCGCGGGGTCGGCCTCCAGGGCCGCGACGATGGCCGCGCCCTCCGCCTGGGTGACACCGACCGTGGGGGCGTAGCCGTCGTTCGTCTCGCCCAGCGTCCCGTTGAGGGCGCCGTCGGTGTTGTTGTAGATGATGAGCCCGGCGGCGCCGGCCTCGCCGGCGGCGAGCGCCTTCGCACCGAAGGTGCACGACCCGCGCTGGACGACGGCGATCTTGCCCGTCGCGTCGACGCCGGCCCACGAGTCGTCGTGGGGCGCCTCGGGGTCGTCGCTGGCGGGGCAGCCGTCCGCGATCGCGGGCCGCACCGCGGCCGCGGTGACGCCGTCGTCGGGCGTGGACGTCGAGTACGTCATCGCGACCGGGGTGAGGTCGACGCCGGGCACGGTGACGGACAGGTCGAGCACGTCGAAGGTGTCGAACTCGAAGTACTGCCGCTCGGGCTGGTACCCGGCCTTGCGCAGGGTCTTCTCGACGTACCGCGCGGACGCCTCGTAGCCGGGGCTGCCGGCGGCACGGTTGCCGTCGTTGTCGTCCGCGATCTCCTGGAACGCCTCGAGGTGACGGAAGACGCGCTCGCCGGTGACCTTCTTCGACAGGTCGGGGCCCGGCACGTGGGTGCCGTGCCGGCCGGTGGCGACGGCGGGTGCCGCCGTCGCGGTGGGGGTGAGGGACGCCGCGAGGACGAGCCCGGCGAGGGCTGTGGTCGCGACGACCGCGGGGAACTTGCGAACTCTCACGGTCGACCTCCAGATGGGTGACTCGGCGGGGCCCGGGTAGGGGCCCACGACGCACCACGCGACGCTGCGGGGTGCGGTTGGCGCGAGCGTAGGCCTCAGCGCGTGTTCAGGAAACCCCTGGGCTCAGGCGGTGAGGGTCGTCCGTTCGAGCAGCACCAGCACCTCGTAGTGGCTGGTCTGCGGGAACATGTCGAGCAGGCGGGCGCGGGTCGGCCGCAGGGACGGCATGCGCGCGAGGTCCTCGGCGAGGGTCACGGCGTTGCAGCTGGAGTAGAGCACGTGCCCGACGGCGGACTCCTCGAGCCGGCGGGACAGGTCGGCGCCGATGCCGCGCCGCGGCGGGTTGACGACCACCAGCTCGGGGGCGGCGCCGTCGCGCGGGGACCCGAGCACGGACCCGAGCACGGACTCGGTGGCGTCGCCGGCGGCGAAGCGGACGTCGGCCACGGCGTCGGCCCACCACGCGGCGTCGCGCCCGGCGACGACGGCGTCCGCGGGCAGCGCGGCGAGCCCGTCGCGGGTCGCGCCCGCGCTCGCGACGGCCTCCGCGGAGATCTCGATGCCGGTGACGGCCCGCCCGGGGGCGGCGCAGTGCAGCGCGAAGCCGCCGACGCCGCAGTACAGGTCCCACAGGGACGCGGGCGCCACCTCGTCCACCCACGCCCGGGCCTGCGCGTACAGGGCGGCGGCGACCGCGGTGTTGGTCTGGAAGAAGCTCTGCGGGCGCAGGTGCAGGGTGATGCCGTCGGCGCCGACGCGCATCGGCAGCGCCTGCCGCTCGGTGAGCACGACCTCCAGGTCGCCCTCGAGGACGGCGGCGTGCGCGGGCTGCACGTTGACGCTCACCACGGCGACCTGGGGCAGCTCCTCGAGCAGCCAGGGCAGGTGCTTGCGGAGGCGCGCGACGGGCTCCTGGCTGCGCAGCACGAACCGCACCATGAGCTCGCCGTCCGGGGAGAGGGTCACGAGCACGTGCTTGAGCTCGCCCCGCCACGCGGACTCGCGCGGGGTCTCGCGGCGGCGTGCCCCGCGCGACGGCGACGTCGCGTCGTAGGGCTGCAGCCGCGCCCGCGTGATCAGCGCGGCCAGGACGGGGAACGACTCCTGCAGCGCGGGCGGGTACAGGCCGCAGTCGGTGAGGTCGATGCCCTGCCCGGCGAACGGACCCGCCGCCGACCCGAGGATGCCGAGCACCGGCTCCTCGACCGTGCCGCTGACCACCATCTTCGCCTTGTTGCGGAACCCGGACTCCGGGCCCGTGACGGCGGGGAGCCAGTCGACGCGGTCGTCGGCGAGCAGCGCCCGCACGTGCGCCACCTTCTCGTCCACCTGCGTGGGGTACGGCGTCGCAAGAAGGGTGCACGAGTGGCAGCGGCCGGCGTCGAAGTGAGGGCACTGCACCGGCCCATTGTCCCCCGTGAGCGGCGAGGTGCCGTCAGCCCACGAACAGGCAGAACGGGTGCCCGGAGGGATCGGCGTAGACCCGCAGCGGCTCCTCCGGGTCGTCGGACCGGTCGTGCAGCAGCCGCGCGCCGAGCGCGAGGGCGCGCTCGTGCTGGCGGTCCAGCGCGGCGACGTCGGGCACGGTCGCGTCGAGGTGCAGCTGCTGCGGCACGCCGTCCTCGGGCCACGTGCTCGGCGGCAGCGACGGCACCTGCTGGAACGCGAGGGGGACGCCGCCGGGGTGGCGCAGCACGAGCCAGTCCTCGCCGCGCGGGTCGGGCGCGCCGGGCGGCGGCGCCTCGTCGCCGGCCCGGTACGCGAGGCCGAACAGCTCGCGGTAGAACTCCGCGAGCCGCCGCGCGTCGGTGGTGTCGAGCACGACCTGTCGGATCGTCGGGACGTCGTGGTCGGTCATCGTGCCTCCTCGGGGAACCGCTCGGCGATGCCGCGCAGCCGGGTGGTGAACGCGGTGTAGTCGAACCCGTCGGCGAGGTTGTCGTTGTCGGCCCGCATCCCGACGGCGCCGTCGGCCTCCTCCCGCAGGATGTCGGCGTGCCCGGCGTGCCGGCTCAGCTCCGTGGACACGTGCACGAGGATCTGGTGCAGCGTGACGTCGCGGTTCCCCTCGCGCCACCACCAGACGCGCCCGGGAGCGTCCAGCGGCAGGGCGTCGATGGTGGCGTCGGCGAAGTCCCACACCTGCCGGTACAGGCCGAGGATCCGGTCGGCCGGCTCGTCGGCGGTGGCGAAGAACTCCGCCTGGAGGGCCTCCGCGTCCGCGTCGGGGGAGTCGGCCGCGGCCAGCCACGGCGCGTCCTCGGGCCGCGGCCACGGACGGCCGAAGACGTCTCCGAAGTAGCCGATCTCCACCGTGGCCGCGTGCTTGACCAGCCCGAGGAGGTTGGTGCCGGTGGGGGTGCGGGGCATCCGCGCCTCCCGTTCCGACAGTCCCTCCACCTTCCACACGAGCGCCTGACGCGCCTCGCGCAGGTAGCGGTGCAGCACGGCCTTGGCGTCCGGGGGGAGCTCGCTCGTCGTCATCGGCCCAGCCTGCCGGGTGGCACCGACAGCCCGCACGCCCGCGGCGCAAGATCAGGGTAGGCAACCCTTACTCCGACTGTTATGGTGACGCCAGGTCGTGACAACCCGTCATGACCTCAGGTGCCGGACGCCGGCCGACCACGACCCTGGAGGTCCCATGACGGTGCTCGCGGAGATCGCCCCGCTCTCGACCCGGCTGCGCGAGGGGACGCGTGCCGAGCACTCGCAGGCGGAGTCCGAGGGGTTCGTCGAGCGGCTCCTCTCGGGGCGGCTCGACGTCGCCGCGTACGCCGACCTCGCCGCGCAGCAGCTCGCCGTCTACACGGCCCTGGAGCAGGCGAGCGAGCGGATGCGGGCGGACGAGCGCGGCCGCGCCCTGGTCTTCGACGAGCTCACCCGCGTGCCCGCCATCGAGCGCGACCTCGCGCACCTGTACGGCGCCGGGTGGCGCGACGTCGTGCGCGTGCTGCCCGCGACCGAGCGCTACGTCGCGCGGCTGCACGCGGTCGGGGGCGACGTCGCCTGCTACGCGGCGCACGCCTACACGCGCTACCTCGGCGACCTCTCGGGCGGCCAGGTCATCCAGCGGATGATGCAGCGGCACTACGGCATGGGCGCCGCGGGCCTGGAGTTCTACGACTTCCCCGAGATCCGCAAGGCCAAGCCGTTCAAGGACCTGTACCGCGAGCGCCTCGACGGGCTCGAGCTCGACGACACCGAGGTGGACCTCGCCGTCTCCGAGGCGCAGGAGGCGTTCCGGCTCAACCGTGCGATGTTCGTCGAGCTGGGCGTCGCGCACGCCTGACCCGTCCCTGACCGCCCCCGGCCCGGGTGACGCGGATCACCCGGGCCGACGTCTGTCCCAGGCGTGACAACTAAGGTCAGCCTCGCCTAAGTTAGGCATGCCTCAGCAGGACTCCGGCGCGAGGTCGCGTCCGGCCCGGCCCCGTCCCGGCGGCCGTCCCACCAAGGAGAGAACCCGCATGTCCTCCCGCCCGGTCCGGCGCGCCCGCCGTGCCCTCGCCGCCCCGCTCGCGCTGCTGGTCGCGCCGCTGGTCGCGCTGGTCCTCACCGGCTGCACCGCGCTCGCCCCGGGCGGCGTCGTCGAGCAGGGCGCGGCCGCCGTGGACACGACGCCGCTGACCGAGCTGGACGTGCTCGACGACCCTCGGGAGTGGACCGGGGAGACCGTCGCGCGCACCGCCGAGACGCCCGTCGCCCCCGTCGCGGACGACCCGCAGCCGCAGCTCCCGGTGACCGTCACCGACGCCCAGGGGACCGAGGTCACCGTCACCGACACGAGCCGGATCCTGGCGCTCGACCTGTACGGCACGCTGTCGCGCACCGTCTTCGAGCTGGGCCTGGGCGACCGGGTCGTGGGGCGTGACACCTCCTCGACCTTCCCCGAGATCGCCGACCTCCCGCTCGTCACGGCCAACGGCCACGAGCTGACCGGCGAGGCGGTCCTGGAGCTGGCGCCCACCGTGATCCTCACCGACACGACCCTCGGGCCGTGGGACGTGCTGATGCAGATGCGCGACGCCGGCATCCCCGTCGTCGTGCTCGACCCGCACCGCAGCGTGGAGACGTCGGGCGACCTCGTGCGGTCGGTGGCGGAGGCGCTCGGGGTCCCCGGCGAGGGGGCCGAGCTGGCCGAGCGCACCCAGGCCGAGGTCGACGACGTCGTCGCGCAGGTCGCGGAGCTCGCGCCGCAGGAGAAGTCCGACCGGTTGCGCGTCGCCTTCCTCTACGTGCGCGGCCAGGCCGGCGTCTACTACCTGTTCGGCGAGGGCTCCGGCGCGGACTCGCTGGTCGAGTCGGTCGGCGCCGTCGACGTCGCGTCCGAGATCGGCTGGGAGGGCATGCGGCCCGTCAACGACGAGGGCATCGTCGCCGCGCAGCCCGACGTGCTCCTCATGATGTCCAAGGGCCTCGAGTCCGCAGGCGGGGTCGACGGGCTGCTGGAGCGTCTGCCCGCCCTCGCGCAGACGCCCGCGGGGGAGAACCGCCGCATCGTCGCCATGGACGACTCGCAGATCCTCGCCTTCGGCCCGGAGACGGCCGCCGTGCTCGACGCGCTCGCCCGCGCGCTGTACGCCCCCGGGAGCCTACCGTCCGGGAGCTCGTCCTCCGGGAGCGAGGGGTGACCGCCACCGCACCGCGCGCCACGCGCGCGGCCGTCCCCGACGCCGACCCGTCGCCGCTGCCCCCGGCGGTCCCCGCCCGCGTGGCCTGGCTCTTCGGCGGCCTGACGGCGGCGCTGCTGGCGCTCGCCGTCGTCGCGGCGGGCTCGGGGCACCTGCACATCCCGCCGGCCGAGGTGCTGGGCGGCCTCGCGCGGGGCCTGGGGCTCGACCTCGGGCCGGAGCCGTCGCACCCGAACGGGTACGCCGCCCTGTGGACCATCCGCTTCCCGCGCGTGGTCATGGCGATCCTGGTGGGCGCGGCCCTCGCCGCCGCGGGCGCGCTCATGCAGGGCGTGTTCGGCAACCCGCTCGCCGAGCCCGGCGTCGTCGGCGTCTCGTCCGGCGCGGCCGTCGCGGCGTCGGCGACCATCGTGCTCGGCGTGAGCGTCGCCGGGCCGTGGACCACGGCCGGCGCGGCGTTCCTCGGCGGCCTCGTCGCGACCTTCGCGGTCTACGCGCTCGCCCGGTCCGGCGGGCGCACGGAGGTCGTGACGCTGGTCCTCACGGGCGTGGCGATCAACGCCGTGTGCGGGGCGGTGCTGGCCCTGTTCACCTTCCTGGGCGACACCCAGGAGCGCGAGCAGATCATCTTCTGGCAGCTCGGGTCCCTCAACGGCACCCGCTGGGCGTACGTCGCGATCGTCGCGCCGCTGGTGGTCGTCGGGCTCGTCGCCGCGGGCGCGATGGCGCGCCGGCTCGACCTGCTCGCCCTCGGCGAGCGCTCGGCCCGGCACCTCGGGGTCGACGTCGAGCGGCTGCGCGTCGTCGCCGTCGTCGTGGTCGCGCTGCTCACCGCCGCCGCCGTCGCGTTCTGCGGGATCATCTCGTTCGTCGGGCTGGTCGTGCCGCACCTGGTGCGCATGGCGGTCGGCCCCGGGCACCGCGTCCTCGTGCCCGCCAGCGCGCTGGGCGGCGCGGTGCTGCTGCTCGCCGCGGACCTCGTCGCCCGCACCGCCGTGCCCTACGCGGACCTGCCGATCGGCATGCTCACCGCGCTCGTCGGCGGGCCCTTCTTCCTCTGGCTCGTGCGGCGCACGCGCCGCCAGGCGGGGGGCTGGGCATGACGGGGCACGGCACCGGCGCGCTGCTCCAGGTCCGCGCCGCCACGGTGCGCGTCGAGGGGGCGACGCTGCTCGACGCCGTCGAGGTGGACGTGCCCGTCGGCGAGGTGCTCGTCGTCGTCGGCCCGAACGGCGCGGGCAAGTCGACGCTGCTGTCCGTGCTCGCCGGGGACCGGCGGCCCGACGAGGGCGCCGTGACGCTCGACGGCGCCCCGGTGGCGGCCGTGCGCCCGGCGGAGCTCGCCCGCCACCGCGGCGTGCTGCTGCAGGAGAACCAGGTCAGCTTCCCGTTCCGCGTCGTCGACGTCGTGCGCATGGGCCGCGCATCCTGGCGCGGCACCGACGCGGAGGACCGCGACGACCTCGTCGTGGCGGACGCCCTCGACGACGCCGACGTCACGCACCTCGCGGCGCGCCGCTACCCGACGCTGTCCGGGGGCGAGAAGTCGCGCGCGTCGTACGCCCGCGTGCTCGCCCAGGAGCCGCGGCTGCTGCTGCTCGACGAGCCCACCGCCGCCCTCGACGTCCGGCACCAGGAGCGCGTGCTCGCCCGGGCCCGCGAGCATGCCCGGGCCGGCGGCGCGGTCGTCGTCGTGCTGCACGACCTGGCGCTCGCCGCCGCGTGGGCCGACCGCGTGCTGGTGCTCGCGGGCGGCCGTGTCGCCGCGCACGGCGCACCCGCCGACGTGCTCACCACGGCCCTGCTCACCGACGTCTACGACCACCCCGTCGACGTGCTGCCCCACCCCGTGACCGGGGCTCTGCTCGTGCTGCCCCGGCACGGCGCCGCACCCGAGCACGACCCGACGCTCCCCACGCTCGCCGAGGACCCCGCATGAACCCGACCCGTCCCGCAGGCCGCCCGGCCGGCCGCACCACGACGACCCTCGCGCTGCTGCTCGCCGCGCTGCTCGGCACGGCGCTCGGCGTCGGCACGCTCGTCGCGACCGCCCCGGCGGCGCAGGCCGCGGCGCGCGTGTCCGTCGCGGGCCTGGACGGCGCCGCGCGCGCGGCCGCCGACGGCCCCACGACGCTGACGCTGCGCGGCAGCGGGTTCCAGTCGGTGAAGAACGCCTTCGGCGGCGTCTACGTGCTGTTCGGCTGGGTGTCCGACCCGTCCGGCGGGTCGTGGCGGCCCAGCGCCGGCGGGGCGACCGGCGAGACGTTGCGGTACGTGCCCGACTCGGAGGCCGCAGACAACGCGGGCTACCAGCGGTTCGTGGCGTTCCCCGGGTCGAGCACCGCGGCCGAGGCGAACGGCGGCACCATCGCGGCCGACGGCACCTGGTCCGCGAGGCTCGTCGTGCCCGGGGCGCGCTTCAGCACCGTCGACCGCTCCGGCAGCGCCGTGGACGTGGACTGCACCCAGGTGCGGTGCGGCGTCATCACCATCGGGGCGCACGGGGTCGCGAACGCCGCCAACGAGTCGTTCACGCCCGTGTCGTTCGACGGCGCCGCCGCCGCGGGCACCGGCACCGACGACGCCGGGACGGGCGGCGGCTCGGGCGGCGGGACGTCCGGCGGCTCCGGCGGCGGGGACGGCGCCGCGGCCGAGGCCGCCCCCGGGGCCACGGGTGACGCGGGCGACGCGGGAGCGGGCGACGACACGGCGGGCTCCGGCGCCCTGGGTGAGGGCGCGACCGCCGAGCTGCCCGGCAAGGCCACCGTGGGCGTCGACAGGGCGACGGCCGTCGCAGGCCGCGTGCTCAGCTTCGCCGGTCAGGGCTTCGAGCCGGGGGAGCAGGTGGTCGCGACCCTCGACGACGGGCTGCTCGCCGTCGGCCCCCTCGGCGCGGGCAACCACGGCGAGGTGGCGGGCCTGCTCGAGCTGCCGTCCGACCTGCGGCTCGGCACCCACGTGCTCCGGCTGACCGGCGCGTCGTCCGGGCGGGAGCCGGAGGTCGAGGTGATCGTCACGCGCGACCCCGCCGACGCCGAGGCCGCCGACGCCCTGGTCGCGGCCGCGAGCGCGGACGGCGGTGCGGCCGGCGCCGGGCCGCTCGGCCTGGCCTACAGCCCCGCGGAGCTCGCGGTGGGCGCCGCCGCCCTGCTGCTCCTGCTGCTCGTCGTGACGTCCGCGGTCACCGCCGCGCGCCGGCGCCGTGCGGCCCGCGCCGCGGCGGCCCCGGGTGCCGACGACACGCCGACCGACCCGGCCACGGAGGTGGAGCCGTGAGCGCGCTCCGCGCCCGCGCGGCCCTCGCCGCCGCGGCGGTGCTCGCGCTCCTCGCCCTCCCCGCCGCCCCGGCGCTCGCGGCGGACGACCCGGACGACGTCATCCCGCTCACCGTCACCGTGCCCCCGCGGGACGGCGCGGGGGACGGCGACGGCGGCGCCGCGACCCTGACCGACGCCGAGCTGCGGTGGGCCGTGAACACCGAGGCGGGCTCCGGCAACTACGTGGGCTGCAACTTCCTCATGGCCGGCACGCCGGGCACGGACGGGGACACCGGCGGCAGCCGGGTCTGGGACGACGGCGACGCCGGGCTCTACCACGGGCGGGCCGGGAACGTGCGCGTGCTGCGCACGGTCGGCACGGGCGCCGCCGCGACCCAGCGGCAGGCCACGTTCGGCACCCGGTGCACCGGCCCGACCGGCGAGAAGGTCACGCTCTCCACGACGTCCGGCGCCGAGGTGGTGATGACCGGCGGTCGCGGCACGCGGGATGCCGACGGTTCCGTGGAGATCCGCTGGACCGGCTCGTTCACGGTCGTGTTCTACGGCGGCATGACGTACTGGTGGGCCGGCGACCCCGTGCTGCGGCTCGACGCGGACGGCGACGGCACGCTCACCGCGACCGCCGGCGGGTACGCCGCCGACCGCGAGGACGTCACCCGGTGGGGCAGGCTGCCCGCGACGCGGGTGACGCTCGCGACCTTCGACGGCGAGAAGCTCACGGGCAGCAAGGGCGGCTTCCTCCAGCCCGCCTACTGCGGCGTGCGGGTCGACGCCGGCGACAGCGCCCCGCAGGTGCGCCAGGACCCGGCCGGGTCGTGCTGGGGGTCGTTCCCGCAGAACCTCGTCGACTTCCAGCAGCGCACCGGGCAGGCCTCCTACTGGTACTCCTCCGGGCACCGGGACGCCGCGAAGCCGCCCGCCGTCGTCGGCGTGAGCTTCGACGCCGCGCAGAGCATCGGCAGCACGCCGCCGGTGAGCGGCGTCGGCACGGGCGGCGGTGCGAACACGCCCGGCGGCGCCGACCAGCCGGGCGGCGGCACGTCCGGGACGGCCGACGCCGCCGGGACGACCGGCGGCGCGGCCGGGCCGGGGGCCGCCACGCGCGGCGGACCCGGCGGCGGGCTCGGAGCCGCCGGCCTCGCGACTCCCCGCTCGCCCGGTGCGGCGACGCTCGCCGCCGCCCCGCTCACCGCGTTCCCCGCCGTGCAGGCGGCGACGCTCGGCGGCGGCGCGACCCCGCTCGTGCCCGACCTCCTCCGCACCGCCGACGGCGCCGGCACCGACCGCCTCGCCGTCGCCACGACCGGGCTGCTGCTCGCCGCCTCGGGGGCCGTCGTCGGCTTCCGCCGGCGCTGGCTCGTGCTGCCCTTCCGGCCCTAGCTGGCAGGACGCCCAGCGGCCGCCCAGACCCCCGCCCCACCCCATCTCCTCTCCCTTCACGAACGAACGGACAACTGACATGTCGAAGACCTTCGGTCCGGCCGGGTACGGCCGGCTGGTCGCGGGCGCCGGGGCGCTCGCCGTGGGCCTCGGGGCCGCGCTCGTCGCGGCACCCGCCGCCCAGGCCGCCGCGCCGCGGGACGTCGTCGCGGACAGCGGCAGCGCCTCGTGGGGCTTCCGCGAGAGCTTCCGCCGCTACGTCGGCCTCCAGACCGCCGCGCTGCCGCCCGTCGGCGCGGTGCCGGTGGGCGAGCGCATCACCCTGGTCGACCCGGCCACGTTCGACGTCGACGGCACGCCCGCCGCCACCGTCGACACGACGCCGCCGAACGAGACCCTGCCCTACCTGCTGCCCGTCACCGGCGGCAGCGTCACCGACGCCGACGACCTCGCGGTCACCACGTCCGGCGGGGCGGTGTTCCACTTCCCGTCGCACGCGTTCACGGTCACGGTCGAGAACGTCGGCATCGAGGTCGCCGGCGGGGTCGGGAAGGTCGTGGGCGACCTGAGCGTCGAGATCCCGGAGAACAACCTCGGGTACGAGCAGGGCACCTACGGCGGCGACGACGTCGTCCTCGGCGACGTCGCGACCACGACCGTGGACGTGTCGGGCGACCAGGTCTCCGTCACCGCCGACGGCGTGACGCTCACCGCGGCCGGCGCGTCCGCGCTGCAGGACTTCCTCCAGGCCGGCGCCGAGCTCGACGACCTCACGGTCACGGCCGACCTCGCCGCCCCCGCCCAGACGTGGAACCCGTCGGTGTCGCTCTCGAAGAGCGCGGGCTTCGACCCCGCCGCGACCGGCACGCTCACCGTGACCGGCAGCGGCTTCGACCCGGCCGCGAACACGGCCACCCGCCCGCCGATCACCACCGGCCAGCCGACCGGCGTGTACGTGGTCTTCGGGAAGTTCGCGCAGGACTGGCGCCCGTCGGACGGCGTCGCGTCGTCGGCCCGCAAGGTCGTCAGCCAGAAGTGGGCGCTGCCGGAGCCGTCGTACTCGCAGCTCAAGGCCTCCAACCCGAGCGTCGCGGAGCAGCTCGTGCTGCTGAAGGAGGACGGCACGTTCAGCGCCGACCTCGACGTGAAGACCGACGACTCCGTGGACGGCGTCTACGGCGTGTACACCTACGCCGCGGGCGGCGCGGCCGCCAACGCCGCGCAGGAGCTCGCCGTGCCCGTCGCGTTCACGCCCGCGGGCGGCGACGGCGAGAACGTCGACGTCGAGGTCACCGTGCCCGAGAGCGACGGCGGCGGCCCGGTCGAGCCGGAGCCGGGCGAGTTCACCTGGACCGTCGCGTCGGGCGGCGCCGTGAACCTCGGCACCGCGACGCAGGGTGACGCGGCGTTCACCGCGACCGGCGACCTGCGCCGCGTCACCGTCACCGACACGCGCGCCGGCAGCCCGGCGTGGAGCGTCACCGGCACGGTGACGGACTTCTTCGCCGGCAGCCGGTCGTTCAGCGGCTCCGCCCTCGGCTGGACGCCGGCGCTCGGCGCCAACACCGGCGGTGCCGTCGCGGGCACCGCGGTCGTGGCGGGCTCCGGCTCCGGGCTCAAGGGCGGGGCGACGCTCGTCTCCGCGCCCGAGGGGCACGCGGCCGGCTCGGTCGCGGTGGACGCCGGGCTCGACCTGAGCATCCCGCTGTCCACGCCGGCCGGCGACTACACCGGCGTGCTGACCCTCACCGCGGTGGGCTGACCCTCCCGTGAGCACGCACCACCGCCCGTCGTCGCGGCGCGCCCCGTCCCGGGTGCGCGCCGCGGCGGCGGCCGTCCTCGCCACCGCCGCGGTCGCCGTCGTCCTGCCCGCCCCGGCGACGGCGCACGCCGCGTCCGACGACCTGACCTGGTCCCTCGCCCCGAAGGACGGGACGCTGGGCGCCGGGCGCGCCAACTTCGCCTACGACGTCGAGCCGGGGGAGCGGGTCCGCGACGTCCTGGTCGTCACCAACCGCTCGGCCGCGCCGCTCGAGCTGTCCGTCTACGGGACGGACGCCGTCACGACGCCGAGCGGGCACCTCGACCTGCTGCCCGCCGACCAGGAGCCGACCGGTCTCGGGGCGTGGCTCACGCTCGACGCAGGCGGCGACGGCGGCGACGGCGGCGACGGCACCGTGACGATCGAGCCGGGGGACGCGGCCGAGGTGCCGTTCAGCCTCAGCGTGCCCGACGACGCGACGCCGGGCGACCACGCGGGCGGCGTCGTCACCTCGCTGCGCCAGCAGGTCGGCGACGGCGCGCTCAGCGTGGACCGGCGCCTCGCCCTGCGCGTGCACGCCCGCGTCGGCGGCGCGCTCGCGCCGGGGCTCGCGGTGTCCGACGTCGGCGTCGTCGTCCACCCCACCGCCAACCCGGTGGGCGCGTCGCGCGCGACCGTCACCTACACGCTGACCAACACCGGCAACGCGCGCCTGGTGCCCACCGAGAGCGTGCGCCTCACCGGGCCCGGCGCGAGCGCGGGCGCCGGCGGCGAGCCGGCCGAGGAGCTGCTGCCGGGCGCCGTCGTGCGGCGGACCGTGCAGGTCCTCGGAGTGCGCCCGACGTTCCGGGTCGCGGCGGACGTGCGCGCGGACGGGCTCGTCGTCGGCGTCGGCGGGGGCGGGGCGACCACGGCGACGGCCACCGCCGCGGGCTGGGCCGTGCCCTGGGCCCTGCTCGGCGTCGTCGTGCTCGTCGTGGCGGGCGCGGCCGCCTGGCCGCTGTGGCGGACCCGCCGCGCCCACCGAGGTAGCTCCGGATCCCGCGAGGTAGCTCGGGCTCCCGCGAGGTAGCTCCGGGATGCCGACGACCTCGGCGGTCAGCGCACCCGGGCGGCGAGCACGGCCACGTCGTCGCGCTGCTGCCCGCGCACCATCCGGTCGACGAGCCGCTGCGGCAGCTCCGCCGTCGGGCCGCCGTGCAGGTCCGCCAGCACGCCGCGCAGCTCCTCGGCGCGGGCGGCGAACGTCGTGTTGCGCGACTCCACCAGCCCGTCCGTGTACAGCAGCAGGGTGTCGCCGGGGCCGAGCTCGGCCGCGTGGTCCCGGCGGGAGACCGACGGGTCGACGCCCAGCATGAGGTCGGGACGGCCGTCGAGCTCGTGCACGCTCCCGTCGGCGCGCAGCACCACCGGCCGCGGGTGCCCGGCGCTGGCCCACCACAGCCGGCACCGGTCGTCGCCGCTGCCGGGCTCGCCGCGGCCCGTGCGGTCCAGGCGCGCGACGACGGCGGTGCCGCTGGCGGTCAGCGCGAGGCCGCGGTTGGCGCGGTCCAGCTCGCGCAGCAGCCGTGCCGGCGGGGCGTCCTGGCACCACGCGAGGGTGCGCAGCATGGCGCGCAGCTGACCCATGCGGGCGGCGGCCTGCATGTCGTGCCCGGTGACGTCGCCGATCATCAGCACCGTGGAGCGCGGGTCGAGCTCGACGGCGTCGTACCAGTCCCCGCCCACCTTGTCCGTGCGGGTCGCGGACGCGTACGTCGAGGCCAGCTCCAGGTACGGCACGCGGGGCAGGTCGGTGAGCATCGCGGCCTGCAGCGTGGTGGCCACGCGGTGCCGGTCCTCCAGCACCCGGATGCGCACCAGGGCCTGCGCCACGCACGACGCGAGCGTGGCGGCCGTGCGGCGGCTCTCGTCGTCGTGCTCGTGCGGGCCGCGCCACAGCAGGACGACGACGCCGAGCAGCCGGTCGTCCACCACCATCGGGACCAGCGCGAGCCCGCCGAGGGACGGGTCGATCCACGGCTCCCACGTCGGCTGGGCGCGCAGCGCGGCCGCGCCGTCCCGGTAGAACGCGGCCCGGCGGGCGCGCGCGACGGACGCCACCGCGGGGTCGTCGAAGCGCCAGTGCCGCGGCAGGTAGGGGTAGGCGCCGTCGCGCTCCACGAGCGTGAGGCCGGCCCCGCCGGGTTCCGCGAGCGCCAGCGCGGCCCACACGGTGCCGAGCCCCGGGCCCGAGGCGCGCAGCGCGTCCACGATCTCGTCGAGGGTGGTCGCGGCGGCGAACCGGTCCGTGAGGTCGAGCAGCATGCGGGTGCGGCGCGTGGCGTGCACCGCCACCTGCTGGATGCGGTGCGCGCGCTGCCGCTCGAGCCGCAGCCGCAGCTCGGCGGTGCAGGCCGCGGCCAGGTCGGCCAGGGTGGCGAGGTCGGTCGCGCTCCACGCGTGCGCCTCGGTGTCCAGCGCGCACACCGTGCCGACGGCGGTGCCGTGCCGGTCGAAGATCGGGAAACCCGCGTACGACCCCATGCCGAGCTCGGTGACCGTCTCCCGGCTCGCGAAGCGCGGGTCGGCGCGCAGGTCCTCGACGACGAGGGGCGCGCCGGAGCGGATGGTCTCGCCGCACAGCGGCTCGCTCAGGGTGGTGCGCCGGGTGGCCTGGAACGGGTCCGGCAGCCCGAGCGCGCCGGGGTACACCTGGGAGTCCGGGAGCACGAGCGTCACGAGGGCGGTGGGGACGCCGAGCTGGCGCTGCACCAGCCGGGCGAAGCGGTCGAACGACTCGTCGGCGACCGGCCGGGCGAGCCCGGCGGCGACCAGCGCCTGCACCGCGCCGGCGGTCGGGGCGTCCTGGGACGGCGCCGTCGGGCCGGAGGATCGGGACGTCACAGGCGCGCACCCCCGTCACGGCTCTGCGCTCCGCGACCCGCGACCATGCCCCGGATTCTTCCACGCAGGCGCCCGGATATCCTCGCCGGACGATGGACGTCACCCGCCGTGCCCCCGCCGCGCTGCCGCGGATCCTGGCCGCCTCGCTCGTGTCCGCGTCGGCCGTGCTGCTGTTCGCGGTGCACGTACGGCCCCTCGCCTACGTGCCGCTCGTGGCCGGCGTCGCGCTCGGCCTGCTCGTCGACCGGCGCCTCGGGCGCGACCTCGCGCTGATCGCCGTCGCGCTCGGCATCATCTCGACGATCTCCCTCGAGGCCGACCTGTCCGACGCCGGCATCGCCCGGTTCGCGGTCGTGCTGTCCCTCGCGGTGCTGGTGCCCTGGGCGGCGTCGCGGTTCTGGTTCCGCGACGACGACGGGGCAGGCGCGGTGCGGTTCCCCGTCGCGACCGGCCGGCGCTGGTCGCGCGGTCAGTACGTGTACCTCGTGGTGGTGGTGGCGGTCGGCTACCTCGTGCTGCCCTGGTACTTCCTGGGCTCCGGTGCCTACCTCAACTGGCCCGAGCTCGACAGCGGGCAGGACGTCGCCCGGCTGTTCGTCGGCGTCAACGCCGTCGGCATCTGGGACGAGCTGTTCTTCGTGTGCACGGTGTTCGCGCTGCTGCGCCGGCACTTCGGCCTGTGGACGGCGAACGTGCTGCAGGCGGCGATCTTCGTGTCGTTCCTGTGGGAGCTCGGCTACCGCGAGTGGGGTCCGCTGCTCACCGTGCCGTTCGCCCTCGTGCAGGGGTGGATCTTCAGCCGCTACAAGAGCCTCACCTACGTGGTGGCCGTGCACCTGCTGTTCGACCTCGTCGTCTTCGCCGTGCTGGTGCACGGGCACCACCCGGAGCTCTTCGACGTCTTCGTCACGGCGCCCTGAGTCGTCCGGCGGCCCTGCCGGTGCGTTTGGAGCCGGTGCGAGCGGCGTGGGAGGGTTCCCCCGCGCGCGCCAAGAAGCGGCTGCCGTGCACGAACGAGCCCGAGGATGAGGCTGATCGTCGATGCAGAGCTCCGTCCGCGGCAGTGGGGACGACACCGACCTCGAGGTCTGTGCGGCCGAACCCATCCACGTCCCGGGCTCGGTCCAGCCCCGTGGCGTGCTGCTGGTGCTCGCCGAGGGCGTCGTCGTCCAGGCGTCGGCCACCACCGAGGACCTCCTGGGGGTGGCGGCCGAGGACGTGCTCGGGCGCACGCTCCCGGCCCTGCTGGGCGAGGACGCGGCGGCGGCGCTCCGGCTCGAGGACGTCGCCGACGGCGGGCCGCTCGCGGACGGCCTGCGGCGCGTCGTGCTCGACGGCCGCACCTGGGTGGCGTCCACCCACCGCAACCCGCAGGCCGTCGTGGTCGTCGAGCTCGAGCCGCTCGCGGACCAGGGCGCCGACCCGGCCGAGCCGTACCGCGCCGCGTACACGGTGCTCGGCCAGGCGGCGACGGCCGGCTCCCTCGAGGAGCTGTACGAGCTCGCGGCGCGCGGCGTGCGGGAGGTGACGGGCTTCGACCGGGTGATGGTCTACCGGTTCGACGAGGACCACCACGGCCAGGTCGTGGGCGAGGCGCGCCGCGCCGACCTCGAGCCGTTCCTCGGCCACCGCTACCCGGCCGGCGACATCCCCCCGCAGGCCCGCGCCCTGTACGAGAAGAGCTGGTTGCGGCTCATCTCCGACGTCGAGTCCGTGCCGCGGCACCTGGTGCCCGCGCTGCTGCCCGGCACCGGCGAGCCGACCGACCTCTCGTTCGCGAGCCTGCGGGCGGTGTCTCCCGTGCACGTCGAGTACCTGCGGAACATGGGGGTCCGCTCCTCGATGTCGATCTCCCTGCTGCGGGGCGGCCGGCTGTGGGGGATGGTCGCGTGCCACCACGTCGACGGCCCGCACACGCCGTCGCTCGAGGTCCGTGCGGCGGCCGAGGCGCTCGCCTCGGGGTTGTCCCTGCAGATGGTGGTGCGCGCCGCCGCGGACGACGCGCAGCACGCCCGCGACGTCTCGCGGGCGCTCGAGGCGCTGGTACGGGTGGAGGACGACCCGGTGTCCGACGCCGTCGCCCAGCCGGAGCTGCTGCGGATCCTCGGCGTCGACGGCGCGGTGGTCCGCACCGGCGACGCGACGGCGACGGTCGGGCTGGTCCCCGACGTGCCCGACCTGGTGGTCGACGCCGTCCGGCGGACGTCCCGGCCGCGCCGGGACGGCGGGACGGCGCCGGTGTACGCGTCGCACGACCTGCGGACCGAGCACCCGGAGCTGGCGGACCGGCTGGGCGAGGTCGCGGGCGCGCTCGTCGCCCCGCTGCCGGACGGCGACCTGCTCGCCCTGTTCCGCCGTGAGGTCGCGCGCGAGGTGACGTGGGGCGGCGACCCGCGCGCGAAGACGGTCGACCGGGACGAGAGCGGCACGGTCGTCCGGGTGGGCCCCCGGCAGTCGTTCGCGGCGTGGCGGGAGGCCGTGCACGGCACCTGCGAGCCCTGGTCGGACCACGACGTCCGCGCCGCCCTCGTGGCGCGTCGGACCGTCGTCGAGCTCCTGTACCGGCGCTCGCGGCCCGACCTCGGCGCCGCGCTCGTGCTGCAGCACTCCTCGCTGCCGGCGGTGCTGCCCACCCTGCCCGGGTGGCGGCTCGAGGCCCGCTACCGCCCCGCGGACGGCGGCCGGGTCGGGGGCGACTGGTACGACGCGTTCGAGCTGCCCGACGGCCGCACCGCCCTCGTGATCGGCGACGTCGCCGGCCACGGGCTGCCCGCCGCGTCGGCGATGAACCAGCTGCGCAACGGCCTGCGCACCCTGCTGCTCGAGCACCGCGACGTCGCGACGGCGGCGGGCGGCCTGGACCGCCTCGCGCGGACGCTCCTGACCGACGACATGGCCACGCTGCTGGTCGGCATCCTCGAGGTCGACCCCGGCACCGGGGCGGGCGCCGTCGACTACGTCTGCGCCGGCCACCTGCCGCCGGTGGTCGCGGACGCGCAGGGCGCCCGGTTCGTCGAGGTGGTCCGCAACCCCCCGGTCGGGGCGATGCGCGAGACCGTGCGCGCGGGCCGGGTCGACCTCGCGCCGGGAGAGTCCCTGCTGCTCTACACCGACGGGCTCGTGGAACGTCGCGGCACGCGGATCCTGGAGCGGCTGGAGGACCTCCGCTCCACCGTGGGGCTCACCCGCGACCTCGAGGTGATCGAGCACAAGCTCGCCGGGCTCGAGTCCGACGACGACTCCACGATGCTCATGGTGACGGCCCTGGGCCGCGGCTGACGCCGGGCGCACCCGCGTCCCGGTGACGCCGCCGGACCGACGCCGGCGGCAGCCGGCGCGCGGGGGCGGGCCGGTGCAGCGGGCGCTCGTGCCGGCGTGGACCCCCGGCGGCCCGGGCGCTCGGGGAGCCGTGCTCGGCGACGAAGGGTGGGCGCATGGTGGTCCTCCTGGGTGCGGTGCGGTCGGTCCCGCCCTCGCGGGCGCTCTCCCAGGCTTGCCGCGCCCGCGAGACGGATCAACGGCCGATCCGGCTACGCTCGTTCACCCCGGGTCAACGATCGGTCGCCCGGGCGGAGGGTGCAGGCGGCGAGGGGTGCGACGGGGCGTGGAGCTGCGTGAGATCGAGATCTTCCTGACCCTCGCGGAGGAGCTGCACTTCGGCCGGACGGCGGAGCGGCTGCACGTGTCGGTGTCGCGCGTGAGCCAGTCGATCCGCAAGCAGGAGCGGGCGGTCGGGGCGCCGCTGTTCGCGCGCACCAGCCGCAAGGTCGAGCTCACCGCGGTGGGGGAGGTGCTCCGCGCGGGCCTGCGCCCCGCCTACGAGGGCATCGGCACCGCCGTCGCCGCCGCCACGGCCGCGGCGCGACGCGTGGCCGGCACGCTGACGCTCGGCTTCATGGGCGGGCAGGCGCACGAGCTGGAGCCCGACCTCGCCCGGTTCCGTGCGCGGCACCCCGACGTCGAGCTGCGCTTCCACGAGGTCGTCTTCAGCGACCCGTTCGCCGCGCTGCGGCGCGGCGACGTCGACGTCCTGACCACGTGGCTCCCCGTCGAGGAGCCGGACCTCACCGTGGGCCCCGTGCTGCGGTCCGAGCCGCTGCGGCTCCTGGTGGCGACGGGCCACCCGCTCGCCGCGGCGGGGCGGGCGGACGTCGAGGCGCTCGCCGAGCACGCCGTGCCGGCGATCCGCGGGGCGGCGCCGCCGTCGTGGCTGGCCGGCGTCCTGCCCGAGCGGACGCCGTCCGGGCGGGAGGTGCCCCGCGGACCAGGTGCCGCCACCTACCAGGAGATCCTCGCCCTCGTCGCGGCGGGAAAGGTCGTGTGCCCGGTGCCCGACGAGGGTCGCCGCTACTTCCCGTGGCCGGGCGTCACGTACCTCCCGCTCGACGGCGCGCCCGCGGTGCGCTGGGCGCTGGTGTGGCGCTCGTCCGACGCGACCCCGCTGCTGCGGGTCTTCGCCGCGGAGGTCGCCCGCGGCGGGTGAGCGGGGAGCGCTCAGTCGGGGAGCTCGTCGAGCAGCCGGGACATCCGGTCGATCTCCGCGATCTGGTCCGCCGCCACGTTCGCGGCGAACTCCTGGACCGTCTCGTCCCGCCCCGTGGAGCTGAGGTCGTCGACCATCTCCAGCGCGCCCGCGTGGTGCTTGATCATGCCCTCGAGGAACAGCCGCTCGAAGTCGGTGCCGTCGGCGTCCGCCAGGGCCGTCATCTCGGCGTCCGTCAGCATGCCGGGCATGGAGCCGTGGTCGTGGGCCTGCGGGGCGCGCGGCCCGCTCCCGTCCGACGAGGCGCTCGGCGACGCCGTCGCCACCGCGGGCACCGGGAGGCCCTGGTCCTCGAGCCAGCGGCTCATGTAGTCGATCTCGCCGTCCTGCGTCAGGCGGATGCGGTCGGCGAACTTCGCGAGCGGCGCCGACGTCGACCGCTCGGGGACCAGCTGCGCCATCTCCACGGCCTGCGCGTGGTGGCCGATCATCTTCGTCATGAAGTCGGCGTCGGCGTCGGTGACCACGTCGGCGTCGTCCATCCCCTCGTAGTCCTCGGGGGCGATGGTCTCGGCGGGTTCGCCGGGCTTCCCCGGCACCAGCACGGCCGACGACGGCGTCGGCGCCGGCTCGGGTTCCTCGGCGGTGCACCCCGCGACCGCGAGCCCCGCGCCGAGCACGGCGGCACAGGCCAGGGCGGTGCGTCGGCCGCTCGTGCGACGGAGCCGGAGGTCTGTGATCACCGGAAGATCCTCTCCTGAGGGTGTTGCCACCACGTAAAAAGATGCCCGGACGGCTGGTGGGGAGGATGCTTCCAGACAACACTCAGGGTGACCAACACAACGAGGTGTGGCGCTTGCGCGTCGTCCAACCCTGAGTTCACCGATGAGGAGTGCACGGATGCGGAGTTCACGGACGAGAAGTTCACGGACGAGAGGCGTCGTCGGCGTCGCCCTCTCGTTGACCCTGGTCGCGGGCGCGCTGGGTCTCGCGACCCCCGCATCGGCCGCCGACGCCGCCGAGCCCGACGTCCCGCCCGGCGAGGTGGCGTCGTCGAAGATCGAGCACCTCAGCAACAACCCGAAGAACGGGGCCCTCCAGGGCACCGGCTCGGACATCGCGTTCCAGGGCAAGTACGCCTTCGCGGGCAACTACGACGGGTTCACCGTGTACGACCTCTCCGACCCGGAGGAGCCCGTCCAGGCGCTGCAGGTGTACTGCCCGGGCTCGCAGAACGACATCTCCGTCTACGGCGACGTCCTGGTGCTCTCGACCGACTCGTCGCGCAGCGACGACTCGTGCGCCTCGACGACCCGCCCCGCGACGGAGAAGGACGCCTGGGAGGGCATCAAGGTCTGGGACATCTCCGACCCGCTGGAGCCCGAGTACGTCAAGTCCGTGGAGACGGCCTGCGGCTCCCACACCCACTCCCTGGCGCCGAGCAAGAACGGCAAGGACCTGTACGTCTACGTCTCGTCGTACAGCCCGAGCTCGTCCTACCCGGACTGCCAGCCGCCGCACGACATCATCTCGGTCGTGAAGATCCCGGTGAAGAACCCGGCCGCCGCCACGCTGGTGGGGACGCCGAACCTCTTCCCCGAGGGCGGCTACGAGGGCGACCCGGACCGTCGTGCCTCGGCGACGTCGGGCTGCCACGACATCACCACGTACGTGCAGAAGGACCTCGCCGCCGGCGCGTGCATGGGCGACGGCATCCTCATGGACATCAAGGACCGCGCCCACCCGAAGGTGATCAGCACGGTCCGGGACACCGAGAACTTCGCGTTCTGGCACTCGGCCACCTTCAACAACGACGCGACCAAGGTCGTGTTCACCGACGAGCTCGGCGGCGGCGGGCTGGCGACCTGCACCGGCGAGTACGCCCCGGAGCTCGGTGCCAACGGCATCTACGACATCGAGAAGGACCGGAAGAAGGGCGGGAAGAACGGCACGAAGCTCGTGTTCCAGAGCTACTACAAGATCCCGCGCATCAACGACGCCACGGAGAACTGCGTGGCGCACAACGGCTCGCTGATCCCCGTCAAGGGCAAGGACATCATGGTCCAGTCCTGGTACCAGGGCGGCGTCTCGGTGTTCGACTTCACCAACTCGAAGAAGCCGAAGGAGCTCGCCTGGTTCGACCGCGGCGCGGGCATCTCCAGCGGTGGCACCTGGTCCACCTACTGGTACAACGGCTACGCCTACTCGAACGACCTGGGGATCGGTTTCGACACGTTCGACATCGACGACCGGATCGACGGGAAGGCGAAGACGAACCTCAGGTCGCTGAACCCGCAGATGCAGCAGAAGTTCTGAGTCGCTGAGCCCGGCAGCACTGCCGGGAGCACGACGGCGGCCGGTCCACCCTCGCGTGGGCCGGCCGCCGTCGTGCGCGCACCGGGACCCGTGCCGCTCGGCGCATGGGTGGCCGGGGCGACGATCGTGATCGAATCGATATGTTCACCGGCGCAGAACGCGCCTACCTGCAATTTTATCGGCCTTAGGGTGTGTTCTGCGTCTCATCTCCGGTGCGCTGAAGGCCCGGGTGACAAGACGTGAACCGCGGCGAAACACAGCGCGAGTAAGGTCGGCGACTGTTGCACAGGTCCATCGTGAGGCGCCCTGCCAAACCAGCTCGGCCTGCGCTTTCGTCATCATGCGCGCGGCGCGGCCCCTCGGGCACGGCCGCGCGCGTCGTCGGGCCACGAGCCCCCAGTGCACAGGGAAGTCCATGCGCGTCGCTCCTCTCGCCATGCTGACCGGGACCAAGCAACCCGGACGAGGGGGCACACCCGTGCCCGTGCCCGTGCCCGTGCCGACGCGCACCGTCGGTCGCGACTGATGGGCAGGTTCCTCCTGCGACGTTCGGCCAACTACGTCGCGATGCTCTTCGTCGCCGTCTCGGCGACGTACCTGCTGGCCTCGGTCTTCATGGACCCCCGGTCCAACTACCTGTCGCGCAACCCGCGGCCGCCGATGGACTCGATCAACGCGTCCCTCACCGCGGCGAACATCAACGACGAGGACCCGCTGCTGCTGCGGTACTGGCGCTGGCTGACGGACATCGTCCTGCACTGGAACTGGGGCCTGAGCCCAGACCAGGAGCCGGTCGCCAGCGCGGTCGCCACCCGGATCGGTGCGTCGACGCAGCTCGTCACGCTCGCCACCGTGCTCGCGATCGTCATCGGCGTCGCGATCGGCGTGTACACCGCGATCCGCCAGTACAAGTGGCAGGACCGCGTGCTCGGCGGCTTCGCGACCTTCTTCCTCGTGATCCCGACGGCGGTGCTCGCGCTGTTCGTCGTCATCGGCGCGATCTACATCAACGAGGCGGTCGGGTTCCGGCTCTTCTACGTCACCGGGCTGCACAGCTACGAGGGCGACAGTCCATGGCTGTGGCTCCTCGACTTCGCGCAGCACCTCATCCTGCCCACCGTCGTGCTGACGATCATCGGCGCCGTGAGCTACCACCTCACGCAGCGCACCTACCTGCTCGACACGATGAAGGCGGACTACGTGCGGACGGCGCGCGCCAAGGGGCTGCCGCTGAACCTCGCGATCCGCAAGCACGCGCTGCGCACGTCGCTCATCCCGACGGCCGTGAACGTCGCGTTCTCGATCGCGACGGTGTTCACCGGCGCGGTGATCACCGAGACGATCTTCGCGATCAACGGCCTGGGCCGGTACTTCGTCACCACGATCGTCAACAACGACATCAACGGCGCGACCTGCATCGCGGCGTTCGCCGGCGTGTGCACCCTCGTGGGCGCGCTGCTGGCCGACCTCGTCGTCGCGTGGCTCGACCCGCGCATCCGGATCAGCTGAGAAGGGCTGGACACCATGGCTGACTCCGAGCTGACCGTCACGGCCGCCGCCGTCCTCACGGCGGAGGACGAGCAGAGCACCGGGCTGCGGCGCACCGGCCGCTTCACCCTCATCGCCAGGCGCTTCGCGCGCCGGCCGTCCGCCGTCGTCGGGCTGGTCCTGCTGGTGCTGCTCGTCGTGTTCGCGTTCGTGGGCCCGCGCATCGCGCAGTGGGGCTACGACGAGCCCGACTTCCTCGCCCTCGCGCAGGCGCCGTCCGCCGAGCACTGGTTCGGCACGACGACGGGCGGGTCCGACGTCTTCGCGCTCGTCGCCCGCGGCCTCGGCCGCTCGCTCGCCATCGGCATCCTGTCGTCCGTGGCGATCACGGTGATCGCCGCGATCGTCGGCACCACCATCGCCTTCTTCGAGGGCTGGGTGGAGCGCGTCGGCATGTGGGTCCTCGACATGCTGCTCGTGATCCCGTCGTTCCTGCTCATCGCGATGATCGTGCGCTCGTCCTCGGGTGCCAACGGGTGGATCTGGCTCGCGTTCGGCATCACCGTGTTCGGCTGGATCGGGTACGCCCGCGTGCTGCGCACCCTGACGCTGTCGCTGCGCGAGCTCGACTACGTGCACGCGGCGAAGTACATGGGCGTGCGGTCGTTCACGATCATCCGCCGGCACCTCATCCCGAACCTCGGGTCGGTGCTCATCATCCAGACGGTGCTCGGCGTGGTCGCCGCCGTGAACGCCGAGACGGCGCTGTCGTTCCTCGGCCTCGGCATCAAGGCCCCCGACACCTCGCTCGGCACCATCCTCCAGGCCGGGCAGAGCGTCATCCTCACCGCGCCGTGGGTGCTCATCGCGCCGTCGGTCGCGCTGGTGCTGCTCACGTTCTCCGTGCAGCTCATCGGCGACGGGCTGCGCGACGCCATCGATCCGAACTCCCGGTCGGGAGGCCGAGCATGAACCCCGTCCTGAGCGTGCGCGACCTGCAGGTGAGCTTCGCCTCGGAGGCCGGCACCGTCCGCGCCGTCCGCGGCGTGAGCTTCGACCTCCTGCCCGGGCGCACCCTCGGCATCGTGGGCGAGTCCGGGTCGGGCAAGTCCGTGACGTCCCTGTCGGTCATGGGGCTGCTCGACGAGAACGCCCGTGTCGAGGGCTCCATCCGGCTCAAGGGCACCGAGCTGCTCGGCCTGAGCGAGCTCGAGCTCTCGAAGTACCGCGGCAACGACATGGCGATGGTCTTCCAGGACCCGCTGTCGGCCCTGACCCCGGTGTTCTCCATCGGCGACCAGCTCGCCGAGGCGCTCGACCTGCACCAGGACCTGAACCGCAAGCAGGTGCGCGAGCGGTCGGTCGAGCTGCTGGACCTGGTCGGCATCCCCAACCCGGCCGAGCGGCTCAAGGCCTACCCGCACCAGTTCTCGGGCGGCATGCGCCAGCGCGTGATGATCGCGATCGCGATCGCGAACGACCCCGACGTGATCATCGCGGACGAGCCCACCACGGCCCTCGACGTGACGATCCAGGCCCAGGTGCTCGAGGTCCTCAAGAAGGCGCAGCGCGAGACCGGCGCGGCGGTCGTGATGATCACCCACGACCTCGGTGTGGTCGCGGGCGTGGCCGACGACGTCCTCGTCATGTACGCGGGCCGTCCCGTGGAGCAGGCGCCGGTCGACGAGCTGTTCGCCCGTCCCGCCATGCCGTACACGATGGGGCTGCTCGGCGCCGTGCCGCGCCCCGACCGCGGCGAGAACCGTCGGCTCGTGCCGATCCAGGGCAACCCGCCGTCGCTGGTCGACCTGCCCGTCGGCTGCCCGTTCGCCGCGCGCTGCCCGCTGGCGGAGGACCGCTGCCGCACGGCCGAGCCGGACCTGCTGCCCGTGGCCGGCCGGCCCGAGACGCTCGCCGCGTGCGTGCGCGCCGACGAGCTCGCCGAGCAGGGCGTCACGTTCGAGGACGTGTACGAGGTGGCCGAGGCCGCCGAGTCGACGCTCGAGATGGTGCCGCGCTCCGAGCGCGAGGTCGTGCTCGAGGTCGAGGGCCTCAAGCGGCACTTCCCGCTCACCAAGGGCGGCTTCCTGCGCCGCCGCGTCGGCACCGTCAAGGCGGTGGACGGCGTGACCTTCGACGTGCGCGCCGGCGAGACCGTCGCGCTGGTCGGCGAGTCGGGCTCCGGCAAGACGACGACGCTGCTCGAGATCATGAAGCTCGAGGCGCCGCAGGGCGGACGGGTGGCCGTGCTCGGCAAGAACCTCGAAGAGCTCTCGCGGTCCGAGCGGTCCGCGCTGCGGCGCGACCTGCAGATCGTGTTCCAGGACCCGATGAGCTCGCTGGACCCGCGCATGCCGGTCTACGACGTGCTCGCGGAGCCGCTCAAGGTGCACGGCTGGTCGCGGCAGAAGGTCAACGCCCGCATCGACGAGCTCATGAAGCTGGTGGGCCTCAACCCCGACCACGTCGACCGGTTCCCGTCGCAGTTCTCCGGCGGCCAGCGCCAGCGCATCGCCATCGCGCGCGCCCTGGCCGTGAGCCCGCGGCTCATCGTGCTCGACGAGCCGGTGTCCGCCCTCGACGTGTCGATCCAGGCCGGCGTCATCAACCTGCTCGAGGACCTGCAGGCCCAGCTCGGCGTCGCGTTCCTCTTCGTCGCGCACGACCTGTCCGTGATCCGGCACATCTCGAGCCGCGTGGCCGTGATGTACCTCGGGCAGGTCGTCGAGTCGGGGGACACGGAGGCGGTCTTCACCGCGCCGCGCCACCCGTACACGCAGGCCCTGCTGTCGGCGGTACCGCTGCCCGACCCGCAGCTCGAGCGCGGGCGCAAGCGGGTGGTGCTCGAGGGCGACCTGCCCAGCCCGGTCGAGGAGATCCCGGGCTGCCGCTTCGCCAGCCGCTGCCCCGTGCGCGCCACGCTGTCGGCCGACGACCAGCACCGCTGCGACACCGTGCTGCCGGTGCTCACCGGCGGCGACGACCAGCTCGCGGCCTGCCACTTCCCGCTGACCATGTCGGCGGGCACCCCAGACGTGCGGGAGACCACCCGCGCCTGACCCGTCCGGGTCATCTACCCGACCGGGTAGACGCTTCTCAAGGAGAATCATGACAACGATCCGCAAGAAGGGCGTCGGTGCGGTCGCTGCTGCCGCGGTGCTCGCGCTCACCCTGGCCGCGTGCGGCTCCGGCGGTGGCGACGACGAGGGCACGGCCCAGGGCAACGGCGACACGTCGATGACGACGCAGCCCGCCGACGGCGTCCCCTCGTCGTACCAGGGCGCGCTGCCCATGCCCGAGGCCGGCAAGGCGTACAACAACCCGCAGGACCGCGAGAACGTCAAGGACGGCGGCACGCTGACGCTGCCGATCGAAGAGGTCACGCCGAACTGGAACGCGTTCTCGGTCGACGGCAACACCCGGTACATGGGCGACTTCTGGAAGCTCTACCAGGCGTCCCTGTGGGACTACGACGTCGCGGGCAACCCGACGCCGAACCCCGACTACCTGTCCAAGGTCGAGGTCACCTCGAAGGACCCGCTGGTCGTCACCTACGACGTCAACCCCAAGGCCACCTGGAACGACGGCACGCCGATCGACTGGACGGCCTTCGAGGCCACCTGGAAGGCGCAGTCGGGCAAGACCAAGGGCTACAACCCGGTCTCGACCACCGGCTACGACCAGGTCAAGTCGGTGGAGAAGGGCAAGGACGACAAGCAGGTCGTCGTCACCTTCGACGCGCCGTTCTTCCCGTACCAGTTCCTGTTCCTGAACCTGATGCACCCGGACAGCCTGGACGTCAAGACCTACACCGAGGGCTGGGTGAACGAGCCGCACAACGAGTGGGCCGCCGGTCCGTTCATCGTGGACTCGCAGGACGAGACGCAGGCCACCTTCGTGCCGAACCCCAAGTGGTGGGGCGAGACGCCGAAGCTGGAGAAGATCGTCTTCAAGCAGATGGAGGAGGCCGCCTCCATCAACGCGTTCCAGAACGGCGAAATCGACTCCACCGGCGTGGCCGCGGCCGACCGCCTCAAGGTGGCGCGCGGCATGGACGACGTGCAGATCCTCATCAACTACGCCCTGTCGACCGGCGTGTTCACGCTGAACACCAAGGCCGAGGCGCTGCAGGACATCGCGGTGCGCAAGGCCGTCACGCAGGCGACCGACGTCACCAAGCTCGCCGAGATCGACTTCCAGGGTCTCGGCTGGGAGGAGGACCCGGCCGGGTCCGAGGTGATGTCGCCGATCCAGGACGGCTACGAGAACAACATGCCGGCCGACGCCGCCTACTCGGTGGAGAACGCCAAGGCCACGCTCGAGGGCGCCGGCTACACCCTCAACGAGGGGTCGGGCTACTACGAGAAGGACGGCAAGCCGGTCCACCTCAAGTACACCTTCTTCGGTGACAGCCCGACGCAGACCGCCATGGCGAACGCCGTGCAGGCCATGCTCAAGGCGGCCGGCATCGAGGTCGAGCTCGACAACCAGGACTCGTCGAAGTTCTCGGACACGGTGCTGGGGGGCAAGTACGAGATGCTCATCATGGCCTGGTCGTCCTCCGACCCGTACGGCTACAGCACCTCGGGCTACCAGCTCTACGGCTCCGACTCCGACTCGAACTTCACCTACATCGGGTCGAAGGAGATCGACGAGCTGATGAAGAAGCCGGGCACCATCGAGGACATCCCGCAGGCGGTCGCCGCGTTCAACGAGGCCGAGAAGAAGGCGCTGGAGCAGTACGGCACCTTCCCGATCGACTTCGGTCCGGAGATGACCGCGGTGAAGAAGGGCCTGGCCAACTTCGGCTGGCGCACCTCCGGCTTCCAGGGCCTCGCCCCGCACCCGGAGAACTGGGGCTGGCAGAAGTGACGCACCGCGTCACCCGCTGAGCACCACGCACGCCGGCGCCGCCGCGACCGCCCTGGTCGTGGCGGCGTCGTCGCGTCCCGGGCCGCGGGCGGTCAGCGTCGGCGCAGCGCGCCCTCGAGGAGGGGGACGGCGACGGCGACGAGGGTGAGCGCCGCGCCGACGTACGTCGCGGCGCCGGGCGGCGCGACGGCGGGGGAGAGCACGTCGAGCACGAGCGCGCCCACCACCTGGCCCGCGATCATGCCGAGCCCGAGCAGCAGCACGCCGATGCGCTGCACGACGGCCGCCTGCAGGGCGATGAACGTGACGCCCAGCAGGCCGCCGGAGTAGAGCAGGAGGTCCGGCGGCAGGCCTCCCGCCGGGGCACCGCCGACGGCGAGCGCGACGCCCATGACCACGAGCAGGGCCGCCGTGCCCACGACGAAGCTGACGACGGTCGCCGCGATCACCCCGCCGTCCCCGCCGAGCCGGGCCCGGGCGCCCGCCGGGGTCGTGACGCGCACCGCCGACCGCACCCTGCCGTTGAGGGCCTGCTGGAACGACTGCAGCACCCCCGCCACCAGCGGGAACAGCGCGAGGGCGAGCGCCGCCGTGGACGCCCCCGCGCCGGAGACGACCACCACCGCGACGACGGTCAGCGCCGGGCCGAGCACGCGCCCGAGGGTGACCAGGCGGACGCCGCCGGGGGCGATGCCGACCCGGTCGATGACGAGCGAGCTCACCGACTGCCCGGCCACCAGGGCGACGGTGAAGACGGCCACGCCGAGGACGTCGACGGTCAGGCCCTGCGACATCACGAAGAAGGCCCCGCCGAGACCGCCGAGGCACTCCCACGGGCGCAGGCCGCCGGTGCGCAGCCCCGTCCCGACGCGGCGCACCGCGGCGCGCCCCGTCGGCGAGAACGCCAGAGCGACCAGCAGCAGCACCAGGCCGGAGCTGAACGAGAAGAACGCCGCGACGAAAGGGCTGTCCATCGCGGTGGCGAGCGAGCCGTTGACCCGGCTCTGCAGCGCGGCGGCGAGACCGGCGACGATCGCGAGCGCCACCCCGGCCGCCCGTCCCGAGCCGGTGCTGGGCGGGGACGTGGACGGCTGGCTCACCCCGGGAGTGTACGTCCGGGTCACGGCTCGCCCGCGCCCGCCGTCGAGCCTGCGGCGGACCCGGCCGGCGGCGCCGTCGAGCCGGCGGCGCGGTGATCAGGTGAGGTGGTCGAAGTCGCCGCGCGCCCAGGCCGCGTGCCGCTCGGCGGAGCGCAGCACGACGTCGCGCGCGTCGGCCGGGATCACCCCGTCGAAGTTGTTGTAGAGCCGGTCGAACGGTCGGCGGGCCACGTGCTCGGCGACGCGCGTCACGACCGCGCCCGACAGCGGGATGCGGTTGGGGTAGCTGCGCATGAAGCTCGCCGTGCGGTCCGGGTTGGCGAAGATCGTGTCGCCCGACAGGAGCACGCCGCGCCCGTCGGCACCGGTCCAGTGCACCACCGCCGAGCCGGGGAAGTGCCCGCCCGGCTGGCTGAGCACGACGCCGGGCAGCACCTCGCGCTCGCCGGACGCGTCCGGCGACCACGTCTCGATCACGGCGTCCGGGCGGGCCACCCAGCCGGCGTCGGCCTCGCTCACCAGGACAGGCACGTCGCGGCCGGTGGCCGCGGCCAGGCGGCGGCTCCACTCCACCTGCACGCCGAACATGTGCGGATGGCTGGCGGCGATCACGACGTCGCCGCCCGCGGCGGCCGACACGACCGCCGCGACGCCCACGTCGTCCACGAAGCCGAGCGGGTCCCACAGCAGCGCGCCCGCGTCGGTGCGCACCACCTTCGCCTGCTGCCCGATGCCCACGTGCGGCGTCGCGTGCAGGGCGAGCAGGTCGGGCTCGAGCTCGGCGACCTCGACGGCGAGGCCCTCGGCCGCGAGCTCGTCCAGGGTGGTCCACGCCTGGCCGGTCACGGGCACCCACTGGCGCTCGTCCGCGCAGATCGCGCAGACCTCCGGTCGGGTGGAGTGCTCGACGGCGCAGGTGCGGCAGATCCAGAAGTCCGCCGACGTGGGGAGGCTCATGGGCCCACACTTCCACCTCCTGGGGGAGGCGCCCACCGCATTCCCCTCTCTAGGCTGACCGGATGCCCCAGCACCGCGCCTCGTGGACCGCGCGCCTCGCCGACTGGTGGGGGATCGACTCGGGGTGGGAGCGCGTGCCCGCCGACCCCGCCCGCGCCTACCGCAACGACCTGTGGCTGGGCGCGGCGTTCGTCGTCGTCTCCCTCGTGGGCGCCGAGCTCGCCCGCAGCTTCGGGTACTTCGAGGACGAGCAGGCCCCGACCTGGCTGCTCTACCTGCTCGCCGCCCTGGGCGCCGCGCCCCTCATGTGGCGCCGGCGGTTCCCCCTGGTCGTGCTCTCCGTGGTGTACCTGCACTTCCTCGTGGTCGGGCTGACCGTCCCGATGGTGACGATCCTCGTGCCGCTGCAGGTCGTCTACTTCGTCGCGCTGTTCAGCGCGGTCGCGTGGGCGCGCGACCGGCAGGCGATGGCCCTCGTCGTGGGCGCCGCCCTGCTGGCGATGTTCGGGTGGCTGGCCTGGCAGTTCGCCGTCGGGGCCGGCATCGACGGCATCGTCGAGCAGATGGGGCTCGCCGACGAGCGGCCCGGCCTGGTCGACCCGGGGGTGGCGTTCACCGCGTACAACCTGCTCATCAACCTCGCCTACTTCTACGGGGCGGTCGTGGGCGGCCAGCTCATGTGGCACGGCGCGCGCCGGCGCGAGCAGCTCCAGGACCAGGCCGCGACCATCGAGCGCCAGACGGCGGAGCTGCAGCGGCAGGCGGTCGTCACCGAGCGGCTGCGCATCGCCCGCGAGCTGCACGACGTCGTCGCCCACCACGTGTCCGTCATCGGCATCCAGGCCGCCGCCGCCCGGCGGATGCTCGCTGGCGACCCGGCCTCGGCCGCCGCGCCGCTGGCCACCATCGAGGGCGAGTCGCGCGAGGCCGTGGCCCAGATGCGCGGGCTGCTCGGCACGCTGCGCGGGGTCGAGGACGGCGACGGCCCGGGCGACGCGGGCTCGGGCGGCGGGCGCGCGCCGGAGCCCGGGCTGGCCGACGTCCCGTCCCTCGCGGACGACGCCGGGCTCGACGTCGAGGTGCGGGTCGTCGCCGAGCCGGGCGCCGTCGACGCCGTGCCCGCGCCCGTCGGCCTCAGCCTGTACCGCACCGCGCAGGAGGCGCTGAGCAACGTGCGCAAGCACTCCACGGCGCGGTCCGCGCGCGTCGTCGTGCGCGTGGACCGCCGTCCGGCGCGGCGCGACGACCCGTCCGCGGACCGGTTCCCGCACGGCTTCGCCGAGGTGGAGGTGCTCGACGACGGCCGCCCGCGCCCCGGCTCCACGGGGACCGGGCTCGGCCTGGTCGGCGTGCGCGAGCGCGTCGCGACGCACGGCGGGATCGCCGACGTCGGCCCGCGGGCCACCGGCGGCTACCGTGTGCGGGTGCGCCTGCCCTTGCCTCGCTCGACGTCCCCAGACCGCCCGTGACCGGCGCCGACGCGCCCGTGCGGGTGCTGCTCGTCGACGACCAGAAGCTGGTGCGGTCCGGCTTCGCGATGATCCTGGGCGTCGAGGCCGACCTCGAGGTGGTGGGCGAGGCCGCCGACGGCGCGCAGGCGCTGGAGCAGGTGCGCGCGCTGCGCCCCGACGTCGTGCTCATGGACGTCCAGATGCCGGTGATGGACGGCATCGAGGCGACCCGCCGCATCGTCGCCGACGACCTCGCCAAGGTGCTCGTGCTCACGACGTTCGACGACGACGCCTACGTGGACGACGCCCTGCGCGCCGGCGCGTCCGGCTTCCTGCTGAAGAACTCCGACGCCGACCGGCTGGTGGACGCCGTCCGCACCGTCGCCGCCGGGCACGCGCTGCTCGCGCCGGAGGTCACGAAGCGCGTCATCGCCCGGATGGTCGCGGGGACGGGCGGCGGACGGGTGCGCCCGCCGGCCGTCGGGTCGTCGCGGCCGGACGCCGCCCTGGACCTCCTCACCCCGCGGGAGCGGGAGGTCCTGGTGCTCGTCGGCCAGGGGCTGTCGAACGCCGAGATCGCGGGCGAGCTGTTCCTCGGCGAGGCCACCGTCAAGACCCACGTCTCCAACGTGCTGGCCAAGCTGCACCTGCGCGACCGCGTGCAGGCCGTCGTCTACTACCACCGCGCCCTGACGTAGTACCTGGTGACGGTTCCCGCTGCCGAACCGTCACCGGGTGCTACGTCGAGGAACTGTGGATGACGCCGCCGGCCTGCCGCCCGGCTCGGCTTGGCTGGTGCGATGCCCAGCCGGATCGTGGTCCCCTCGTCGCTCGGCCGGCTCGCCGCGCTCCAGGAGGGCCTGGTGTCCGTCGCACGGTGCCGCGAGCACGGTCTGACGGACCAGCAGGTCGCTGCGCTCGTCCGGCAGGGGCGATGGCGGCGCGCGATGCTCGGCGTCCTCGACACCGGCATCCCCTCGGCGCGGGGCGTCGTGGTCACGGACGTCGGGCAGCTGCTCGAGCACGAAGGGTGGAGGCCTCGACCGTGGCCTGCCAGCACCTCCTTGGTGCTGTCGACGTCGTACCTGGTGACGGTCCGCGGTGCGGAACCGTCACCAGGTACGACGTCGAGGGTCACCCGCGCGGGGTCAGCCGGATGACGGGCAGCTCGCGGTCCGTCCGGGCCTGGTACCCGGCGAAACCGGGGGACGTGGTCGTGACGGTCCGCCAGGCGGCGGCACGCTCGGCCCCGTGCAGCTCCTCGGCGACGACGGGCACGGTCCGGCCGCCGGTCGTGACGGTCGCGCGGTCGGGGTGGGCCGCGAGGTTGAGGTACCAGGCGGGGTTCGCGCGGGCGCCGGCGGCGGACGCGACGACGATCCAGCTGCCGTCTCCGCCCGGGAAGCCGCCGACGGGGGTGGACCGCTCCTGGCCGGTCCTCCGGCCGATCGTCGTCAGGGCGAGCAGGTCGCCGGTGGCCCGGCCCGCGCGCCGCGCCGCCCGCCGGTTCCTGCCGGCGAGGAAGCGGCCGCGGGGCTGACGGGCGCCGCGGGTGCCCTGCGGGTTCGTGAACGTCATCGTGCTCTCCTTCGTCGGGGCGCCGGGTGCTCGCCGGTGGATCGTGCGTCCCGCTGCACGGTGCCAGGGCCCCGCGCCGACCGGTACCGACCGCCGTCGACCGCCGCGCGACGAAAGTCGGGGGTGCGCGGACGCGCCGGTCCGCCCCGCGGGGGAGGCGCGGATCTCCGCCGCCGGGCGGATCACACGGGCCCGCCCGTTCCGTAGCGTCGTCGTCATGGACAACGACTTCCTCGAGGTCCGGGGCCTGACCCGGACGTTCGGCGACCTCACGGCCGTCGACGACGTCTCGTTCGCGGCCCCGGCTGGGCTGCTCACCGGGTTCGTCGGCGGCAACGGCGCCGGCAAGACGACGACCATGCGGATGATCATGGGCGTCCTGGCGCCCACGGCCGGCGAGGTGCGGTTCGGCGGCGACCCGGTCACGCGCGCGGACCGCCGCGCGTTCGGGTACATGCCGGAGGAGCGCGGCCTCTACCCGAAGCAGCCGGTGCTCGACCAGCTCGTCTACCTGGCCCGCCTGCGGGGCATCGCGGCCCCGCGGGCCCGCGCGGAGGTGCTCGACATGCTCGACCGGCTCGGCCTGGCCGGCCGGTCCAAGGAGCACGTCGAGAAGCTGTCGCTCGGCAACCAGCAGCGGGTGCAGATCGTCGCCGCGCTGATGGGCACGCCGCGGCTGCTGGTGCTCGACGAGCCGTTCAGCGGCCTCGACCCGGCCGCCGTCGACGGCATGGTCGACCTGCTCGCCGAGCACACCGCCCGGGGCGTGCCCGTGCTGTTCAGCTCGCACCAGCTCGACCTCGTGGAGCGGCTGTGCGAGCGGCTCGTCATCCTCAAGTCCGGTCGCGTCATGGCGGACGGCGCGCCGGCGGACCTGCAGCGGACCGGTGCGCTGCGCCACCGGCTCGTCTCGGGCGGCGACGCCGGCTGGGTGCGCGGCGTCCCCGGCGTGCACGCGGTCGACGTCGACGGGTCCGTCGCGCTCCTCGAGGTGGCCGACGACGCGGCGCTGCAGCGCCTGCTCGCCACCGGCCTCGAGCGCGGTGGCGTCCGCGAGCTCACCCCTGTCCGGCCCACGCTGGCCCAGATCTACCGCGAGGTGACCGCGTGAACGCGCGGAGCCCCCGCGGAGGTACGCCGAGGAACGAGGCGTGCCGGAGTGAGGCACCGCAGCGTTCGCGCGAAAGGAGCAACGCATGACCACCACCACCCCCACCCGCCCGGACACGCAGGGCACCCTCGACCGGACCGGCGAGGAGAGCACGCGCGGTGCGTGGCTCGTCGTGATGAAGCGCGAGATCGTGGTGCGCGCGCTCAACAAGACGTTCCTCGTGGGGCTGCTCGTCTCGGTCGCGATCATCGCCGCGCTGGCGGGGTTCATGGCCTGGCAGGGCAGCAAGACGGAGAGCTTCACTGTGGCCGTCGTGGCCGGGGACGCCGCCGCGACGGCGTCCGTCGAGTCCGCGGCCGCGATCCCCGAGGAGCAGGGCGGGGGCGCCGAGCTCACGACCCTCGAGGTGCCCGACGACGAGGCCGCCCGCGCGGCGCTCGCGGACGGCGACGCGGACGCCTGGCTGCACCCCGCCGACGGGAGCGACGCCGGGTCGACGGACGACGGCTGGGTGCTCACCGGCCAGGCGGCCCCCGACAGCACGCTGACCCGCCTGCTCACGGCCGGAGTGGCCGCCCAGGCGCTCGACGCCAACGCGCAGGCGGCCGGCACCACCGCCGCCGAGCTCACCGCGGGCGGCACCCTGACCACCGACCGGGTCGACGGCGACGCCGTGGACTCGCAGACGCTGTTCTTCGCGTCGTTCGCCCTCGCCCTGCTGTTCTTCATCGGGGCGCTCGGCTCCGGGCAGATGATCGCGGGCAGCGTGGTGGAGGAGAAGCAGTCGCGCCTGGTGGAGATCATGGCCACCGCCGTGCCGCTGCGGCACCTGCTGGCCGGCAAGATCCTCGGCAGCTCGGTCGTGGCCCTGGCGCAGAACGTCGTGTTCGCGGCCGTCGGCCTCGCCGCGCTGTCGTTCACGCCGACGGCGTCGATCCTGCCGTCGCTGTCGACGTCGCTCGTCTGGTTCGTGCTCTTCTTCGCCGTCGGCTTCCTCGGCCTCGCGGCCCTGTACGCGGTGGCGGGTGCGCTCGCGTCGCGCACCGAGGACCTGCAGCACACCACCACCCCGATGACGATGGCGATCATGGGCGTGTACTTCCTGACGTTCTCCGCCAGCGGCACCTTCGAGACGGTCCTGTCGTACGTCCCGGTGGCGAACGTCGTCTCGATGCCCGTGCGCGTGCTGTCCGGCGACGCCGCCTGGTGGGAGCCGGTCGTGTCGCTGCTGATCCTCGCCGCGTTCGCCGTCGTCGCCCTGCTCGTGAGCGAGCGGGCCTACCGCGGGGCGCTGCTGCAGACCGGCGGCCGCATCGGGTGGCGGAGCGCCCTGGCGGCGCGCGCCTGACCGGACGGGCGCACCGTCCCACCGGAGCACCGACAGCACCGACAGCACCGACAGCACCGACAGCACCGATCAGCGAGGGAGACCGACCATGACCGCACCGACCACCGCGTGGGAGCACAAGGTGCTCACCTACAAGCTCGCGATGCGCGGCTTCGACTACGCCCAGATGGAGCGTGACCTCAACGACCTCGGCCGGGACGGCTGGGAGGCCGTGGGGACCCTGTCGCCGAGCTACGGGGCCGGCCAGGCCATCGAGGTCGTGGTCGTCGTCAAGCGCCCTGCCGCCTGACGCCGCCCGCGGGGTAGGGGAGTCCCCCGAAATCGCTCAGGGTTGTCCCCCGAAGGTCCCGAAAACCCTGGGACCGCGGGGTTCGGGCGCCCTAGCGTCAGCCGCATGACCGCCGTCGACGCCGCCCGCCTGCAGTTCGCGCTGCTCGCCGGGACGCACTTCCTCTTCGTCCTGGTGACGCTGGGGCTCGGGCCCGTCGTGGCGATCCTGCAGACCCGGTGGGCGGCGGCCCGCGACGCCGGGCGGGCGGCGACGCTCGAGACCGCCACGCGGTTCTGGGGGCAGCTCTACCTGGTCAACTACGCGCTGGGCATCGCCGCCGGCATCGTCATGGAGCTGCAGCTCGGCCTGCACTTTCCGGGCCTGCTCGACGTGGCCGGCGGCGTGTTCGGCGCCCCGCTGGTGATCGAGACGATGGCGGCGTTCTTCCTGGAGTCCACGTTCCTCGGGCTGTGGGTGTTCGGGTGGCACGTGCTGCCGCGCCGGGCGCACACCGCGGCGTTCTGGGCGGTGGTGGTCACCGGCTACCTCTCGGCGTTCACCGTGATGGTGGCGAACGGCTTCCTGCGGAACCCGGTCGGCTTCGAGCTGGTGGACGGCGTGGCCCGCGTCACCGACGCGGCGGCCCTGGTCACCAACCCGGCGGCGCTGCTGTCGGCGCTGCACGTGGTGGGGGCGTGCCTCATGGCGGGGGCGTTCCTGCTGGTCGGGGTCAGTGCGTGGCACCTGCGCCGGGCGCCGTCGCGGCTGCCCGGCGTGGTCGCGGCCGGCCTCCCGGGCGCCGTGATGTCGCCGGAGAACGACGTGTGGCGTCGCTCGATGCGGATCGGGCTGGTCACCGGCACGGTCGGCGCGTTCGTCGCGACCTCCTTCGGGTATGCGCAGTTCGAGTACCTGCAGGACGTGCCGGGCGGCGACCCGCCGGTCGTGGGCATCGCGTACGCGGTGATGCAGGGCGTCGCCGGCCTGGCGTTCGTCGTCGGGTGCGTGCTGCTGCTCCTGCTGCCCGGCAACGTGCTGTTCCGCCTGTGGCGGCCGCTGCGCAGCGGCCTCTACGGGACGCTCACCGTGCTGCTGCCGGTGCCGTTCCTCACGGCGCTGCTGGGCTGGGCGGCCCGCGAGATCGGCCGCCAGCCCTGGGCGATCGCGGGCGTGCTGCGCACCGAGGACGCCGTGTCCGACGCGTCCGCGGCGGCGGTGATCACGTCCCTCGTGGTCCTCGTCGGCGTGATGGTCACCCTCGCCGTCGTGGACTGGTCCGTCATGGCGCGCCTCGCCCGCCGCGGCACGACGCGCCTCGCCCTCGGCGCCCCGCCGGCCGACGTCCTGCGCGACGCCGACGACGAGCCCGACGGCGATCCCGGCGGCGGGCCCGGCGCCCGGGCCGAGGACCGTACCGAGGACCGCACCGAGCTCCTCACCTTCGGAGGCACGCGATGAACGCCCTCGGCTGGGGCCTCCTGCTCGCCGCCCTGCTCGCCGGCTGGGCCGCGCTCGACGGCGCCGTCCAGGGCGGCGTGCCATTGGTGCGCGCGCTCGGCGGCCGCGACGACGCCCGCCGCCGCACGGTGCTGGCCACGGTCGCGCCGTTCCTCCTGCTGGGAGAGGTGTGGCTCGTCGCCGCGGCGGGCGTGCTGCTCGCCGCGTTCGGGCACGTCGAGGCCGCGCTCTGGGCCGCCGGATACCCCGTCGTGGTGGCGCTGCTGGTGGCCTGGGTGGTGCGCGACGCCGCGCTCTGGCTGCGCAGCCGCCTGCCGTCGCCGGGCTGGCGGCGGGGGTGGGACGTCGTCGGCCAGGCCGCGAGCCTCGCGCTCCCGGCGGCGTTCGGCGCGCTGGCGGGGGTCGCCTGGGTGCGGTTCTCGGTGGTCGGGGCGCAGGCCGACGGCGGCTCCGGCGCGGCGCAGGCGCTCGCGCTCGGGCTGCCGGTGCTCACGGCGGGGCTCGCCGTCGCGACGACGCGGGTGCACGGCGCGCTCGTCGTCGCGGGCCGGGCGCCCGAGGCGGTGGCGCGGGAGGCGCGCCGCCGCGTGCGCCGCGCCCTCGTGCCGGCGGCCGCGCTCGCCACGCTGGCGGCGCTCGGCGCGCTCGCGGTCGCCGCCCTCGGGACGGCGTCGGCCCTGGTGGCGGCCGTGCTGCTCGTCGCGGTGGCAGGCGTGGCGCTCGCGGCCCGGTTCGACCTGGACCGCGGCGTGCACCGGACCGGCGTCGTGCGCGCCTCCGGCCCGCTGCTCGCCGTCGCGCCGGTCGCGGCGACGGCAGCCGTCGTCGGGCCCGCGGCGCTCGCGCTCGCCGCGCCCGCGGCGGTGCTGCACGGGCTGACCTGGCCCGTCCTCGGGGCGTTCGCCGCTGTCCTCGCGGCGCAGGCCGTGAGCTGGCGCGTGCTGGTGCGCCCGCTCGGGCCGCGCACCGCGGTCTTCCTCTGAGCGTCTCCGCCGAGCACTTCCTCCGAGCGCTTCCTCCGAGCGCAGTCCTGACGCGGTCGTGACGCCGGGGCAACACCGCGGAAACGGGCGGCGCGCAGCATGAGAGGAGCGGCCGCCCGGGCCGCGCGAAGGAGGCCCCCATGGCTGTCACGATGCCCGTCCCCACGCCCGTCCCGGCCCCGTCGCGGGCGGTCCTGCCCTCGCCGCACTCCGCGACCGCCCCCGGAGCGGGCCGTCGCGCCAACCCCGGCGACCGCCTCACGGTCGACCCCGACGACCGCCGTCGGCGCGCCCGCACCGCGCTGCTGGAGCTGGCCGTCGCACGCTCCGTCGAACGTCGCCGGACGGTCTGAACGGTGGTCCGGGCGCGGGCCTGAGCAGGGCCTGCGCAGCGGGGTCGCGCACGGGTCGCCGGGCGCGGGGGCCAGGCTTAGGTTCGAGAGGTGGCCCGACGACGCGGCGCCCGCCCGGACGCCTACACGTTCGACCTCGACGTGGACGGCGTGGCGCCGGACGACGCCGAGGACGGCGCAGCCGCGCCGGTCGTCCGAGCCACCCGGAGCGCCGGGCCCAGGAGCCCGCTCCTCATCGACCTCGACCCCGACGACGTCGACGACGGTCTCGACGAGCCCCCACCGCCGTCCGACGCCGGCGCGGAGCCGCTCACGTGGCGCCGTGCGCTGGGCCGCGCGCGCGACGCCCTGCGTGGCCGCCGGCTGGTGGTCGCGGTGGTGGTCGTCGCGGCGGTGCTCGCGGTGATGGTCGTCGACACGGTGGGCGACCGGGGCCGTCTCGCCGCGCTGCGCGCCGCGCCCGGCGGCGTGCTGGACCTGAGCGCCGAGCCGCGCGAGGTGTGGCGGGTCGAGGCGGAGGGCAGCGTGCCGGGCGGGCTCATGGCGGTGGCCGGCGGGCTGGTGGTGGCGCAGCACCGCGACGCGCTCTTCGGCCTGGACGTCGAGACGGGCGAGCGGCGCTGGCGGGTGGGGCTCCCGTCCGGCGCGAGCTCGTGCGGGCCGGGGATGCAGGTGTGGTCGGGCGGCGCCGAGACGGACACCGCGGACCGGATCGTGTGCGTGACGGCGACGCTCTCCGACGGCGGTGCCTCGGAGGGCGACATGGTGCGGCGCAGCACGGTGACCGTGATCGCCGCCGACGGCACCGTGGAGGGCACGCGGGAGGTGGAGGGGTCCCCGGCCGAGCTGTACCCGGGCGGCGACGGCTCGCTGGTCTCCGTCGAGTGGGTGGGCGACGCGTCGCCCGTGGACCCGCGGGTCGCCGACGACGTCGTGGCCGGCACCGCCGACGCGGGGGACATCGCGGACGGCTACGACCTGCGGGTCCGGGTCGAGGACGCGGTCACGGGGGAGCGACGCTGGCAGCAGACGGTCCCGTTCGACGGGACGGTGGACCCGTCGCTGTGCGTGCGGTGGTCGGACGACGGCACGACGTCCGGGGTGGACCTGCGCGGCGGCGTCCAGACGGTGGTCACCGACCGCCTGCTGTGGCTCGGCGGATGCGGCATCGACGCGTGGTTCACTCCCGACGGCGCCCGCCTGGACCGGTCCGCGGACCCCGGGACGTTCGAGGGGTTCTCCGTGGAGTCGCTGACCGGCGGCGGCTACGTGGTGCGGACGGACGCCGACGCCCTGCGCGCCGACAGCCCCACCGCGACCGACCGCATCCTGCGCGACGACGGCAGCGAGGTGCGCGAGGTGCGCGGGCGGTACCTCGTGCCGCTGAGCACGGACGGCGGCGGCGACGGCGTGCACCTCGCGCGGCGCGGCGAGGCGACCGTGGCGACCTCCGACGACGGGACGGAGCTCTGGCGGACCGACGTCCGCAGCACCACGGTGCTGGTGCGGACCGCGCAGGTGGCGGTGGTGGTCGACGAGGGCCGGCGCGTGTACGGCGTGGACCTCGGCACGGGGGACGTGCTGTGGGTGCGGCCCGACCTCGTGGACGGGCTCGACGCGATGGGGGCGTACGGGCCGCGGTTCGTCGACGCGGCGTTCACCGACGGACGGCTGGCCGCGTTCGTGGTGCCGGACTACGCCCGAGGCGACGTCGTGCACTGGGTAGCGCTCGACGCCACCTCGGGTCGTCAGCTGTGGCAGGTCGAGCTCGGCGGCGACGGCTGGGGGGTCCAGCTCGCGGTCGCCGGCCGGCTCGTCCGCTGGTCACCGACCGAGATCGTCGGCCTCGGCTGACGGGTCGTCGTCGGCGTCGACGTCGGGGGCGGTGTCGTCCGCGAGCACGAGGTAGACCTCGCGCCGCGCCTTGTCGAGCACCGCGGCCGCGGCCTCGGCCTGCGCCCGGGTGCCCGCGCGGGCGACCTGCTCGACGGCGCCGCCCAGGGCGCGCATCGCGTGGTGCAGCTCGTGGCCCTGGCGCCGCGGGTCCTCCGCGACCTTCTGCCACGGGGTGCCGAGCTCCTCGCGGTGCTCCTCGACGTAGGCGCGGCCGGTGTCGGTGAGCGACGCGAGACGGCGCCCGCCGTCGTCCGCCACCGCGACGAGGCCCTCGTCCTGGAGCTGGGAGATGGCCGGGTAGACGGCGCCCGGGCTGGGGCGCCAGCGGCCGTCGGTGCGCTCGGCGAGCTCGGTGATCACCTGGTAGCCGTGCATGGGCTGCTCGGCGAGCAGCAGCAGCAGGGCGGCGCGGATCTCACCGCGTCCGGCCCGGCGGCCGCCGCCCCGGTGGCCGCGCGGGCCGAAGCCGGGGCCGAAGCCCGGGCCGGGAGGGAACCCGGGGCCGAAGCCCCCGGGGCCGGGGAAGTCGCCCCGCCGGCGGCGGTCGCCGCGCGGGCCGGGCTGACGGTCGAAGGGGTGCCGGTCGAAGGACCGGGGCTCGTAGGTGCGGGGGTCGAAAGAACTGTCTCGGGGGGTACGCATGAGCGGTGTCCTCACTGGTTCGGGATTCTGAGGTGGGTGTCGGCCGGGGAGCGCCTGCGGCGTCTCTACCTCAACTGGCGACGTATCTAAGATAGGACGCGATATATCGTTACGCAAGACCGGAAGAGTGTGACCTGGGTCACTCTGATTCCGGTTCGGTGACGGCCGCGGGAGAACGTTCGGGCGGGCGCATACGTTGTTCGGCATGGACGTCCTCCTCTTCGGCGTGCTCGCGGCGGTCGTGGTCATCGCCGTCACCGCGCTGGCACCCCGGGCCGGGGTCGCCGCACCGCTGGTCCTGGTGCTGATCGGCGTCGCCGTGAGCTTCCTGCCCGTCGTGCCGGCCATCCCGATCAACCCCGAGGTGATCCTGGTCGGGGTGCTGCCCGCGCTGCTCTACGCCTCGGCGGCCTCGTTCCCGTCCATGGACTTCCGGCGCGACTTCACGGCGATCGGCGGGATGGCCGTGCTGCTCGTGGTCATCTCCGCGGTGCTGCTCGGGTTCGTCTTCTCGTGGGTGATCCCCGGGATCGACCTCGCCGCCGGCATCGCGCTCGGCGCCATCGTCAGCCCCACGGACGCCGTCGCGACGTCGATCATCAAGAAGCTCGGGGCGCCGCAGCGCGTCGTCGTCATGCTCGAGGGCGAGGGGCTGCTCAACGACGCCACGTCGCTGGTGCTGCTGCGCTCCGCCATCGCCGCGACGGCGGCCAGCGTCAGCCTCTGGGGCGTGGTCGGCAGCTTCCTCAAGGCCGTGCTGCTCGCCGTGCTCATCGGCGTGATCGTCGGCCGCCTGGGCCTGTGGGTGCGCGAGCGACTGGGGAACGCGGCGCTCGCCACGGCGGTGTCGTTCGTGGTGCCGTTCGCGGCCTACCTGCCCGCAGAGGAGCTGGACGCGTCGGGCATCGTGGCGGCCGTGGCGGCCGGCCTCGTCACCAGCACGCTCTCCGCGCGCCACCTCAGTCCCCAGGACCGGGTGGCGGAACGCATGAACTGGCGGACGATCGAGACCCTGCTCGAGGGCGGCCTGTTCCTCGCCATGGGGCTCGAGGTGTTCGGGCTGGTCCAGGACGTGCGGGAGGCGCACGGGTCGCTCTGGACGGCGGTCGGCGTCGCTGCCCTCGCCGCCGTGGGCGTCATCGCGCTGCGGGCGCTGTTCGTGCTCCCGCTGCTGCGCTACCTCGCCGCGCGGCGCCGCCGGGCCGAGCAGGTCCGCGAGACGCTCGACCGGATGGAGCGGAAGGTCTCCGCGAGGCTCGACGAGTTCACCGACCCGAACGGGATCATCACGCCCGACGCCGCGAAGGCGCTGTCGGCCGTGTGGACGCAGGGCGACCAGCGCGTGTGGGAGGCCGGCAACCCGCGCCGCCAGGTCCGGCGGGTGCAGCGGCGGGTGCAGCTCGAGGCCGAGAAGCGGCGGGCCGCGGCCGCGGGCGGGCTGTCCGACGACCAGAAGGAGCGGATCCGGCAGCGCCGGTCGGACCGGATCGCGGAGTTCCGCCGCCGGTTCACGCGCCGCATCGCCGACGTCGACTACCTGCTCGCCGCGCCCCTCGGGCCCAAGGAGGGCGTGGTCATCGTGTGGGCGGGGATGCGGGGCGTCGTCACGCTGGCGGCCGCGCAGACGCTCCCGGCGGACTTCCCGCAGCGGTCCCTGCTGGTCCTCATCGCGTTCGGCGTCGCCGCCGGCACCCTGCTGGTGCAGGGCGGCACGCTGCCCTGGGTGGTGCGCCGGCTGGGGCTGTCGGGCGTCACGTCGTCGCGGTTCGACGAGGGCACGCAGGGGCTGCGCGAGATCGTCGACGGCACCGCCCGCGACATGCTCGACGACCCCGAGCTGCGCCGCAAGGACGGGACCCCGTACGCGCCGTACGTCGTGGAGCGCGTGCGGACCGTCGTCGTGCGCGAGCAGGCCGACCAGGACGAGGAGGAGGCGACGCCCGAGGAGCTGTCCACCCAGTTCTTCGAGCTGCGCCTCGCGACCATCGCCGCGCAGCGCAAGGCCCTGCTCGAGGCCCGAGCCCTGGGCACGTTCGACTCGGACCTGCTGAGCAGGGCCCTGGACCAGCTCGACGCCGACCAGATCGCCGTCGAGATGCGCGGGCACCTCGACGGCTGACCCGGCCGGCTGATCCGGCCGGCTGATCCGGCCGGCTGATCCGGTCAGGACGACGAGATCTCGCTGCGCGCCGTCCGCCACAGGCCGCCGGCCAGGGGCGCGACCACCCAGATGAGCGTCGCGGTGGCGAGGTGTGCCCACCCCGCGCCGTCCGGCCAGGAGGTGCTGGTCAGCGGCATCGCCGCGGTGGTCAGGTCGATCCACGGCAGCACGTCCACCATCCCGGGGACGAGGCCGCCGAGGAGGCTGAAGAGGGTGGGCGCGAGGAACAGGGTCACGATCGCGCCCGGGGTGCTGCGCAGCACCAGGCCGAAGCCGACGCCCTGCGCCATGTAGAGCACCGTCGTGATCGCCAGGCCGCCGACCAGTGCTCCGTTGGCGTCCCAGGCGGGCGTGGCGTCGCGGAACGCGACCACCAGGACGTGGGCGAGCGCGGCGAGCCCGACGGCGAGGACGAGGAGCGCGACGCCGGAGCCGATCGCGCCGACCACCTTGGCCAGCCCGACGCGCGTGCGGCGGGGTTCGAGCGTGAACGTCACCAGGGCGGTCCGCTGGGACCACTCCGACGTCGCGGCGAGCACGCCGACGATGGGCAGGAGCATCGCCATCGGCGTGGTCGTGCCGACGATGAAGGCGGCGAACGAGTGGTTGCCGCCGTTCACGGCCATCATCACGGCGAGCACGCCGGCGGTGACGATCGCGATGACGGCGAGCATCCAGCGGCCCGCGCGGGTGTCGAGCTGCTTGCGCCACTCGACGAGCGTGAGGGTCGCGAAGGACACGGGGCGGAGATCGGCGCCCGGACGGTTCGTGCGGTTCGCGCGGGTGGCGCGGGTCGGGGTCGCGGTGGTCATGCCGACACCTCCATACGGGTCTGCTCGCGGGCGTCGTCGGCGGTCAGCTCGAGGAAGAGGTCCTCGAGGCCGCGGGAGTCGGCGGCGCGCAGCTCGGCGAGCACGACGCCCGCGGCGGCGGCCGCGCGGCCGACGTCGATGGGCTCGGCCTCGACGGACAGCCCGCCGGTGGCGAGCTCCTCGACACCCGCACCGCCCTGGCGCAGGGCGAGGGCGAGCGCGCCGTCGTCGGTGGAGCGGACGAACGTGCCCGCCTGGCGCAGCAGGTCGTCCTTGTGGCCCTCGGCGACCACGCGGCCGCGGCCGATGACGACGATCCGGTCGGCGACCGCCTCCATCTCGCGCAGCAGGTGCGACGAGAGCAGCACGGTGCCGCCCCGGGAGGCGAAGTCGTCCAGCAGGTCGCGCATCCAGCGGATGCCGGCGGGGTCGAGCCCGTTGGCCGGCTCGTCGAGGATCAGCACCTCGGGGTCGCCGAGCAGCGCGGACGCGAGCCCGAGCCGCTGCCGCATGCCGAGGGAGTACTGGCCCACGCGGCGGGCGGCCTCCCGCCCGGTGAGGCCCACGAGGTCGAGCGTGGTGTCGATGCGGCGGCGGTCGACGCCGGTCATGAGCGCGGCGAGGGTGAGGACCTCGCGCCCGGTGCGGCCGGAGTGCTGGGCGGCGGCGTCGAGCAGCACGCCCACGCGCCGGCCGGGGTTGGCGAGCGCCGTGAACGGCTTGCCGAGCACGCGGGCGGAGCCCGACGTGGCGGGCGTGAGGCCGCAGATCATGCGCATCGTCGTGGACTTTCCGGCGCCGTTGGGGCCGAGGAAGCCCGTCACGTGACCGGGCTCGACGGTGAACGACACGTCGTCCACGGCCACGGCCGGCCCATATCTCTTGGTCAGGTGCTCCACGGTGATCATGGCTCCACCCTGCCCGGGCGCGGGCGGGCGCCGCGTCCGGCGAGGGGATGGTTCGTGTCCTCCTTCCGGAGGATGCGGCGGCGACCACCGGCGGATGCCCGCGGCCCCGCGGCTGCCTAGGCTCGACGTCGTGCCGACCGCCCCTGCCCGTCCGTCCCGAGCCCGCCGCGTCTGGGGCGAGACGTGGCGCGTGCTGGTGGCCCTCCTGGCCGGCCTGACGGTGATGGTCCTCGTCGCGTGGGAGGTGGACACCGGGCAGCGGGAGATGACCGACGGGCAGTGGGCGCTGGACTTCGTCGTCGGCCTGGTGGGTCTGGCGCTGCTGCCCCTGCGCCGCAGGGCACCCCTGACGATCGCCCTGGTGCTGAGCGCCGCCGCGACGGTCTCGTCCCTGGTGGTCGGCGCCGAGACCATCGCGGTGATCTCCCTGGCCACGACCCGGCGCTGGTGGAAGGTCGCCGTGGTCGGCGTGGTGTTCGTGGCCGCGGGTCGCGTGCACAGCTCGCTGCACCCCTACGTCACGCCGGAGTCGTACGACCGGTGGATCGAGATCGTCGGCGGCGCGGTCATGTACGCCCTGTTCGTCTGGATCGGCGCGTACATCGGCCTGCGCCGGGAGCACCTCGCGTCGTTGCAGGAGCGGGCCGAGACGGCCGAGCGGGAGCAGGTGAGCCGGGTGGCGCAGGCGAGGACGGCGGAGCGGACCCGCATCGCGCGCGAGATGCACGACGTGCTGGCCCACCGCATCTCGCTCGTCGCGATGCACGCGGGCGCCCTGGCCTACCGCACCGACCTGCCGCCGGAGAAGGTCGCGGAGACCGCGGGCGTGGTCCGGGACAACGCGCACGCCGCCCTGGCCGAGCTGCGGGAGGTGCTGGGCGTGCTGCGCGACCCGCTCGCCGGGGACGCGCCGCCGGAGCCGCCGCAGCCGTCGCTGGCCGACCTCGCCGACCTCTTCGCCGAGGCCCGCGCGAACGGGGCCGACGTCCGGGTCGACGGGCCGGTCGACGACCTGGCGGAGCGCACGGGCGGGCTCGGGGAGGCGGTCAGCCGGCACGCGTACCGGATCGTGCAGGAGGGGCTGACGAACGCGCGCAAGCACGCCCCCTGGGCGCCGGTGTCCGTGTCGGTGACGGGCGCGCCGGGCGAGGGGCTGGCGATCGTCGTGCGCAACCCGGTGCGCAGCGTCGGGCCGATGCCCGAGGCGCCCGCGCCGCCGCCGTCGGGCCTCGGCCTGGTGGGGCTCACGGAACGCGTGGAGCTCGTCGGCGGTCGCCTGACGTACGGCACGACGGCGGACCCGGCGTCGCGCGACGGGCGCGCCGCGGCGTTCGTGCTGGAGGCCTGGCTACCGTGGGCGGCATGAGGTGGACGGCATGAGGTGGACGGCATGAGCGAGAAGACGCGCGTGGTGCTGGTCGACGACGACGCGCTGGTGCGCTCCGGGCTCACGCTCATCCTGGGCGGCGACGCGGACCTGGAGGTCGTCGCGACGGCGTCGGACGGGCTCGAGGCGCTGGACGTCGTGGCGCGCGAGCGGCCCGACGTCGTCCTCATGGACATCCGCATGCCGCGCCTGGACGGCATCGAGGCGACGCGCCGGCTCCGGTCGGTCCCCGACGCCCGGGTCATCGTGCTCACCACGTTCGACGCGGACGACATGATCGTCGAGGCCCTGCGCGCGGGCGCGGCGGGGTTCCTGCTCAAGGACACCCCTCCCGATCGCCTGGTCGCCGCCGTCCGGGCGGCCGCGGCGGGGGAACCGACGCTCTCGCCGCGCGTCGCGGAGCAGCTCATCGCCCAGGTCACCGACCGCTCCGCCCCCGACGGTCGCCGGGCCGCCGCCGCGCGGCTGGAGACGCTGACCGGCCGCGAGCGCGACGTCGCCCTCGCCGTCGCGCGCGGGCTGTCCAACGCCGAGGTCGCCGCCGAGCTCTACATGAGCGTCCCGACCGTGAAGACGCACGTGTCGCGCATCCTCACCAAGCTGGACGCCGCCAACCGCGTGCAGGCCGCGATCGTCGTGCACGACGCCGGGCTCGCCGCCGGCTGAGCGGCTCCCGCCCGACCTGCGTCAGCGTGTCGCACGTCGGCGCGTCGTCACGCCGTGACCCTGGCGTGGCGTGGTCGTGGTCGTGGTCGAGGTCGAGGTCGAGGCCGGGGTCCGGGTGAGGTGGGAGGTGGCGTGGTGGTGCTGTCACCAGGGCGAGCGGGACAGAGGAGCCCCCGTGAGCAGGTCGGAGACCCGGCACCCGTAGAGGACGGCGATCCGCCCGATCTCGTCGAGCGACCACGCCACCTGCCCCGTGTACCGGGCGGAGATCGCCGAGCGTGAGCGCCCGAGCGCCATCGCGAGATCCTGCTGCAGCATCCCTCGCCGCGCGGTCTCGTACCGGACCGCCCCGGCCGCGACGGCGGCGAGCCCGTCCGGTGACACCCGCGGCGCGCGGGCCTTGCGGGGTCTCGGGGCGCCCGGCCCGCCTTCGGCGTCGTCGATGTCGGGGTCGACGTCCGGGTCCGTGGGCGGGCTCCAGTAGGGGTCCACGGCGCGCCGTTGCGCGATCCCCCGTTCGTCCGCAGGCTCGGTACTCCAGGACATGATGCTGTTCCCGTAGGTGCTCACGTCACCGATGCTGGCGGACCCCGGCGTCCGTGATCGCCCGTCGTCCACAGGCCTCAGGCGGCCAGGCGCTCCCGCAGCCACGCGATGTCGGGGCCCATGTCGCCGTGCGTCTCGCACACGACGGGCGCGCCGGCCGCGGCGACCACGCCGACGAGCAGCTCGGGCGGGATGTTCCCGTCACCGAAGTGCGCGTGGCGGTCGGCGCCGGAGCCCGCCGTGTCGCGGGAGTCGTTGGCGTGCACCAGGTCGATGCGGCCGGTGATCGCGCGGATGTCGTCGACCGCCGTGGCGAGGTCGATGCCGCCCGCCCACGCGTGGCAGGTGTCGAGGGTGAAGCCGACGTTCTCGGCGCCGTTCGCCCGCATCACCGCGGCCCAGAGCATCTCCAGCCGGTCGAGGCGGCGGGCCATGGAGAAGTCGCCGCCGGCGGTGTTCTCGATGAGCACGGGCACGTCGGTCTCGAGCGCGTCGATCGCCTTGCGCCAGTTGTCGAAGCCGACGTCCGGGTCGTCCTTCGCGGTGACGTGCCCGCCGTGCACGACGACGCCCTTCGCCCCGATCTCGCCGGCACCGGTCATGATCTGCTGGAGCAGCTTGCGGCTGGGGATGCGGATGCGGTTGTTGGTGGACGCCACGTTGATCACGTAGGGCGCGTGCACGAAGACGTCGATCCCCGCGGCCGCCGTCTCCTCGCGGAAGGCCTCGGCGCCGCCGGGATGGTCGAGCGGCGGCACCTTCCACGCCTGCGGGTCGGAGAGGAACACCTGCGCCACCTCGGCCCCGATCTCCTTCGCCTGCGCGACGGCGTCGGACAGGTCGACGTGGGCCCCGATCTTCACGCTCATGCGCCCACCCTACGGATCGCGCCCGACAACGCCCGCTCGACAACGCCCGTCCGCCGCCGTCGTAGGCTGGCCCACCATGAGCACCACGCCGCCGCTCGCGTACGTCATCGCCGGGTCCGAGGCCACGGGAGGGGCCGGGATCCAGGCCGACCTCAAGACCTTCCAGCAGCTCGGCACCTACGGGGTGGGCACGCTGACCTGCATCGTCTCGTTCGACCCGAAGCACGACTGGGGCCACCGGTTCGTGCCCGTGGAGCCGCAGGTCATCGCGGACCAGTTCGAGGCCGCGACGTCCACCCACGCGCTGGACGTCGTGAAGATCGGGATGCTCGGCACGCCCGCGACCATCGACGTCGTGGCCCGCTCGCTGGAGACGCAGCCGTGGCGGCACGTCGTCCTCGACCCGGTGCTGATCTGCAAGGGGCAGGAGCCCGGCGCCGCGCTCGACACCGACACGGCGCTGCGCGAGCGCGTGCTGCCGCTGGCCACGGTCGTGACGCCCAACCTGTTCGAGGCCAAGACGCTCGCCGGCATGGACGACATCACGTCCGTCGAGGAGCTGACCGAGGCCGCGCGTCGCATCCACGCCCGCCTGGGCGACGGCCACGGCCGCCGGTACGTGGTCGCGAAGGGCGGCGTCGAGCTGGCCGGCCCGGACGCCGTCGACGTCCTGTTCGACGGCGACGAGGTCACCGTCTTCGCCACCCCCAAGGTGGGCGAGGAGCGCGTCTCCGGCGCCGGCTGCACGTTCGCCGCCGCCATCACCGCGGAGCTGGCCAAGGGCGCCGACGTGCCCGAGGCGGTCCGCGTCGCGAAGGACATGGTGACGCAGGGCATCGAGGCGCGGGTCGAGGCCCGCACGCCGTTCGACACCGTGTGGCAGGGCGCTTACGCCTCCTGAGGGCCTGAGGAAGGAGCCGCCGTGACCGTCGACGAGGACGTGCACGCGGGCGGGCACCGCACGCACGAGGTCACGAACCAGCCGCCGGAACGGGCGGACGTCAACGAGTACCTCGACTTCCCGGTGCTGCGCGACGCCGTGCACGCCTTCGGCGGCGGCTGGGGCGAGGAGCGGCTCGTCGAGGCGGGCGCGCACGTCGGGAGCGTGACCTTCCAGCGGTCCGCGGAGCTCGCGAACACCCACGAGCCGGTGCTGCGCACCCACGACCGCCGCGGGCGCCGGATCGACGAGGTCGAGTACCACCCCGCGTACCACGAGGTGATCGCCGCGGCCGTGGCGCGCGGAGCCCACACGAGCGCGTGGGCCGACCCCCGGCCGGGGGCGAACGTCGTCCGCGGCGCCCTGTTCTCCCTGTTCGGGCAGGTGGAGCCCGGGCACGCGTGCCCGGTGTCGATGACGCACGCGGCCGTGGCCAGCCTGCGGCACGCCCCCGACCTGGCGGCCCTGTGGGAGCCGCGGCTGCTCGCCACCGGGTACGACGGCGCGCTCGCCGCGCCCGGCACCAAGCCCGGCGCGCTCGTGGGCATGGCGATGACGGAGAAGCAGGGCGGCAGCGACGTGCGGGCGAACACGACCCGCGCGACGCCGGCCGGTGACGGCACGTACGTGCTCACCGGTCACAAGTGGTTCTGCTCGGCGCCGATGTCGGACGCGTTCCTCGTGCTCGCGCAGGCGCCGGACGGCCAGTCCTGCTTCCTCGTGCCGCGCGTCCTCGAGGACGGCACCCGCAACGTGCTCCGCCTCCAGCGGCTCAAGGACAAGCTCGGCAACCGGTCCAACGCGTCGGCCGAGATCGAGCTGGACGGCACCGTCGGCCACCTGGTGGGGGAGCCCGGCCGCGGCGTGCGCACCATCATCGAGATGGTGCAGCGCACCCGCCTCGACTGCGTGCACGGCAGCGCGGCCGGGATGCGCCAGGGCGTCGCGGAGGCGCTGTGGCACGCGCGGCACCGGACGGCGTTCGGCGCTCGCCTCGTCGACCAGCCGGCGATGACGGCGGTGCTCGCCGACCTCGCGCTCGAGTCCGAGGCCGCGACGCTCACCTCGATGCGGCTCGCGGCCGCGTACGACGCCGGGGCGGGGGACGAGGGCGACGACGGCGAGCGTGCGTTCCGTCGCCTGGCCACCGCCGTCGCGAAGTACTGGGTGTGCAAGCGCGGCCCGCAGCACGCCTACGAGGCGATGGAGTGCCTCGGCGGCAACGGCTACACCGAGGCGTTCCCGCTGGCCCGGCGCTATCGCGAGCAGCCGGTCATGGCGATCTGGGAGGGCTCGGGCAACGTCGTCGCGCTCGACGTGCTGCGCGCCATGACCCGCGAGCCCGGGTCGCTGGCCGCCGTCGACGCCGAGCTCGCGCTCGCGGCCGGCGCCCACCGGGACCTCGACGCCCACCTCGCCGCCACCCGCGACCTGCTCGCTCGGCTCGCCGGCGCGGACCCCGCCGAGCAGCAGGCCTCCGCGCGCCGCGTCGTCGAGGCCCTCGCCGTCGGGCTGCAGGTGTCGCTCATGGTGCGGTACGCGCCGAGCACGGCGGCCGACGCGTTCGTCGCGGCCCGGCTCGGCGACGGCCGCGGCCACGGGTACGGCGTCCTGCCGCGCGGCACCGACGCCGCCGCGATCCTCCGGCGTCACGCCGCCCCGTGACGCGCGTCGCGGCGGCGGGTCAGTAGCCCCCGCCGTCCGAGCCGGCCATCGTGGTGATCTCGGAGCCGTCCGGCGCCACCACCCACCAGATGTCCTGCAGGCCCTGGCCGTCGACGTCGCCCGGCGCCGCGTCTCCCGCGTAGAGGTAGACGGGGCGGCCGTCGAGGGTCACCTGGGGCTCGCCGTCGTTGCCGGGGATCGTGCCGACCTCGGCCGTCACGCCCTGCACCTGCGGGGTGCCCTTGCCGGCGTGCACCGGCGGCCACGCGGCCAGGCACTCGCCCGTGCACGCGCTCTCGCCCGAGCCGGCCTTGTCCGGGGTGTAGTAGTAGACGGTCATGCCCTGGCCGTCGACGACGACCGTGCCCAGGCTGGTCTCGGCCGTGCTCAGCGCGGCGGTGCCCGCCGACCCGCCGTCGGACGACGAGCTCGGCGAGCTGCCCGGCGTGCCGCCCGTCGAGGTGTCGGTGGGGGTGCTCGCCCCGCCGCCGTTGCTGCCGCCCCCGCCGCCGCCGCACGCGGCCAGGGTGGTGGCGAGCGCCGCCGCCGCGGCGAGGGCGGCCAGTCGTGACCTCGTGGTGCGCATGATGACTCCTTCGGCTCGGACGCTCCGCTCTGGTGCTGCTGTGAGGGACGACGAGATCGCGGCGCCGCGGGTTCATCGGGGCGGCACGGGACGTGAACCTCGCGGGGGCCTGCCTCGTCGTGCGGGGTGGAGCCGCGCGGGCGGGCGCGGCCCGGGGCGGAGGGAGCGGTCGTGCGCCGACGGACGAAGGTGCTGGTGGGGGCGGGAGCCGGGCTGGTCCTGCTCGGCGGCGCCGCCGTGCTCGTCGGGCCCGGTCTGTACGCCGACCACGCCAACCGCGCCGCGGCGGAGCCCCCGACGCTCTCCACGTCGGGGGCTCCGCTCGCCGACCCGGCCGGCCTCGACGGCACCTGGGTCGTGGCGTCCGGCTCGGAGGCCGGCTACCGGGTGCACGAGGTGCTGCGGGGCGAGGACGTGACCGTCACCGGACGGACGGACCAGGTGAGCGGCAGCGTGACGGTGGAGGGCGGGGAGCTGACGTCGGGCGACGTGACGGTCGACGTCGCGAGCATCCACACCGACGAGCCGCCGCGGGACGCGTACTTCCGTGGCAGCGTGATGGAGGTGGGGACGTTCCCGACCGCGGGCTTCACGGTCACCGAGCCGGTGCCGCTGGCCGCCGGCCCCACCGAGGTGGAGCTGCCGGGCGAGCTGACGGTGCACGGGGTGACGCGCGACGTCGTGGCCACGGCCCAGGTCGCGGCCGTCGGCGACGGCGTGCAGGTCGCAGCCAGCGTGCCGGTGACGTTCGCCGACTTCGACGTCGCGGCGCCGTCCCTCGGCTTCGTCCGCGTGGACCACGAGGGCGCCGTCGAGATCTCGCTGGTGCTGGAGCGGTCGTGAGGCCGCGCTCCCGCGCCGAGGAGGAGCTCCTCGAGGCCATCCACGCCGCGCACGCCCCGGACCTGCAGCGCTTCGTCGCGCGGCTGGTGCCCGACGGCGCCGACGCGCAGGACGTCGTGCAGGAGTCGCTGCTGCGCCTGTGGCGGCACCCGGAGGTGCTGGAACGGCCGGAGGAGTCCGTGCGCGCCTGGCTGTTCACCGTGGCGCGCCACCTCGTGGTCGACCAGCTCCGCAGCGCGCGGCACGCCCGCGAGCGCGCCACCGGGCACCTGCCCGAGCAGCCCGAGCCCGACCGCACGCAGGCCGTCCTGGACGCCTGGCTCGTCGCGGACGCGCTCGCGGACCTGTCGGCCGAGCACCGCGCCGTCGTCGTGGGCGCCTACTACCGCGGGCGGTCGGTCGCCGAGCTGGCCGACGAGCTCGACGTCCCGCCCGGGACCGTGAAGTCCCGCATGCACTACGCCCTGCGCGCCCTGCGGCTCGCCCTGCAGGAGAAGGGAGTGACGCCATGACCGCGCCGACCGACCCGTACCGCGAGTGGGACGCCGCGTACGTGCTGGGCTCGCTGAGCCCGGCCGACCGGCGCGCCTACGAGGAGCACCTGGCCGGCTGCGACGCGTGCCGGGCGGCGGTCGCGGAGCTGGCCGGCGTGCCCGGGCTGCTCGCGTCCGTGCCCGCGGAGCACGCGCTCGCGACGGACCCGCGGGACACGGTCGCGGGCGGGGCCGTGGGCGGGGACGGGAGCCACGGCGACCGGGCGGACGTCGTGCTCCTCGCGGCCCTGGCCGACGCGGCCCGGCGCTCGCGTCGGCGCAGGCGGTCGCTGGTCGCGGTCGCCGCGTCGGCGCTGCTGGTGAGCGGGGTCGGCGCGGGGCTGGCCCTCGGCGGCCCGGGGGAGGCCCCCGGCCCCGGCCCGGCCCCGTCGTCGCCGGTCGCGCAGTCCACGGCGGTGGAGCTCGAGCCGGTCGGTGCAGTCGACGTGCGGGCGTCGCTCAGCGCGACGGCCCGGCCGTGGGGTACGAGCCTGGAGTGGAGCTGCACCTACCCGCCGAGCTCGGGCGGCTACGACCCGGCGGGCGCGCCGACCTACGAGCTCGTCCTGGTGGACGACGACGGCGGCCGCACCGTCGCCGCGACCTGGACCGGGTCGGGGACGTCCTCCGCCGGCCTCGGCGCGGCGTCGTCCGTGCCGCTGGACCGCATCGCCCGCGTCGAGATCGCGCACGCGGGCGGCGAGACGCTGGCCGCCGCCGTGCTCTGACGGGCGCCGGCGTCAGGCGACGGGCGCGGCCGTCGAGTCGCGCACCACGAGCTCCGGCCGGAACAGCAGCGAGGAGCCCTGCGACGCCGCCCCCTCGTCGGAGCCGTGCAGGGCCCGGAACGCGGCGGCAGCCATCTCCTTCATCGGCTGGCGCACGGTGGTGAGGCGCGGGGAGTAGAGCTCCGCGAGCACGATGTCGTCGAACCCGGCCACGGACACCTCCCGCCCCACCTCCATGCCGGCGTCGCGCACGGCCCGGCAGACGCCGATGGCGGTCATGTCGTTGACGGCGAAGATCGCGGTGGGCGGGTTCGGCCCGGCGAGCAGCTCGGTGGCGGCGACGCGGCCGAGCTCGGCGGCCTCGACGTCGCCGAACGTGCCGTCGGCGGCGATGCTTCCGGGCCAGGTGACGACGTCGGGCCGCGCGATGCCGGCCCGCTCGAGCGCGCGCAGGAAGCCCTCGAACCGCTCGGTGCGGTTGACGGAACGGATCGCGCCGGAGACGAACGCGATCCGCCGGTGGCCGAGGGACACCAGGTGCTCGCCCATCAGCTCCGCGCCGATGGTGTTGTCGACGCTGACGTTCACGAGGCCGACCGGGTCGTCGGCCTGCGCGGTGCGGTCGAACGCGACGAGCCGCAGGCCGTCGTCGAGCAGGCTCGAGACGTGCTCCAGGGAGGGGAGCGAGGAGCAGAGCACGATGCCGCGGATGCCGTCGGAGACCAGCTCGTCGACGTACTGGCGCTCGCGGGCGGGGTCGCGCTCGGAGTTGCACAGCAGCACGTGGTAGCCCTCGGTGAGGGCGGCGGCCTCGAGGTACCGGGCGAGCGCGCCCCAGTACGGGTTGCCCACGGACGGCACGACGAGGCCGATCACCTGCGGCTTGCCCGTGCGCAGCTGGCGCGCGGCGCGGTTGGGGCGGTAGCCGAGCTCCTTGATGGTGCTCTCCACGCGCTCGCGGGTCTCGGGCAGCATGCGGCCGGTGCGCCCGTTGAGCAGGTTCGAGACGGTGCTCGTGGACACGCCTGCCGCACGCGCGACGTCCAGGATCGTGATGCCAGCCATGTGCTCGTGCGGCCTCCTCGGTTCCGGGCTCTGCCCACCTCGCCAGTGCATCGATGGACTGTCTGGCGCCGATCATAGGGCATCAAAGGACCGCTTGACGGAGGTGAAGTCCCACTCTATGGTCAGTGCATCGTTACACCGGGAGCCGCCGTCGGCTCCTCCTCGCCTTCGTGAGATCAACGCCGATCGAAAGGGCTTGTCATGGAATTCAGCCGTCGCAGCTTCCTCACGGCCATGGGCCTCGGGACCGCGGCCGCCGTGGCGGGCTGCGCCACGACGAGCCCCAGCGGCTCGTCCGCCGCCGACCCCACCGGCCCGGTGGAGGGCGACATCACCTTCCTGTGCGCGCTCTTCGAGGGCGCCACGGGCAAGGAGACGCTCGAGGGCAAGCTGATCAAGCAGTTCAACGAGAAGTACCCGGACGTCAACGTCACCGTCGACTACACCGACTACGGCTCGCTGAACGAGAAGATCACCACGGGCCTGGCGAGCGGCCTGATGCCCGACGTCGTCACGCTCGGCGTCGGCTGGATCCCGCCGTTCGCCTTCAAGAACGCGATCGCGCCGCTGCCCGAGTCGCTCGCCACGCGCTACACGTACGAGGAGCGGGTGCTGGAGCCGTCGCGGTTCGACGGCAAGCTCTACGCCCTCCCGATGGTGCTCGACACGCGCATCGTGGCGTACCGCAAGGACTTCTTCGAGGAGGCCGGCCTCACGGGCACCCCGAAGAACTGGGACGAGCTGCGCGACTACGCGAAGCAGCTCACCGTCAAGGACGGCACCAAGGTCACGCGCGTCGGCTTCGACCCGTTCTCGATCGACCTGCGCCAGTGCTGGGAGACGTTCCTGTTCGGCAACTCGGGCGAGCTCTTCTCCCCGGACGGCCGCGAGGTGCTCTTCGACAGCCCCGAGGGCGTCGCGTCGCTGCAGCTCTTCCTCGACATGATGGCGGACGGCTCGGCCGACTTCGCCCTCACCACCGAGGCGGGCCAGCCGACCACCCTCCAGCAGGGCACCTCGGCGATCATGATGACGAACAACTCGCTGTACGTGCAGCTCCAGCAGCAGTCGCCCGAGCTGGTCGACAAGATCGGCACGTTCGTGCTGGGCAACACGAACCCCGCGATGCTGCAGGGCGGCACGATGGTGTCGCAGTCGGCCACCTCGAAGTACCCCGCTGCCGCGCGCGCCTTCGTCGAGTACATGGGCTCGCCCGACGCCGTCCTGGTCGCGAGCGAGCAGCGCGGCTCGGTCCCCGCGATCTCGGACCTCAAGGACAGCGACTACGTCAAGGGCAACCCGATGGTCGAGTTCGCCATCAACAACCTCGACAAGGCGCGGTCCGAGGGCGGCACCCCGGCCTGGATGGAGATCCGGGAGAAGATCAAGCCCACCCTCGAGACGGCGATCGTCGGGCAGCAGTCCGCCCAGGCGGCCATCGACCAGCTCACCGGCATCGCGAACGACGCGATCGCCCGGCTGTGACCCGGTCCGTCCCATGACCTGGCATGACCCGACACACCGATCGATGAAGAGGGGGTCGTCGTGGCCGTCGTCTCCGCGCCGCGCGACGTGAGCGCACCACCCGTCGTCCCGCCCCGCTCGCCCGCGCCCCGGCGCCGGCGGGCGGGGGCGGCCCGCCGCCGCGCCGGCATGCTCATGGTCGCGCCGGCGTTCCTGCACGCGCTGGTCTGGATCGGCATCCCGGTGATCGCGGCGTTCGTGCTGTCGTTCACCAACTACGACGTGCTCACGCAGCCGCGCTTCAACGGGATCCAGAACTACGTGGACGCGCTGACCGACCCGGTGTTCCGCCGGGGCATGGTCAACACGCTGGTCTACGCGTTCTTCACCGTCCCGGTGGCGATGGGCATCGCGCTGCTCATCGCGCTGATGCTCGACACGCAGCTGCGCGCCCGGGCGCTGTTCCGCACCGCGGTGTTCATCCCGCAGGTGACGGCGACCATCGCCGTCGCGCTGGTGTGGCTGTGGATCTACGACCCGCGCAACGGGCTGCTCAACGCCGTGCTCGGCTTCTTCGGGATCCCGGCGCAGAACTGGCTGTCGTCGACCACGTGGGCGATGCCGTCCGTGATCGTCGTCGGCATCTGGCAGGGCATCGGCCTGAAGATGCTCATCTACCTGGCGGCGCTGCAGTCCCTGCCGAAGGACGTCTACGAGGCGGCGTCGGTGGACGGGGCGTCGAAGACCCGGCAGTTCTTCAGCATCACGCTGCCGCTGCTCAAGCCCGCCACGTTCTTCGTCTTCGTCACCTCGGTGATCTCCGCCTTCCAGGCGTTCGACCTCATCTACATCCTCACGGACGGCGGGCCGGCGAACACGACCACGATGATGACGTACGAGATCTACAAGTCGGCGTTCCGGGAGTTCCGCGTCGGCTACGCGTGCGCCCAGTCGATCATCCTGTTCGTCTTCCTGCTGCTCCTGACCCTCGCGAACCGACGGCTCAACGGAGGCGACAGTGGCCGGCATTGATCTCGCGGCGACCTCGCCGCGCACGACGCTCGACGTCGTCGGGCGCTCCCCGGCGTCGCGCCGCCGGCTCTCGCGGGCCGCCCTCTACGTGGCGCTGGGCGTCATCGCCGTCGTCATGGTGGTGCCGTTCGTGTGGATGGTGCTGACGTCCCTCAAGACGCCGGCGGACATCGCGGCGAGCCCGCCCACGTTCCTGCCCACCGAGTGGGCGTGGGGCAACTACGCGGACGCGCTGGCCGCGGCGCCGTTCCTCACCTACGCGCGCAACAGCCTGATCATCGCCGTGAGCCACACGACCATCAACCTGCTGGTCGCGTCGATGGCGGGCTACGCGCTGGCCCGGCTGCGCTTCCGCGGCTCGGAGCTGGTGTTCCTCGGGTTCGTCGCGGCGCTGATGATCCCCACCTACACGAAGATCATCCCCGAGTTCCTCATCGTGCGGTTCATGCCGCTGTTCGGGGGCAACGACATCCTCGGGCAGGGCGGCACCGGCTGGCTCGACACCTGGTGGGCGCTCATCGTCCCCGGCGCCGTGACGCCGTTCGCCGTCTTCCTGTTCCGGCAGTTCTACCTGGACCTGCCGGTGGAGCTGGAGGAGGCCGCCCGGCTCGACGGCGTGAGCGAGCTCGGCATCTGGGCGCGGATCATGACGCCGCTGGTCAAGCCGGCGTTCATCACCGTGGCGCTGCTGACGTTCGAGAGCTCGTGGAACAACTTCCTGTGGCCGCTGCTCGTGACGCGCACCGACTCGATGCGCGTGATCCAGGTGGGCCTGTCGGTGTTCCGCACCGAGAACGACACCCAGTGGGCGTTCCTCATGGCCGGCACCACGCTGGCCACGCTGCCGATGGTGGCGCTCTTCCTGCTGGGGCAGAAGTACTTCGTCCGCGGCTTCGCGAACGCGGGCGTCAAGTGACGGGCGGCGAGCGGTCGCCCGTGGGACAGAGAGGCAAGCGAATGGCGATGGACATGACGGACGCGAAGGTGCTCGTCACGGGCGCGGGGCACGGGATCGGGCGCGGGGTCGCGCTCGGGCTGGCCGCCGCGGGGGCGGACGTCGTGGTGCACTACGGCAGCTCGGCCGACGCGGCCGCGCGGACCGTGGCGGACATCGAGGCGCTGGGACGCAAGGCGGTCGCCCTGCAGGCCGACGTCACCTCGACGCAGGACGTGGACCGGCTCGTCGCCGACGCCGTCGCCTTCCTCGGCGGGCTCGACGTCGTGGTCTGCAACGCGGGGCACCTCGTGGGCCGCGTGCCCGTGGCCGAGATGAGCGACGACCACTACGAGTCCGTGGTCGACGTCAACCTCGGCGCGACCTTCCGCACGACGCGGGCCGCGATCCCGCACCTGCTGGAGTCGGACCGTCCGCGCATCGTGGCGATGTCGTCGCTCGCCGCGCACAACGGCGGCGGGCCGGGGTCGGTCGTCTACGCGGCGGCGAAGGCGGCCGTGCGCGGCTTCGTCAAGGGCCTCGCCAAGGAGCTCGGGCCGCAGGGCGTCACCGTCAACGCCGTGGCCCCGGGGTACATCGCCGACACGGCGTTCCACGGCACGTTCAGCACCGACGAGGCGCAGCAGAAGATGGTCGCGGGCACGCCGGTCGGGCGGGCCGGCACCGTGGAGGACGTCGCGGCGGCGGTGCAGTACCTGGCCTCGCGCGAGGCGTCGTACATCACGGGCACCACCCTCGACATCGACGGGGGGACCTGGCCGCGATGACCTCCCTCGCCCCCGTCACCTCGGACCCCGCCTCGGACGACGTCGACGTCGCGGCCGGCCTCCCGCGCGAGCGCGGCGGCTGGTGGCACGACCTCGTCTGCCCGGCGCACGGCACGGAGCTCTCCCACGCGGGGATCCCCGGGCCGGTGCCGCCCGCGGGCGGCGTGCGCTGCCCGCACGGCTGCGTCGTCGACACGGAGCTGGTGCGCGGCGCCTGGCTGGTGCTCAGCCACCAGGCGTGGGCACGGCGGGCCCGGGTGCTCGCGCACCGGGCGGCCCGCACGGGGGACGAGGGGACGCGGGCGCAGGCGGTGGCGCTGCTCGTGGCCTACGCCGACGTCTACGCCGAGGTGGCGGGCGGGGGCGAGCACGAGCGCGCGCAGGACTGGATGCTGTGGGGGCGGCTGTTCCACCAGGCGCTCACCGACGCCATCTGGGCCGTGTCGGTCGGGCACGCGGTGTGGTCGCTCGCGGAGGCGGACCCGGACCGGGCGGGCGACCTGGCCCCCGTGCTGGGGATGCTCGACGCGACGGCCGAGGCCGCCCGCGCCGCGCGCGGCCGACTGGTGGCCGACGGGAGGTTCACCTCCAACTACACGGCCTGGCTCAACGCCGCCGGCCGGGTGTGCAGCCGGGCCGCCGCGCTGGTGCGCGGGGACCGGGAGGCGCCCGCCGTCGCCGACGACGAGTGGCTCGCCGGGGAGCACGGGCAGCTCGCCCACGCGCTCGCGGCCAGCACCCGCGGCGGCTGGGAGTGGGAGGCCAGCACGTACTACCACGGCTTCGTGGTGCGGGCCTACCTGCTGTCCCTGCGCGGCACCGACCCGGCGGCGCTGCCCGCCGAGGCCCGCGACCGGCTGGTCGCGATGGTCGACGTGCTCGCCGGCCTCGCGACCGACGGCGGCGTGCTGCCGTCCGTGCACGACGGGCCGTACGTGCGCCCGGCCCTCGCGCTGGAGTGGACGGAGCTGGCCGCGCTGGCGGACGGCTTCGTCGCCGACCCCGGGCTGGCCGCCGTCGCCGCGCACGCCCGCACGGAGGCCGCCGCCGGGGACGGCGACGACGAGCCCACGGACGGCCTCGAGGACGAGCTGCGCCGGACGACGTGGTTCGCCGGGCCGCCGCTGGCCGTGGCGCGCGCGCCGCGCCCGGCCGTGACCGTGGACGAGGAGGTGGGGATCGCCGTCCTGCGCGGGGCGGGGATCCACGCCGTGCTCGACCACGGCCCGCACGGCGCGGGGCACGGCCACCACGACAAGCTCGCGCTCGCCCTGTTCGGGCGCACCGCGCCGTGGCAACCCGACCCGGGCCAGGTGCCGTACGGGCACCCGGCCTGGCGGGCGCACTACGCGTCGGCGGCCGCGCACCCGGTGGTCCGGGTCGACGACGTCGACCCCGCGGAGGCGACCGGCCGCCTGCTGGCCCGCACCGAGCGGTCGCTGACCGTGGAGGTCCGCGGCGACGCCACGGCCTGGTACGACGGCGCCCGCGCCGTGCGGCACGTCGTCCTCGGCGACGGCTACCTGCTCGACGTCGCGCACGCCCGCGCCGACCGCCCCCGGCGGCTCACGCTCGGGCTGCGGCCGGACGTGCCGCTCGGGGTGCGCGTCGACGGCGACGTGGTGCGCACCGCCTGGCGCGGCGCCGAGGCGCTCGACGGCGTGCACGTCGCCCGCGCGGGCGGACCGGGCGGGACGGTGCCCGTGCGCGCCGTCGTCGCCCCCGGACCCGGCCCGGCGGACGACCCGCAGCGCGAGCGGTCGCACGTCGACTGGGCCGCCGTGGCCGCGACGTCGGCGACGTGGGTCTCGGTGTACCAGGCGGAGGACGACGCTCGGGGCGCCGAGGTGACGGGCGTCGAGCTCGACGCGACCGAGGTGCGCGTGCACCGCGCCGACGGCGCCGTCGACGTCCACCCGCTGCCGACGGAGACGACGGATGACTGAGACGATCGCCCCCGCCCGGATGCTGCTGCTCGACGAGGCCCGGCTGGCCGACCTGCGGTCCCGGCTGGACGGCGACCTCGCGCAGCAGTGGCGCCGGCTGGCGGAGCAGTGCGACCTGTACCGCCGCACGGCGCCCCCGGCGGAGCACCCGCTGGCGAGCATCACGTACCTGGGGCCGGCGGCCGCGAACCTCGCGCTCGCGTACCGGCTCACGGGCCAGCGGCACTACCTCGAGGAGGCGTGGCGCTGGATCTCGGCGGCCGTGTCCTTCGACCACTGGGGCCGCGCGCACCTGCCCGACCACGACCTCGACGCGGGGTGGATCCTGCACGGGCTGTCGCTGGCCTACTCCTGGCTGGGCGACGACCTCGAGCCGCTGCGGCGCGAGGCGCTGCGCGCCAAGCTCGAGCTCCAGGGGCAGCGGCTGTTCGACTTCGCCGTCGCGAGCGAGGGCGGCTGGTGGTCCAGCTCGTTCTGGCAGAACCACCACTGGATCTGCCACACCGGGCTCGCGACCGTCGGCTACGCGCTCGGCGTCCGGGCCTGGACGGAGCGCGCCAAGGCGGCGATGTCGACCGTCGTCGACGTGCTGCCGGCGGACGGCTCCGACATGGAGGGCGTCGTCTACTGGCGCTACGGCGTGCCGTGGCTCGCGACCTACCTCGACCTGCTCCAGGACGCCGAGGGCGTGGACTGGTGGGACCGGTGCCGGTTCCTGGCGCGCACCTTCTTCTACCGGCTGCACCAGGCCGCGCCCGGCTACGAGGAGATCGTCGACCACGGCGACTGCCACGACCGGCGCAGCGGGCACAGCGTGGCCCTGTACCGGATCCTGGCCGCGCGGTACGGGATCGGCGAGGCGCAGTGGCTGGCCGACACGGTGGCGGACCGGTTCTTCTGGCGCGAGGCGTACGAGAGCGGCGTGAGGCCCGGCGTGCTGCCCGAGGCCTGGGCCGAGCTGCTCTGGTACGACGCGTCCGTGGCGCCCGTCGACCCGGCCACGTCCGTCCCCGCGCAGGCGGCGTTCGAGGACCTGGGCCTGCTGGTGCACCGCACGTCGTGGGACGACGACGCCACGCTCGTGTCGTTCAAGTCGTCGCCCGGCGGCGGGCACACCGCCTGGGACACGTCGCGCCGGATCGACGCCGAGCGCGGCTGGGACACCCTCAGCGCCGGGCACCACCACCCCGACGCCGGGTCGTTCGTGCTCGCGTCGCGCGGCGCGTGGCTGCTGGTCGACGAGGGCTACTCCAACCAGAAGCGCGCCGGGCACCACAACCTCGTGCTCGTCGACGGGCACGGCTTCGCGGGCGAGGGGCGGTACCACGTCTACGCCGACGCCCCGCCGGACCGCACCGCCGACATGGTGGACGTGCTCGCCGAGGGCGGGTTCCTGCACGGCCGCGCCCGCACCGGGCGGATGTACCCGGCCGAGCTGGGCGTCGAGTCGCTGGAGCGCACGCTGGTCGTCATGCCGTCCGGGCGCACCGTCGTCGTCGACCGCGGGCACGCCGCCGAGGAGCGCGGGTGGACCGTGCTGCTGCACGCCGACCACCCGAGCGAGCCCGTCGACCTCGGCGTGCCGCACGACGGCATCGGCGACGGGGAGGACGGCGGCGGCGCTCGTGAGAGGGCCGTGCGGCGGGTGCTGCGGAACGGCCGCGCCGGCGCGTGGCTCACCACCCACGCCGCGGGCGGCGCGCACGCCGAGCAGGTCGTCACCGACGTGGCGGCCAACCCGACGTCGAGCACACCGTCGCTGGTCGTGACGCGGCGGCTGCACACGCTGCGTGTCACGCCGCCCGCGTCGCGCGACCTGCTCGCCGTCACGACGATCGAGCCGTTCGACGCCTTCCGCCCGACGCCGTCCACCGCCCGCCTCCTCCCCCCGCTCGCCGCGGAGGTCGGGGTGGAGCTGGGCGGGGGCGAGCGGGTGCACCTCGCCGGGCCGGACGGCGCGATCGAGGCCGACGGCGTGTCGGCGCTGGCGCGCGCGGTGCTGGTCGCGGGCGACCGGGTCGCCGTGGTCGGGGCACGGCGCGTCGAGCTCGACGGCCGGGTGCTCCTCGACCGCACCGGGCTCGACGGCGACGCCGAGGTCACCGCCGTCCTCCCGCTCGCGGGGCAGCGGTGACGGCCGCTCCGGCGCCCGCGCGGCAGGACCGCTCGCGCCGGTGGTCGCAGACGTTCCTGGGCTGGTTGGAGTGGCTGGCGCACCCGGTGGCGGCAGGCGCGGCGTTCGCGATCCTCTGCCTCGGGGTCGTCACGTGGCTCCCGGCGCTCGCCGCCGTCGGACACACCCTCCGCGCCTGGCGCACCGAGGGCGACGGCCGGTCGTTCACGGGCGTCTTCCGGGCGTTCGGCGCCTACTGGCGGCCGCTGCTCGGGCACGCGGTGGCGTCGACGGCGGCGCTCGCGCTGCTGGTGGTCGACGTCGTGTTCCTCGTCGGGCGCTCCGGCCCGGCCGCCGTCGTCCTCGTGATGCTGGCGCTCGGCCTGCTCGTGGCGTCCGTGCCGTACCACCTGGCGCTCGCGGTGGTCGCGGCGGCCCGCCCGGAGGGCAGCGTCCGCACCTGGGTGCCCGGCGCGCTGTGGTTCGCGTTCGCCTCGGTGCCGCGCGGCACCGCCCTGCTGGGCGCCGCCGTCGCGACGCCCGTGTTCTCGCTCGTGGTCCCCGCGGGCCCCCTGCTGCTGTGCGCGAGCGTCCCCGTCCTGGTGGGGCTCGTGATCCTCGACCAGACGGAGGACGACGCATGACCGGCACCACCGCCCAGGCCGTTCCTCGCCCCGGCGCCGTCGCCCGGCGCTCGCTGCTCGCCGGCGCGCTCGCCACCACCGGCGCGCTGCTCCTCGCGCCGCGCGCCACGGCGCTCGACGGCGTCGCCGCGCTCGCGGACACCGCCGCGGCCCGGTCGCGCACGACGACGTGGGTGCCGTCGTGGACCACCGCGCACACCCGCCCCACGGCGACCGACCCGCTCGTGCTGGGCGGCGTCACCGACCGCACCGTGCGGCACGTGCTGCGGCTCAGCGCCGGCACCCGCCGGACGGGTGCGCTGCGCGTGCGCCTCGCCGGCACCTTCTCCACGGCGCCGGTGCGGATCGGGGCGGTGACCGTCGCGCGTCGTGCGGCGGGCCTCACGGGCCCGGGCGCCGCCGTCGACCCGGCCACCGTCACCACGCTCACCTTCGGCGGAGAGCCCGGCGCGCTGCTCGCCGCGGGCGCGACGCTCGTCAGCGACCCGGCGCGGATCGCCGTCCCGGACGGCGGCGACCTGGTCGTCAGCGTGCACCTGCCCGGCCCCACCGGCCCGCTCAGCTTCCACCGCAACACGCACGCGACGGGGTACGTCGGCGCGGGCGACCTCACGGGCGACGCGGGCCCGGGCTACGACGGCGCGGAGACGACGCGGTCGGCCGTGCTGCTGGTCGGCGTGGACGTCGAGCGGCCCGGCGTGCCCGGCGTCGCCGTGCTGGGCGACTCGATCACGGAGGGCGTGGGTACGCCCGACGACGCCGACCAGCGCTTCACCGACCACCTCGCCCGCCGGCTCGCGGAGCGCGGCGGCCCGGTGGGCGTCGCGAACCTCGGCATCAGCGGCAACCGCGTGCTGCTCGACGACGAGCGGTTCGGCCCGAGCGGGCAGGCCCGCCTGGACCGCGACGCCCTGGCCCTGCCCGGGGTCGACACGCTGCTCGTGGTGCTCGGCGTCAACGACCTGCAGCAGCCGCCCAGCCAGACCGACCCCGCGGTGCTGCTCGCCGGGTACCGCCAGCTCGTGCTGCGCGCCCGCGACCGGGGGCTGCGCGTGGTCGGCACGACCATCACGCCGTTCGGCGGCTGGCAGCGCTGGACCCCGGCGCTCGAGGACGAGCGCCGGGTCGTCAACGCGACCCTCCTCGCCGAGGCGGGCCGCGGAGCGGGCGCCTTCGACGCCGTCGCCGACCTGGCCTCCGCGCTCGCCGACCCGGCCGACGCGGCGCGCCTCGCGCCCGCCTTCGACAGCGGCGACGGGCTGCACCCCACCTCCGCGGGTGCCGCGGCGATGGCCGCCGCCGTCACCCGCCGCGCCCTCCTGGGCTGACGCCCGACCTGACGCCCGACCTTCTCTGCACCACCCACCCGCACCGCCGTTCCACCCACCTGCTCGACGACGAGAGGGACCGTGATGGAGAACGACACCGTGACCACGCCTGCCCACCGGGCGCCCGCACCCAGCCGCCGGTCGGTGCTGCGCGGCTTCGGCGCCCTCGCCGGGGCCGCCGCGCTGGCCCCCGCGCTGCCCCTGCCCGCCCGCGCCGTGCCCGCCTCGACCGCCACGGAGCTCGTCGAGCGCTGGGCGGCGCTGCAGACCGGCGGCCCGGGCCTCGACCTGGCGGACGCGCACGTCAAGGCCGCCGTACGCCGCGTCGACCGGGCGGCCACGACCGTCCTCGCGACGCTCGACCGCTCCGCCGGCCGCGCGTCCCTGTGGCCCGACCTGGCGGACTGGACGAGGTCCAACACCGTCACCACGACGTTCAAGCGGCTGCGATCGATCGCGGTCGCGTGGGCGACGCCGGGGACGTCGGTCGCGGGCGACGCCGCCGTGGCGGACGCCGTCGCCGACGGCATCACCTGGATGCACGACCACGTCTACGGGCCCGGCATCCCGCGCTTCGACAACGACTGGGACTGGGAGATCGGCTCGGCGTCGGCCCTCGCGGACGCGCTCGTCGTGCTGCGCGGGCACCTGGGCGACGCCCTCGCCCGCAGCACCGCCGCCATCGACCACTACACGCCCGACCCGAACCTGTGGCGCGCGGACCGGCAGATCGCGACCGGCGCCAACCGGGTGTGGATCGCGACCGTCGTCGCCGTCCGGGCGAGCCTCGACGGCGACCAGGCCGCGCTGGGCCGCGTGCGCGACGCGCTCAGCGACGTCGAGGGCGGCGGCGCCAACAGCGTGCTGGCGTTCGTTGACGGCGGCACCGCCGAGGGCGAGGGCACGGGGGAGGGCTTCTTCCGCGACGGCTCGTTCCTCCAGCACTGGAAGCATCCGTACAACGGCGGCTACGGGAAGGAGCTGCTGGGCACGCTGTCGTCGCTGCTGCACCTGCTGGGCGACTCGCCCTGGCAGGTCACCGACCCGGCGCTGGACAACGTCTACGCGTGGGTCACCGACGCCTTCGACCCGCTGATGGTGCGCGGCGACATGGTCGCGTCGGTGTGCGGGCGCGAGATCGCGCGGCCCAGCAAGCAGGGGCACGCGGCCACGCAGACCGTCGTCGAGGGCACGCTGCGGCTCATCCCCTCCGCGCCCGCGGCGCAGGCCGCGACCCTCACGTCGCTGGTGGCGCAGTGGATCGCCGAGGACACCTACCGCGACTTCCTCGCCGCCACGACGCCCGCGTCCGTCGTCGCCGCGAACGCGTTGCTCGCCGCGGCCCCCACACCGCGGGGCGCGCTGGTGGCGCACCGGCAGTACCCCGCGATGGACAAGGCGGTGCACCACCGGCCGGGCTTCGCGCTGAGCGTCAGCGCGTACTCGGCCCGCGTGTACAACTACGAGTCCATCCAGAACGAGAACCTGCACGGCTGGCACCTGTCCGACGGCATGGTGCTGCTGTACACCGACGACCTCGGCCACTACAGCGAGGACTACTGGCCCACCGTCGACCCGTACCGCCTGCCCGGCACCACCGTCGACACCGCGCGCCTCGCGAACAGCGCGAACTTCCGGGAGACGAGCGAGGCCACCTGGGTGGGCGGGGCCGCCGTGCCGGGCGCCACGGTCGGCGCGTACGGGCAGGACCTGCGCGCCCGCGGCTCCGACCTGCGGGCCCTCAAGAGCTGGTTCCTCATCGACGACGTCGTGGTCTGCGTCGGCTCCGGCATCACGGCGCCCGCGGCGGGCGGCGTCGAGACGGTCGTCGAGAACCGCAAGGTCCGCGACGGGGCCGCGCTGGTGATCGACGGCGCGGCCCAGCCGATCGGGAACGGGTGGTCGGTGGCGCTCGACGACGTGCGCTGGTGCCACCTGTCCGGCACGGCGGGCTACGTGTTCCCCGGCGGCGCCCGGCTGCACGCCCTGCGCGAGGGCCGCACGCACACCTGGCGCGAGATCAACATCAAGTACGGCACGGACACCCCGGTGACCCGCCCGTACGTCACGGCGTGGCTCGACCACGGCGCCGCGCCCGCGGACGCCTCGTACGCCTACGCCATGCTCCCCGCGGCCGACGCCGACGGCACCCGCGCGTTCGCGGAGGCCTGCGGCACCGCCCCAGGGCTGCGGATCATCGGGCAGGACGCCGACGTGCACGCGGTCGCCCTCGGCGGCACGATCGCGGCCAACTTCTGGGCGCCCGCGTCGGTGCCGGTCGGCGCGGGAGTGCCGGGGGAGGGCGGGTCGCTGCACGCCGACGGCCCGGCGTCCGTCGTCGTGCACGAGTCCGACGCCACGGAGTGGACCCGGCCCACCACGGTCGCGCTGAGCGACCCCACGCAGACCCGCGAGCAGGTGGTCGTCGACCTCAACCGCGGCGGGCTGCGGTTCGTGTCCGCCGACCCGGGCGTGACCGTCACCCGGCGCGGCGCGGGATGGCGGATCGCCGCCGCCACCGCCGGCCTGGCCGGCGCCACCGTCACCGCCTCGTTCGTCTGACCGTCCCGAGACTCCTGGAGGAACCATGAAGAAGCACCTCGCGCTGCCTCTCGCCCTCGCGCTCGGGCTCTCCCTCGGCTGCGCGGCGCCCGCGCTCGCCGAGACCCCGGCCCCCGCCGTCGGCGCGGGCTCCTCGCCCGCAGCCGCGGACGACGCCGACCCCGCGCCGCTGCGCACCGTCCGCGTGGGCACCAGCGCCGAGCTGGCGGCCGCGTTCAAGGCGGCCCTGCCCGGCGACCGCATCGTGCTGGCCGACGGCGAGTACACGATGGTCAAGCTGGCCGACAAGGCGGGCACCGCCGACGCGCCGGTCGTCGTGGAGGCCGCCGCCCTCGGCGGCGCGGTCGTCACGAGCGGCCAGCTGGAGGTCGCGCGGTCCAGCCACGTCGTGGTGCGCGGGCTGACCTTCCGGAACGCCACCACGCTGAAGATCACGGCGTCCACCCACGTGCGGTTCACGCGCAACGACGTCGCGCTGACGTTCGAGCCGCCGGCCGACCCGACGTCGTCGCGGCACTGGCTGCAGATCTCGGGGGAGGGCAGCGGCTACCACCGCATCGACCACAACTCCTTCCACGACAAGACGCTGATGGGCAACTACGTCACCGTGTACGGCGGGGCCACGCAGATCTCCCAGCACGACCGCATCGACCACAACTGGTTCGGGGACAGCCCCGCGCAGCCGGTCAACGGCGGCGAGGCGATCCGGCTCGGCGTCTCCGCGCTGTCGGACTCCAGCTCGTTCGCCGTCGTCGAGCACAACCTGTTCGAGAACACCGACTCCGACCCGGAGATCGTCTCGATCAAGAGCGACGACAACACCGTGCGGTTCAACACGGTGCGCCGGTCGGCCGGCGCGTTCGTCGCCCGGCGCGGCGACCGCAACGTCATCCAGGGCAACGTCTTCCTCGGCGAGGGCAAGCCCGGCACCGGCGGTGTGCGGCTGTACGGCGACGACCAGCTCGTGTTCGACAACTACTTCGAGGGCCTCCGCGGGTCCGGGTACACGGCCGCCCTCCAGATCGACGGCGGCGACGTGGACGGCTCCGGCGCGACGTCGGCGCACTGGCGGGTGCACCGCGCGACCGTCGTCCACAACACCTTCGTGGACAACGCCGCGACCATCGAGGTCGGCGCGAACTACCTCTACCCGCCGGTCGACTCCGTCGTGGCCGACAACCTCGTCGTCGGCTCGGCCGGCCCGCTCTTCGTGGAGCACAAGCAGCCCGCGGGGATCACGTACTCCGGGAACCTCGCGTACCCGACCGGTGCCGCGACCGTCGGGCTCGACGTCGGGCCGCGCGAGGTCCGCGTCGCCGACCCTCGGCTCGTCCGCGCCGACGGGCTGTGGCGGCTGCGCCCCGGCCCGGCCACGAACGCCGCGGTCGGCTCGTACCCGTTCCTCGTCGACGACATGGACGGGCAGCCGCGCGACCGGCGGCCCGACGTCGGCGCCGACGAGGTGTCCGACGCGCCCGTGAGCCGGACGCCCCTCGAGCGGTCCGACGTCGGCCCCGCCGCGCCCTGACGCCGGAACCGCCGCGCCGACCCGCACCAGCCACGACCCGCACCAGCCACGACCCAGGAGCACCCGCATGGCCTTCTTCGACAAGCCCCTCGACGACCTGCGTGCCTACCGCCCGGAGCCCGAGGAGCCCGCGGACTTCGACGCGTTCTGGAAGCAGACGCTCGATACCGCGGCGGCCGCCGCCACCGCGCCGGAGCAGGTGCCGTTCGACGCCGGGCTCGCCACCGTCGAGGTGCGCGACGTGACGTTCTCCGGCTGGGCGGGCCAGCCGGTCAAGGCGTGGCTGCTGCTCCCGCGCGAGCGCTCCGGGCCGCTGCCCGCCGTCGTGCAGTACATCGGGTACAACGGCGGGCGCGGCGTCCCGTGGGAGTGGCTCACGTGGTCCGCGGTCGGGTACGCGCACCTGGTCATGGACAACCGGGGCCAGGGGGGCGGCGGCAAGACGACCGCCGACACCGCGGACGTCGCGCCCGAGGGGCACGGGTCGTCGTCGCCCGGCTTCCTCACCCGCGGCATCGAGGACCCGGCCAAGCACTTCTACCGGCGCCTCATCACCGACGCCGTGCGCGCCGTCGACGCCGTCAAGGCGCTGCCCGAGGTCGATCCCACCCGGGTCGCGGTGCTCGGCGGCAGCCAGGGCGGCGGGCTCGCGCTCGCCGTCGCCGGCCTGCGCGACGACCTCGCCGGGGTGATCGCCGACGTCCCCTTCCTCAGCCACTACCGGCGGGCGTCGCAGATCACCGACGAGGGCCCGTACTCCGAGATCGCCCGCTACCTCAAGGGGCACCGGTTCGAGGTCGAGGACGTGATGCGCACGCTCTCGTACTTCGACGCCACCAACTTCGCCGCGCGCGCCCGCTGCCCCGGCTGGTTCTCCGTCGCGCTCATGGACAAGATCTGCCCGCCGTCCACCGTGTTCGCGGCCTACCACCGGTACGGCGGGCCCGCGCAGATCGAGGTCTTCCCGTACAACGGGCACGAGGGCGGGGCGGCGTACGACATGCCGCGCAAGCTTGCGGCGCTCGCGGGGGTGCTCGGCCCGCGGTGACACCTCCCCGGGGCGCGATGCTCGCCCTGTACGGCAACACGTTCGTCATGGCGACGGGCTTCTACGTGCTCGTGCCGCTGCTCGCCGTGCACCTGGCCGACGGGCTGGGTTTCGGCCTGGCCCTCGTCGGGCTGCTCGCCGGGATCCGCGCCGGTGCGCAGCAGGGGCTCCAGCTCCCGGCCGGGATCCTCGCGGACCGGTGGGGCGTGCGCCGCACCATCGTGGCGGGCGTGCTCGTGCGGGCCGCCGGCTTCGGCGCGCTGGCCCTCGCGACGACGCCGCTCGCGGTGGGCGCCGCGGGGGTCGCCGTCGGCCTCGGAGGGGCCCTCTTCCATCCCGCGTCGTACGCCGCGTACGCGCGGCTCGGCGGCGCCCGGCCCGACGTCTTCGCCCGGCGCGAGGCGTTGAGCAACGCGGGGTTCGTCGTCGGGCCGCTGCTCGGCGGGCTGCTCGTGGCCACCGGGTTCGACGTCGTGTGCTGGGTCGCGGCGGGCCTGTTCCTCGCCGCCGCGCCGCTCACCTGGTTCGGGCTCGGGCGGGCCGCCGAGCCCGACGCCGCCCCTGCCGGTACCGGCGAGCCCGGGGTGCCCGCCGACGCCGCCCCCGCACCGGCCACCGGCGGGATGCGCCGCGAGGCGCGGCGTGCGCTCGTCGCGCTGTGCCTGCTCAACGCCGCCGCGTGGGCGGTCTTCACGCAGCTCCAGCTCGTCGTGCCGCTGCGGCTGGACGCCGTGCTCGGCAGCAGCGTCGGGGTCGGCGCGGTCTACGCGGCGGCGGCCGTCCTCGTCCTGGTCCTCACCGTGCCCGTCACGCGATGGCTGCAGGCGCGGCTGCGGCTGCCCCTGGTGCTCGCGCTCGGGGTCGCGACGATGGGGACGGGCATCGCCGTGCTCGGCGGCGGCCCGGGCGTCGCGTCGCTCGTCGCGGGGATGGTCGTGTTCACGCTCGGGCAGATGGTGTTCCAGCCCGCGATGAGCGCGGTCGTCGCCGCGGGCGCGCCCTCCGCGTCCGTCGCCACCCGGTTCGGCGTCAACGGCCTGGCGCTCGCCGTGGGCGGCGTCGTCGGGTCGTCCGTCGTGGGTGCGCTGCTCGCCGGGCCGCTCGCCCACGGTGGGTGGGCGTGGGCGGGCTTCGCGCTCGCCGGCGCCGCTGTCGCCGTCGGCTACGGCCGCGTCCGGGTCGGCTGAGCGGCCGACCCCGGACCGCGGGCCTCGGCGGGAGTCAGGCGGGCACGACGGGCGGGACCGTCCAGGTGGCGAGCTCGTCGAGCCGCGGTCGGTACAGGCGGACGGTGAAGTTCCACCCCTCGGGCAGCGGGATGCGGTGGGGCGTGTCGTCGGGCCAGTCGCCGAGGTGGATCGTGACACGGCCGTCCGGGTCCGGCGTCGCGAAGACGGAGTTCACGTTGGTCAGGCCGCTCGGGCCGGGCTCGAAGTAGCCGTCGGCGTTGTAGACGCTGAGGGACCAGAACGCGTCGGCGGGGACGTCGTCGAACGTGATCGTGTACCGGCCCACCGGGAGCCGCGGCTCGACGTTCAGGTACGACGCCTCGGCGTCGGGCAGGCCGCCCCACCCGAGCGCCGTGCCGACGAGGTGCCGCACCGGGTCGACGTCCTCCGCCCGGCCGAAGCAGTGCTCGAGGCCGCCCATCGTGCGGCCGAGGGTGAGCAGGGCCCCGCGCACCTCCTGATGGCTGGCCGGGTCGTAGTCGGGGCGCACGAACTCGCGCTGCTCGGCGGTGGCGAGGGCGAGCCCGTCCTGGAGGCGGTGCACCTCCTCGACGTCGGCGGGGCTCGTCGGGTCGAAGAGCGTCCGCGCCGCCACGACCACGTAGTCCGTGCCGAACTCGTCACGGGAGAGGACGGACGAGCCAGCCTTGTGAAAAACCCGGTTGATGTAGTGGTCCTGGTTGATCACCATCACCGACAGGTACCGGTCGCCGACCTCGGGCACCGTCAGCGTCGCGTCTCCCGCGCCCAGGTCGACGACCGCCACCGAGTACAGCGTGTCCCGGTTCTGCCGGATCACCGGCTGCTCGTCGAGCGGAGCGAGGGCGCGGTCGTGGTGGAAGATGCCGAGGCCGCCCACCATCGGCAGCATCCTCGCGATCATCGTGTCCGTCTCCGCGCGGGCGAAGTTGTCGATGCTGACCTGGACGGCCATGGCCGTACCTCCTCGGGGGTGCGGGCGACGTCCCGCGGGGAGCTGCGGGACGTGGGGTGCGTCACGACGGCCGGGCCCCGCCGCAGGTGGCGCTGCCTGGTCGCGGTGTCACGCTATGGGGGCGCGGCCCGCGGCGCGCGCCGGACGCCGGGGGCGGTCGCCCGGTGGCGAGGGCCGGGCCACCGACGGAGGGGGACGAAGGATGCAGGGGTACGTGCTGAGGCGCTACGGCCACCCGGGCGTGATGGAGCTGCGCGAGGTGCCGCGCCCGGTCGCAGGGCCCGGCGAGGTGCTGGTCCGGGTGCGCGCCGCGGGCCTGAACCCGATCGACTTCAAGACGCGCGACGGCGGCCTGCGGGTCATCACCCGGCTCCGCCTGCCTCTGGTGGCGGGCAGCGAGCTGGCCGGTGAGGTGGCGGCCGTGGGCGCCAGGGTCACCCGGTTCGCGGTGGGGGACCGGGTCTTCGCGCGGGTCGACAAGCGGCGGCTGGGCGCGTTCGCCGAGTACGCCGCCGTGCACGAGAGCCTGGTGGCGGCGATGCCCGCGTCGCTCGGGTTCGTCGAGGCCGCGTCGCTGCCCCTCGCGGGGCTGACCGCGTTGCAGGCCCTGCGTGACGAGCTGAAGGTGGCGCCCGGCGACCGGGTGCTCGTCACCGGCGGGGCGGGCGGCGTCGGCACCCTCGCGATCCAGCTCGCGGTATGGCTCGGCGCCGAGGTGACGACGACGGCGTCCGCCCGCGGCGCGGCCCTCGTGCGCTCGCTCGGCGCCGCACGGGTGGTGGACTACCGCGCCGAGCGGTTCGCCGACGTCCTGCACGACTACGACGGCGTGCTCGACCTCACCGGCGGCCAGGACCTCACCGACGCCTTCACCATCCTCCGGCCGGGCCGCACGGTCGTCTCGGTCGCCGGCCTCCCGGACGCCACGACGGCGCGCGTCGACCTGGACGCCGGACCCCTCAAGGCGGCCCTCCTGTGGGCGGCCAGCACCGCGATCCGCCGCCGGGCCCGGCACGCGGGCGTGCGCTACCGCTATCTCTTCATGCACCCGAGCGGTGCGGACCTCGCCACCCTGGCCGACCTGGTCGACGGCGGCCACGTGCGCCCCGTCGTCGACCGGACCTTCCCGTTCGCCGACATCGCCCGCGCGTTCGCCTACCTGGAGCGCGGGCGTGCCAAGGGCAAGGTCGTCGTCGAGCTGTAGGCCGGGCGCCCGCGAAAAGACCTGCGCCGCAGGGCGGCCCCGCTGAGACGCTGGGCGCATGGAGACCCCCGCGCCGATCGACCTGGACACCTGGCCGCGCCGACAGCACTTCGAGCACTACCGGGCGTCGCCGTGCACGTACGCGATGACGGTGGAGCTGGACGTGACGGCGTTCGCGGCGGCGCTGCGCGCGTCGTCGCGCCGGACGTACCTCGCTCAGGTGTGGGCGCTGGCGACGGTCGTGAACCGGCACGACGAGTTCCGCCTGGTCCTCACGGACGACGGCGCGCCCGCGGTCTGGCCGATGGTGCACCCGGCGTTCACGGTGTTCCACGTGGAACGGGAGACGTTCTCGTGCGTCTGGGCGCCCTACGACGCCGACTTCGGCGCGTTCCACGACACGGCGGCCGCGGTGCTGGCCGAGCACGGGGACTCGACGGAGCTCTTCCCGCAGGGCGCGCCGCCGCCGAACGCGTTCGACGTGTCCAGCCTGCCGTGGGCGTCGTTCACCGGCTTCACCCTGAACATCCGGGACGCCTGGAACCACCTCGCGCCGATCGTCACCCTGGGCCGGTACGTCGAGCGGGACGGCCGGCTGCTGCTGCCCGTCGCGGTGCAGGTCCACCATGCGGCCGCCGACGGCTTCCACACGGCGCGCCTGGTGAACGAGCTGCAGGACCTCCTCGGCGACCCGTCGTGGGTGGGCTGAGCCACACTCCAGGGGGTCACCTGCCGGACGGCCGGGCGCCCGGTCGGCGAGACGGCTTACCCTCTAGTCCCGTGAGCGAGAACCTGGGATCCACCGGCTCGATCGAACGCGTGGTGGCGCGCCACGAGATGCCCGACCCGCTGCGGGACGACATCCGCCTCCTGGGCGGGCTGCTCGGTTCCGTGCTGAAGGAGGCGGGCGGGCAGAGCCTGCTCGACGACGTCGAGCGTCTCCGCGGCCTGACCATCCGCGCCTACGGGGCGGACGACGGCGGCGCGACGCTGGCGGAGGCGGCCGAGGTCGTGGCCGGCTTCACGCCGGAGCGCGCCGAGCAGGTGGCGCGTGCCTTCACCTGCTACTTCCACCTGGCGAACCTCGCGGAGGAGTACCACCGGGTGCGCGTGCTGCGGGCGCGGGAGTCGGACGCCGCATCGGGCGTCGTCATCGAGGACTCCCTGCCGCAGGCGTTCACCCAGCTCGCGGAGGAGGTCGGCCGCGACGAGGCGCTGCGCCGCCTGGGCGAGATCGAGTTCCGCCCCGTGCTGACCGCGCACCCCACCGAGGCGCGCCGCCGCGCCGTCTCGGGCGCCGTCCGCCGCATCTCCGCGCTGGTCGCGGACCGCGACACGATGCGCCCCGGCGGCACCACGCTCGCCGAGAACGAGCGCCGCCTGCTCGCCGAGATCGACACCATGTGGCGCACGTCGCCGATCCGCGCCCACAAGCCGTCCGTGCTGGACGAGGTGAAGACCGCGATGGGCGTCTTCGACGCCACGATGTTCTCCACCTTCCCCGAGGTGTACCGCCGCCTCGACGACTGGCTGCTCGACGGCGAGGCCGGCAGCGTCCCGCCCGTCGCCCGCCCGTTCGTCCACCTCGGTTCCTGGATCGGCGGCGACCGCGACGGCAACCCGAACGTCACCGCCGAGGTCACCCGCCAGGCCGCGACCCTCGCCGCCGAGCACGCGCTCGGCGCGCTCGAGAAGGCGGCGGTCGAGACGGGGCGCAAGCTCACGCTCGACGAGGAGGGCACGCCGGCGTCGGCCGAGCTCAGGTCGCTGTGGCAGCGGATGCGGCAGCTCTCCGACGAGCTCGTCACCCGCGCGGCCGCCGACTCGCCCAACGAGCCGCACCGGGCCGCCGTCCTCGCGATCGCCGGTCGGGTCGCCGCGACCCGCCGCCGCGACGCCGACCTCGGGTACCGGGAGCCGGAGGAGCTCGTCGCCGACCTGGAGGTCGTGCAGCGCTCGCTCGTCGAGGCCGGCGCCCCGCGCGCCGCGTACGGCGACCTGCAGAAGCTCGTGTGGCAGGTGCAGACCTTCGGGTTCCACCTCGCCGAGCTGGAGGTGCGCCAGCACTCGCAGGTGCACGCCGCCGCCCTCGCCGAGATCGACGAGAAGGGCATCCACGGCGACCTCTCCGAGCGCACGGTCGAGGTGCTCGACACCTACCGCGCCCTCGGCGCCGTGCAGAAGCGGTTCGGCATCCGCGCCGCGCGCCGCTACATCGTGTCCTTCACCCAGGCGCCCGAGCACCTGGCCGCCGTCTACCGGCTCGCCGCGCTCGCGTTCGAGGGCTCCGACGACGCCCCCGTCGTCGACGCCGTCCCGCTGTTCGAGACCTTCGACGACCTGGAGAACTCGGTCGACATCCTCGAGGCGATGCTGGAGTTCCCCGAGGTGCAGCGTCGCCTCGCGGAGAACGGCCGCCGCGTCGAGGTCATGCTCGGCTACTCCGACTCGTCGAAGGACGTCGGCCCGGTCGCGGCGACCCTCGCCCTGCACAAGGCGCAGTCGCGGATCGCCGAGTGGGCGCAGCGCCACGACATCACGCTCACCCAGTTCCACGGCCGCGGCGGCTCGCTCGGCCGCGGCGGCGGCCCCGCCAACCGCGCGGTGCTCGCACAGCCGCCGCACTCGGTGGACGGCCGGTTCAAGCTCACCGAGCAGGGCGAGGTCATCCTCGCCCGCTACGGCGACCCGACCATCGCCGCGCGCCACATCGAGCAGGTCGCCGCGGCGACGCTGCTCGCCTCGGCGCCGACGGTGGAGAAGCGCAACGCCGACGCCCGGGAGCGGTTCGCGCCTCTGGCGGCCACCCTCGACGAGACGTCGCGCGCCGCGTTCCACGGTCTCGTGAAGTCCGAGGGCTTCCCGCAGTGGTTCTCGCAGGTCACGCCGCTGGAGGAGGTCGGCCTGCTGCCGATCGGCTCCCGTCCCGCCAAGCGCGGCCTGTCGGTCAACTCGCTCGACGACCTGCGCGCCATCCCGTGGGTGTTCTCCTGGTCGCAGGCGCGCATCAACCTCGCGGGCTGGTTCGGCCTCGGCACCGCGCTGCGCTCGGCCGGCGAACAGCCGGGCGGGCTGGAGGAGCTCCAGGCCGCGTACCGCGAGTGGCCCCTGTTCACCACGCTGCTCGACACCGTGGAGATGGGCCTCGCCAAGACGCAGGAGGACATCGCCGCGCAGTACCTGGGCCTCGGCGACCGCGACGACCTCGCGGAGCTCGTGCTCGGCGAGCTGCGGCTCACCCGCGAGTGGGTGCTGCGCGTCACCGGCAACGAGTGGCCGCTCGCCAACCGCCGCGTCCTGGGCCGCGCGGTGCAGCTGCGCTCGCCGTACGTCGACGCGCTGTCGCTGCTCCAGGTCCGCGCCCTGCGCGCGCTGCGCAGCCAGGGCGTCAGCGAGGGCCTCACGGTGGACGACGGCGAGTGGGTGGACGGCGGCCACAAGGACCGCTGGCAGCACCTGCTGCTGCTCACCGTGAACGGCGTCTCCGCCGGCCTGCAGAACACCGGCTGATCTCGGCGACCGATCGGCGACACGAGGCTCATGGCCCCGGGCTACGCTCCCGGCCATGAGCCTCGTGACGTTCAAGGACCTGTGCGTCGACGCCGTCGACGCGGCCGCGCTGGGAGAGTTCTGGGCCCGCACGCTGGGCCTGCGGGTGGAGCCGCTGGACGTCGGTGACGTCGTGCTGCGCGACCCGGGCGCCGAGCCGGTGGCGGAGCGGACGATCTGGGTGAACACCGTGCCGGAGGCGCAGACGGTGAAGCACCGCGTGCACCCCGACGTGCGCGCCCTGTCGCTCGACGAGTTCCCCGACCGGCCCCGCCTGACCGAGCCCGGTCAGTACCACTACACGACGTTGGCCGACCCCGAGGGCGGCGAGCTCTGCGTCTTCACGGCCGACGAGGTGCCGGACTACCGGCTCAAGGACGTCGTCGTCGACTGCGCGGACTACCGGAGGGTCGCGGCGTTCTGGCACGAGCTGCTGGGCGGCACGCTCACGCAGGACGACGACATGGACTACGCCTACCTCGACGAGGGCGCCGGCGTCCCGTTCGAGTCGTTCGACTTCGTCCCCGTGCCCGAGCCCAAGACGGTCAAGAACCGCTGGCACTGGGACGTCACACTGGACGACGGGGCCACCCTCGACGACCTCGTCGCCCGCGGCGCGCGCGTGCTGCGCGCGCAGGACGACGAGATCGGCTGGACCGTCATGGCCGACCCCGAGGGCAACGAGTTCTGCGTCTTCCAGCCCTGATCAGGCGCGGGCGGCGAGGGCCGTGAGCACGCGGTCCACGCTGGACCGGATGCCCCAGCGCTCGGCGAGGGCGTCGAGCGCCTCGGGGTCCTTCGGCGCACGCGGCAGGGCGTCGTCGACCTCGCCGACGGGGGCGTCGTGCGCGACCTGCACCACCGTGGGGGCGACGTCGAGGTAGGCGGCGGCGTCGAGCAGCTTCTGCCGCTGGGTGGGGCTGATCCCCTTCGCGCCGTGCTCGGCGGCCGCGCGGAGGCCGGCCAGGTCGCCGAACGCGGCGAGCAGCTTGGCGGCCGTCTTCTCCCCGATGCCCGGCACGCCGGGCAGGCCGTCGGACGGGTCGCCGCGCAGCGTCGCCATGTCGGCGTACGCCTGCCCGCTCGGCACGCCGTACTTCTCGGCGAGCCTCGCCTGGTCGACGACGTCGGGGTCGCGCACGCCCCGCGCCGGGTACAGCACGCGCACGCCGGCCGCGTCGTCGACGAGCTGGAACAGGTCGCGGTCGCCGGTGACGATGTCGACGCTGGCGGGCATCACCATCCCGACGGCGCCCGCCACGGGAAGCGCGGTCGCGGCGCTGCGGGCCACCTCGCGGGTGACCAGGGTGCCGATGACGTCGTCGGCCTCGAAGCCCGGCGCGCCCACGCGGGCGATGCCGAGCGCGGCCAGCACGTCGACGATCACGGGGACCTGCGGGGTGAGCGCGTCGGGCACCTCCTCGACGTCCGGCTCGCCGGCGGGCGTGACCGCGGCGACCCGGTGCTCCTTGTAGGACCCGATCGCGTCGACGCGGAACGCCGGCCGCCAGTCCTCGTCCCAGCACGCCACGAGCCGGTCCGGCCCGTGCTCCGTGACGAGGAACGCGATCATGTCGAGCAGGCCGCGCACCGCGTTGACGGGCTTGCCGTCGGGGGAGCGCAGCGAGTCGGGCAGGCCGTAGAAGGCACGGAAGTACAGGCTCGCGGAGTCCAGCAGCATGAGGCTCACCGGGTCAGCGTGCCACAGGCCCCCGACCGCGACGCCTCAGAGCAGGAGGCCGAGGCCGATGCCGACGACGACGGCGGCGAGCGTGAGCGCCATGGTGCCGAGCGCGTTGGCCACGGCCAGCCGACGCCGGCCGGAGCGGGCGAGGCGGACGGTCTCGACCATCGCCGTCGAGAAGGTGGTGTAGCCGCCGCAGAACCCGGTCGCGACGCCGAGGCGCCAGGGTTCGAGGTGCTCCGGGTCGCCGGCGCCGAGCAGCACGCCGGTGACCAGTCCGATGAGCAGCGAGCCGGACACGTTCACCACCACCGTGGCCCACGGGAACGCGGCACCGGGGGTCCGGGCTCGCACCGCGCCGTCGACGACGAACCGGGCGGCGGCGCCCAGCCCGCCCGCCACGGCGACGAGCAGCAGGGTCACGGCGGCGCTCATCGCGAGCTCCGACCCGAGCGCCGGCCCGAGCCGAGCAGCACGCCGCCGAGGCAGGCGAGGTACCCGAGCACGAGCGTGCCGCCCGCGTACGCGAACCCCTGGGCGACGTCGCCGGCGGCGAGCAGACGCTCCGTCTCGAGCGCGAGCGACGAGAAGGTCGTGAACCCGCCCAGCACGCCGGTGCCCACGGCCAGGCGGACCCGCTGCACGGCGGGCGTCTCCGGCCCGCGGGCGGCGAGGGACTCCAGCAGCCAGCCCAGCACGAAGGCGCCGAGCACGTTGGCGGCGAAGGTCGCGACCGGCCACCCGTCGACGGCGGGCCACGCCCGCGACAGGCCGAACCGGGCCGCGGTGCCGACGGCGCCTCCGGCCGCGACCAGCGCGACCAGCCCGGGCCGCCGGTGCGCGGGCCGGGTGCGGGCGGGCGGGCTGCCCGCCGTCACGACGCGTCGCCCGCGTGCTGGTCGGGCAGCACGACCACCGGCCGCGGCTGGTCGTGGACGAGGTGCCCCGCGACGGTGCCGCCGACCAGGTGCGTGGCCCAGCCGCGCACGCCGGGCCGCCGGGCGCCCACGACGATCAGGACGGCGTCGTGGGCGGCCGCGAGCCGGGCCAGCTCGGCAGCGGGGTCGCCGGCGGTGCGCTCGAGCCGCCAGCGCACGGGGCTGTCGGCCAGCGCGGCGGCGACGGCGGCGCTCAGCTCGCCGTCGTCGGCGGGGGAGCCGGCGTCGGGGTCCACCGGCACGACGGCGCCGGACGGCTGGCGCACCGACGCCTCGTCCACGGCCACGCACACCAGCTCCGTGCCGAGCGCGGCGGCCAGGTCGGCGGCGCGCCGGGGCACGCTCGGATGGTGGTCGTGGGGCACCCCCACCAGCACCGGACCGGTCATGCCGCCATCGTAGGCAGCGTGCGGGCGGTCAGCCCGACCGGTCCAGGACCGGCAGCCCGTCGTCGTCCAGCCGCTCCAGGTCGTCGGAGCGCACGCCGAGGAGCTTCGCCACGGGCGTGCCGGTGAACCCGTAGACGATCGCGGTGAGCAGCACGACGCCGAAGATCACGGGCACGAGCTGGGGGAACGGCTCGTCGGCGTCCTCGAACCGCAGCGCGAACACGGAGGCGGTGGACGCGGCGACGATGCCGCGCGGCGCCATCCAGCCGATCATCGCGCGCTGCGACCAGGGGAGGCTGGTGCCCAGCGTGGACACCGATGCCACGAGCGGTCGCAGCACCAGCACCAGCAGCGCGACGATCCCGATGGTCGGCAGCGCGTACCGCGCCAGGGCGTCCAGGTCGATCCGTGCCGACAGCACCACGAACAACGAGCCGATGAGCAGCAGCCCGACGTGGGTGCCGAACTCGTGCAGCGGCTCGGTGCGCGCCACCCGCTGGTTCGCCAGCGCGGCGCCGAGGGCGGTGGTGGCGAACAGCCCCGCCTCGTCCTGCCCGGCCTCGGCGAGCGCGTAGGCCCCGAGCGCGAACGCGACCGCGAGCACCACCTCGGTCTCCTTCGGGACCCTGCCGAAGCGGATGAGCAGCACGAGCAGCGCTGCCGCGACGCCGCCGACGACGAGCCCCCACGCGGACGTCAGCAGCAGGCTGGTGGTCTCGGCGTGCAGGACGACGTTCGCCACGGCGAGCGCGACGGTCGCCCCGATGGGGTCGATGAAGATGCCCTCGAACGCGAGCACCGACTCCGCGGGCTGCTTGGGGCGGATGATCGCGAGCAGCGGCCCGACGACGGTGGGCCCGGAGACGATGAGGATGGCACCGATCACCGCGGACCGTCCCCACGACAGGTCGAGGAACAGGTGGGCGATCACCGTCGCGCCCAGGCCGGTGAGCAGCGCGCCGGTGGTGACGAGCCCGAGGACGGGGCGGCGCGCGCCGCCCCGCAGACGGGCGAAGTCGAGCTTGAGCGACTCCTCGAAGAGCAGCAGTCCCACGGCCATCGAGACCAGGGGGAAGAGGGAGTCGCCGAAGACCTCGTCCGGGTCGAGCCACCCGAGCACGGGTCCCACGAGGAGGCCCAGCACGAGCAGCAGCAGGATGGACGGCACCCGCAGGCGCTTGGCCGCGACCTGGCCGGCCACGCCCACGGCGACGACCAGCGCGATCCCTCCGACGAGGTCCATGCTCACTCCTCCGCGCCGTCGCGCCGGCGGGCCTCGGCCTCGCGGGCGGCGCGCTCGCCGGCCTCGAGGTTGCGTCGACGCCGCGACGACCACACGCCCTCGCCGCGGCCGGACGGTTCGTCAGGGTCGTGCAGCAGCGTCGAGTCCACGAGCTCGTGCCGCTGCAGGTAGGTGTTCCCGAGGGCCTGCACGGTCGCGAGGATCGGCAGGGCGAGGAAGGCGCCGAGGGCGCCGAAGACGGCGCCGAACCCGAGGACGCCGACGAACGACACGGCCGGGTTCATCTCCAGCGCCCGGGCGCTGACCTTCGGGGAGAAGATGAGGTTCTCCACCTGCTGGTACGCGACGATGAAGACCAGCACGGCGATCGCCTGCGGCAGCCCCTGCGCGGCGAGCGCGACCGCCACGGGCAGCGCGCCGCCGATGTACGTGCCGATGGTGGGCACGAACTGCGACACGACGCCCGTGAAGACGGCCAGCGGCAGCGCGTACGGCGTCTGCACGATCAGCAGGAAGACGAACGTGAAGACGCTCGACAGGGCGGCGAGCACGACGCGGGAGCTGATGAAGTCGGAGACCTTCACCTGCGTGATCTCCCACAGGGTCAGCACCTCCTGCTGCCGGTCGGGCCGCAGCCACGCGCAGATCGCGGCGCGGAACTTGGGGCCCGCCGCCATGACGTAGTACGTGATCAGCAGGATCGTGGTGATCGCGAACAGGACCCCCACGATCGACGCCCCGATGCTGAGGGCACCCGTGGCGACGTCCTGCCCCCACTGGTCGAGAGCCTGCGCGACGAGGTCGTCCGAGTCGGGGACCGTGACGTCCCAGCGCGCCTCGATGCCCTGCTGGATGCTCGTGTAGAGGTCGGGCAGCGACGCGACGAGCTGGATCAGCTGCTGCACGAACAGGTTGCCGAACAGCGCGAACACCCCGAGCACGACGACGATCGCCCCGCCCAGCGACACGCCCGCGGCCGCGCCGCGGCGCCACCCGTGCCGCACCAGCCACACGACGATCGGCTCGAGCGCGAGCGCGACGAAGAAGGAGATGAGTACGTTGACGGCCAGCCCGCCGAGCTGGCCGAACGCGTACGAGAGGAAGGTGGCGACGAACACGGCCACCACGACCATCGCCAGCGCCCGCGGCAGCCACCGCGGCGGGTTCTTGCTGTCGTGCTGGACGGGACGGACGGAGTCGTCGACCTCGTCGTCGACCTCGTGGTCGACGCGATCGTCCGGCGGGGGCGCGGGCGTCCCGGTGGGGGGCACGCCCTCGGGGTGCGGGGCGTCCGTGGTCATGCGGGCAACGTAGCCCAGCGCGGCCCGCAGGGCGCGCTGGGCCGCAGGTCAGAGGGCGGGCAGCCGGTCGGGCAGGCCGAACCGGGGGAACCAGGTGGCGGTGTCGAGGAACGTCGTGATGCCGGTGATGCGGCCGCTGCCGTCGTCCTCCAGCACGGCGAGCCCCCACGGCGACCAGCCGCCGGTCGGGTCGCGCCGGTACTGGCCGTACGCCATCGAGCCGTTCGCCTGCACGGGCACGCAGCGGGACCCCCGGCAGCCGGCGCCGGGGCCCGTCATCCAGCGGATCACCTCGGAGCGCCCGTGCACCCACATCGTGTACGGCGGCATGTTGAGGACGGCGTCCTCGTGCAGCAGCGCCACCAGGGCGTCCATGTCGTAGCGCTCGAACGCGTCCAGGTACCGCTCGAGCAGCTGCTGGTCGATCTCGGCCCACTGCGGCTCCGGGAGGTCCGCACCCTCGCCGTGGCCGCCCGCCCGGCGCAGGCCCTTGCTGCCGAGGGTGGCACGGGCCCGCTGCAGGGCGCTGTTCACGGACGCGACCGTGGTGTCGAGGAGCGCGGCGACCTCCGCCGCCGACCAGCGCAGCACCTCGCGCAGCACCAGGACGGCGCGCTGCCTGGCCGGCAGGTGCTGGAGCGCGGCCACGAACGCCAGGCGGATCGACTCGCGGCCCACCGCGACGTCGGCCGGGTCGCCCTCGCGCGGCAGGACGGCGTCGTCCGGCACGGGCTCGAGCCACCGGTCCTCGGCGAGCACGTCGCCGAAGTACTGCTCCTCCGCGGGCTGCGGCCCGCCCAGCCCCATCGGGCGCTCCCGCCGCTTGGACGACCCGAGGTGGTCGAAGCACACGTTGGTCGCGATGCGGTACAGCCACGACCGCAGCGACGACCGGCCCTCGAACCGGTCGTACGAGCGCCAGGCGCGCAGCAGCGTCTCCTGCACCGCGTCGTCGGCCTCGAACGCGCCGCCGAGCATGCGGTAGCAGTAGCCGGTGAGCTCGCGCCGGTACGGCTCGAGCAGGGCGCCGACGTCCTCGCCCTCGCCGCCGGACGTGGACGGGGTGGGGGCACCGGTCGCCGTCGCCCGGGGTCGGGGCGGCGCGTCGGGGCGCTGGGCGGTGTGTGTCACGTCTCACACCGTACGACGGACCGCCGACACCCGGGAGGGGTGTCGCCCGGGGCGACCGAGCCGCCCAGGGACGGCGGGCGGGGGCTCGCTCAGCGCCGGTCGTCGCGCAGCACGCGCTCGACCAGGGGGACGGCGCCGGTGGCGGGTGTCGGCGGACGCACGCGCGACACCGTGCCGGTGAGCGGCCGGGCCTCGCGGTCGATCTCGAACCACACCGTCTTGCCCTCGACGACGCCCGAGTGCCGCCCCACGGCGTCGGAGCCGTCGTGCAGCTGCACGCCCCACCGGGACGCGAGGCGGTCCAGGAAGAGCACGCCCCGGCCCGACAGGTCCTGCGGCCGGGGGGACTGCAGCTCCGGCTCGGCGATGCTGCCGTCGCGGACGCCCACGCGCAGGCGGCGGCCGTCCACCTCGACCGTCGCCGTGATCGGCCCGTCGCCGTGCTCCAGCGCGTTGGTCAGCACCTCGCTGGTCAGGAGCATCGCGGTCCGCCGCTGCTCGTCCGACACGTCGCAAGACTCGAGCACGTCGTCCACCCACCGGCGCGCCGGGCCGAGGTCGCTGAGGTCGTCGTCGGCGACGCGCCGCTCCGCCTTCGCGGGCCCGGCCGACGACGGCGGCCCGGACGGGGCGGGGACGCGCACGCGCAGGGCCAGCACCGCGACGTCGTCGCGCTGCGCGTCGCCCACGAGGCCGCGCACCAGAGCGCGGGGGACGGCGGACGTCGCCTCGCCGTGCGCGGAGCGCAGCACCGTCTCCAGGTCGGACAGCCGCTCGTCGCTCGGGACGCCGCGGCGCTCCACCAGCCCGTCCGTGTAGAGCACGAGGGTGTCGCCCGGCAGGAGGCGGGAGGTGCGGTCCACGCGGGGCGTCGTGGGCACCACGCCCAGCAGCAGGTCGGGGGTCTCGGACAGGCGCTCGACCCGGCCGTCGCGGCGCAGCACCATCGGCGGCGGGTGCCCCGCCACCGACCACGTGAGCGTGTAGGCGCGCTCGGGCCGCTCGGCCGGCGGGGAACCCTCGAGGGCCTCCTTCGGGCACGGCGCCGGGTCGCGGTCCAGGCGCGCGACGACGGCGGTCGCCATCGCCCGCGGGCCGAGCCGCGCGTTCGCCTTGTCGAGGCGGGTCAGCAGCCCGGCCGGCGACTCGTCGTGGCTCCACGCGAGCGCCCGCAGCATGGAGCGCAGCTGGCCCATCTGGGCGGCGGCGTGCACGTCGTGGCCCGCGACGTCGCCGATCATGACGATCGCGGTGCCGTCGTCGCGCACCACCGCGTCGTACCAGTCGCCGCCCACCTGGTCGGTGCGCGCGGCGGGGGAGTAGGTGGTCGCGATGTCGAGGTGCGCCACCGTGGGCGGCGCGGTGAGCATCGACTCCTGCAGCGTGGTCGCGACCCGCCGCCGCGCCTCCAGCAGCGCCACCCGCTCCAGCGCGAGCGCCACGTACCGGCTGATCGTCGACTCGAGGGCCGCCGTCTCGGCGTCGTGCTCGCGGGCCTGGTCCCACACGCAGGCGATGACGCCCACGACCATGCCGTTCGACATCACGGGCAGGAACGACCGCGCGCCCTCCGACACGGAGCCCACGGGACCCATCTCGGGGTACGTCGCGACCATCTCCGCGTGGTCGCGGAACCGCAGGGCGGCGCGGCTGCGCACGACGTGCGTGTCGGGCCGGGGCGCGTCGAGACGCGTGCTGCGCAGGGCCGGCTCGCCGGGGTGGTGGTGCCCCACGGTGAAGAACGACAGGTGCCGCCGGTCGGCGTCGACCAGCGCCAGCGACACCCAGCGGGCGCCCGTGCCGGTGCCGATGACGTGCGCGATGGCGTCCTCGACCTCGTCCAGAGTCGTGACGCGCGCGAACCGCTCCGACAGCCCGAGCAGGAACCGCGACCGGCGGTGCGCGCGGAACGCCACCTGCTCGGCCAGCCGTGCGCGCTCCCGCTCCGCGCGCAGCCGCAGCTCGCCCGACGCCGCGGCGGACAGGTCGGCGAGGGTGGCGAGATCCGTCTCGGTCCAGGTCCGCGGCACGGACGACACCGCCCAGAGAGCGCCCACCACGTGTCCGCGGGCGTCCTCGATCGGGTAGCCCGCGTACGCGGCGAGCACCAGGTCGCCGATCGTGTGCCGGCCGGCCACGCGCGGGTCGTCGTCGGCGTCGCCCACGACGAGGGGGGTGCGGGTGCGCGCGACGGTCGCCGTCAGGGGCCGGGGGAGCTCGAGTCGGCGGCTGCGCTGCGCGTCCGCGGGGAACCCGACGGCGCCGGGGAGCGTCTTGACGTCGCCGTCGTCGGTGAGCATGACGACGGCGGCCGCGGGCACGCCGAGCTGTCGGTGCACGAGCCGCGCGATGCGGTCGAACACCTCGTCTGCGACGGGCTCACCGTTGGCCGGGCCGGGCGACGGGCCGGGCACGCGGTCGGAGGCGGGACCGGGCACGGGGCCGGGCGACGGGCCGGACAGGGAGCCGACAGCCTGGGCTTCCGGCACGGGCCCAGTATGGACCTCGAACGGTCAGACGCCGATCAGCCCGCGCCGGTGCGCGACCGCGACCGCCTCCGCCCGCCCGGACACGCCCAGCTTCGCGAGCAGGTTCGACACGTGCACGCTGACCGTCTTCGTGGAGATGTACAGCCGTTCTCCGATCTGCCGGTTGCTCAGCCCCTGCGCCACCAGCACCAGCACCTCCTCCTCGCGCTCCGTGAGGACCGAGGACGTGCGGCGGCCGCCGGGCAGCGGCACGCGGGCGCGGCGGCCCCACGCGTGGATCGCGTCGGCGAGGGGTGCGGCGCCCATGTCGACGGCCTCGCCGAGCGCCTCGGCGGCCTCGACCTCGGCCGCCGGCACGTCGCCGGACGCCCGCAGCGCCTGCGCCCAGCGGAACCGGGACCGCGCCACCTCGTAGCGGTACCCGAAGTCGAACTCCTTGACCGTCGCCTCCCACAGCCCGGGGTCGGCGGGGGCGTCGGTGAGCGCGGCCCGCAGCCGGGAGTGCTCCGCCGCCGCGCGGCTCAGCCACGCCCGGCCCTCGGGGCCGAGACGGCCACCGCGGGGGCGCCCGCGCCGGGCGGTCTCCTGCGCGACGGCGAGGAGGGCGTCGCCGCGGTCGAGCAGCTCCTGCGCGGCGTCGGCGGCGTGGGGGCCGCCCTCCGCGTCCTCCGCGAGCGCCGCCAGCGCCAGCGCGGACAGCCAGATGCGGCCGAGGAAGAACTCGGACCAGGTGGCGCCCAGGTGGGTGGCGACCTCCTCGGCCGTCGTGACCGCCTCGTCGTAGCGGCCGGCCCACGTGAGCGCGTCGGCGTGGGTGCCCCCGGCGATGAGGGCGATCTGCCCGTCGTTCCCCCAGTGCACGCGCATGTCCTGCGCCGCGCCGATCGCGTCGCCGCCCTCGCGGGCGACCTGCGCGTACAGCCCGCCCGCGGCGAGGTACGGCACCACGCTCGCGGGGGCGCCCTCGGGCACCGGCCAGCGGGACAGGTCACCCGTGAGGTAGGCGCGGATCTGCGCGAGGTCGACCATCTCCAGGCCGTACGCGCCCCACGTGACGCCGGTCGAGCGGGCGCGCGCCATGCCGGCGTCGAGCACCTGGGCGGACAGGTCGAGGTGGCCCGCGTAGAAGTGGGTGGCGGCCAGGTTGTACCAGCAGCGCATCTCGGTGCGCAGGTCGCCCGCCACGACGGCGCGCTCCCGGGCACGTTCGAGCAGGTCGGCCGCGGTGTCCGGCGTGCCGACCTCCAGCATGGCGAGCGTCGTGAGGGCGTCGGCCTCGGCGTCGGGGGCGTCGGCCCGGCGGGCGACGTCGACCGCCTGCCGGGCGAACGCGCCCGCCTCGTCGTCGCGGTCGTTGTTGAGCAGCACGCGGGAGTGCACGGCGAGCGTCCACGCGAGCTCGGGGGTCGCGACGTCGTCGGGCACCTCGACGTCGAGGGCGGAGGCGGCGTCGGTCGCGCCGGGCAGCAGCACGTCGAGCGCGCGGGTGGACTGGGTCAGGGCGTCGACGAGGTCCTCCATGTCCAGCACGTACCGCACCAGCACGTGCCGCAGGCGGGCCTGCCGCTCGGGGTCGGCGTCGAGCCCCTCGACGGCACGCCGGGCCAGCTGCTCCGCCCGCGTCGCCTGGCCCGCGGAGCTCGCGGCGGCCGCGGTGTCGAGGGCGACGGTGACCCGGTCGGTGCCGAGCAGCTCCGCGGCGTCCGGCACGGACTCCCACAGGGAGAGCACCTGCTCCAGGTGCCGCACCTCCTCCGCCGGGGCGAGCATCGTGGCCGCGCTGCGGGCGGCGTCGCGGGACGCGACGAGCGCGGCGGGCAGGTCGTGGCCCTCCAGGGCGTGGTGGGCGCGCTTCGCCGCCTTCCCGAGGGCGGGGTCCGCCGTCAGGGCGTCGAGGTAGGCGCGGTGCATGGTGGTGCGCTCGCCCGGCAGCAGGTCGAGGACGAGCGCCTCGGCGACGAGGGCGTGCCGGAACGCGACGTGCTGGCCCTCGACGCGCAGCACCTGCTGTGCCACGGCCTCGCGCAGGGCGGCGTCGGTGGCGCCGGGCGCGTCGAGTCCGGGCAGGCGGGGCGCGGTGGCGCGCAGCAGCGCCTCGTCCACCTGCCGCCCGGCGACGGCGGCGAGGCGCACGAGCTGCTGCACGGCCGGGTCGAGGCGCTGCAGGCGGGCGTGCAGCACGTCGGCCAGGGACCACGGCAGGCCGGTCGAGGACTGGCCCGCGTCGAGCAGCTCCTCGGCGAAGAAGGCGTTGCCGTCCGACCGGCTGCGCACGGCGTCGAACTCGGCCTCGCCGAGGGGCTCGCCGCGGGTGGCGGTGGTGAACTCGCGCAGCTCGTCGGGGGTGAAGGGCGACAGCTCGACGTGCGTCACCGGGCGCTGGCGGTACAGCTCCGCGAGGACGGGGCGCAGGGGGTGGCGGCGGTGCAGGTCGTCGCTGCGGTACGTGGCGACGAGCAGCAGGTGCTCGGACCGCAGCCGGGCGACGACGAACCGCAGCACGTCGCGCGTGGACTCGTCCGCCCAGTGCACGTCCTCGACGATCAGCACGAGCGGTGAGCCCGCCCGGCCGGCGGCGGCGAGGCTGCCCGCGACGCCGTCGAGGAGCTGGAGCCGCTCCGCGTGGTCCGCACCGCCGTCGGCGCCGCCCGCCGGGTCGAGCAGGCGGGCGAGGGCCGGGCGCTCGGCGACCACCTGGGCCACCGCGGGCACGCCGCGCAGCTCGGTCAGCGCCTCCGTGAACGGCAGGTACGGGATGCCGACGTCACCCAGGTCCACGCAGTGCGCGACGACGACGCGCGCCCCGGCGTCGCGCGCGGCGTCCGCGAGGTGCGTGACCAGGCGCGTCTTGCCCACCCCGGCGTCGCCGCCGAGCAGGAGGACGCCGGGCTCGCCCTCCGCGGCGCGCTCCAGCGCGCCGCGGAAGGCGGTGACCTCCTCCTGGCGGGCGATCAGGGGCACCTCGCTGGAACGTCGCACGAGGTGATCGTCCCACCGGCCGCCCACACCCGCCGCCGGTTTTCCGTGCTCGCGGACCCGCTCCGTCGCCGTGCCCACCGCCGTGCCGCGCACGGTCAGGCGGCCCGGCGTCCGGCGCCGTCCTGGGGACGCAGCGCGTCCAGCCCGTGGGCGATCTGGTCGGCCCGGCGGGTCACCTGGAGGTCCCACGCGCGGGCGTCGGTCCGCGCGGCGACGGCGTCGAGCGTCGAGCCGAGCCGCTGCACGGCCTCGCGGTCCGCGGCCCGGGACCGCGCACGGCGGGCCAGGTCCCGGACCCCGCGACCGGCCGCGCCGGCCGCGCGGCCCACCGTGCGCACCCACGCCGGCGTCCCGCGCTGGTAGGTCTCGGCCATCCGCTCGCGCCGGTAGTCCAGCTCGGCCAGGACGGCCAGGTCCCGCGACGTCATCTCGTTCATGTCCTCGTCCCCTCACCGGCCGGGGTCCCCGGCCTTGCGTGCCGGCCACCGCCGGCTCCTCGATCTCGTGGTGACCACGCTCGTCCTGAGGCCCCCGGGCGGGCATCGGGCAACTGCCCCGTCTTCCGGGACGGGGGTACCTCAGGCGACGTCGCGACCTGGGCCTCCGCCGGTCTGAGGTACCCCCGCGGCGGGGCTGAGGGGTACCGAGGCCGGGGCTGGACGGGCCTTCGCCCGCGCCAGCCGTTGCGACCTGGGTCACAGCGGTCGCACACTGGGGAAGACCGGACCTATACGGGGGTGGACTCGTGGCTGGATCTGTTGCAGGCGCCTTCGACGCGCTGCCGATGCTCGGGCGTGGCAAGCACCGCAACCCCAAGAAGGGCGCGTGCTTCATGGAGCTGGCGTCGTTCCTGGCCGGTGAACGCTGGAGCGATCATCCGCAGTGCACGCACCCGCTGCTCGCGATGCTGGCCCGTGCCGTGAACGACCTGACCTCCGACGGGAACCGGCCGCAGCTCGCGCCGCTCATCCCCTCGGTCATCGGGCTGACCAGCAGCGACCCGCGGTGGGACGTGCAGATCGCGCTGCGCGCCGCGCAGACGGCGCTGCCCGTCGCGCCCGCCGACCGGCAGCAGACGCTGGCCGTGGCGATCATCGGTGCGGAGCGCATGCTCGACGCCCTGGACGGGCGCCCCGAGGGCACGCTCGACCCGGCCAGCGCCGACGCGCTCGCCGCGTCGCCGAAGACAGCCGAGTGGGCGTACCGGTTCTGCGAGGGCACGCGCGTGCGGCCCAAGCGGTTCGTGCGCGACGCCGCGCCGTCCGTCGTGTCCACGGCGGTGCAGGGCATCAGCGAGGCGTTCGTGCCCGACACGGACGCCCGGCTGCGCACCCTGCTCGCCGCCACCATCGAGGACGCCCGGCGCTGGGCCGGCCACACCGACGAGGACCGCCCGGCGCTCGTCGAGGAGCAGTGGGCCCCGGTGGTGAAGACGGTCCCGTCCGCCTGACCCACGCCGAGGTAGCACCCCTCGCGCCGAGGTAGCACCCCGCGCGCCGAGGTAGCACCCCGCGCGCCGAGGTAGCACGCGGGCGCCTCTGGTAGACCGGAGCCGTGACCGACAACCCGCTGGAGCAGCTCACCCTCGACGACCTGCGCCGTCGCACGTCCGTGAAGTGGCGGGCCTACCCGCCGGACGTGCTGCCGCTGTTCGTCGCCGAGATGGACACGCCCGTCGCGCCCGCCGTCGTCGACGCGGTGCAGGGGGCGCTGGCCCTCGGGGACACCGGGTACGACGTCGGCACGGCCTATGCCGAGGCGCTCGCACCGTTCGCGCGGGAGCGCTGGGGGTGGGCGCCGGACGTCGCGTCCAGCCGCACGATGCCGGACGTCATGGTGGCGATCGTCGAGGTGCTGCGCGTGCTCACCGCCCCCGGCGACGCCGTCGTCGTCACGCCGCCCGTGTACCCGCCGTTCTACGGCTTTCCGGGCAACGAGGGGCGACACGTCGTGGAGGCGCCCCTGGGCGCCGACCTGCGGCTCGACCTCGGCGCGCTCGAGGCCGCGTTCGCGCGGGTCACGGGCGCCGCCGCCCACGGCGCCGGGCCCGGCGCCGGCCGGCGCGCCGTCCTGCTGCTGTGCAACCCGCACAACCCCACCGGCACTGTGCACACCCGCGCGGAGCTCGAGGCGGTGCTGACGCTCGCCGACCGGTACGGGGTACGGGTGGTGGCCGACGAGGTGCACGCCCCGTTCACGTTCGAGAGCGTGGCCGACGGCGCGCCCGCGTTCGTGCCGCTGCTGTCGGTGGCGGGCGCGGAGCGGGCGGTCGTCGTGCAGTCGGCGTCCAAGGCGTTCCACCTCGCGGGGCTGCGTGCCGCGGTCGCGCTCGGCGGGCCGGGCGCGGCCGACGACCTGCGCCGGATCCCCGAGGAGGCGGGCCACGCCGTCAACCACCTCGCGGTGCTGGCGCACGCGGCGGCCTACCGCGACGGCGGTCCGTGGCTGGACGCCCTGCTCGCGGGCGTGCACGCGAACCGAGGGCTGCTCGCGCGCCTGCTGGCGGCGCACGCCCCCGCCGTGCGGCTCCAGCCCTCCGACGCCACCTACCTGGCCTGGCTCGACCTGCGCGGTGCCCTGCCCGGTGGCGTCCCCGCGGCCGACGCCGCCGCGCTCGTGCTGGAGCGCGGCCGCCTCGCCCTCGAGGACGGCGTGCGGTTCGGCGCCGGCGGGGCCGGGTGGCTGCGGCTCAACCTCGCGACGTCCACGGCCGTGCTCACCGAGGCCGCGGAGCGCCTCGGCCGCGCGCTCGCCGTGCCGAGGTAGCACCGGACCGTGCCGAGGTAGCACGGACCGTGCCGAGGTAGTACCCGTGCTACTTCGGCGGGGCGTAGTCCGGCGCCGGGGCGGCGCCGAAGGCCTCCTCCAGGGTGGTGGTGCCGGCGAGGTGCATCGGGACGGTCAGTCCGGTGCCCACGTAGCGCAGGTGCCAGGGCTCGGACGAGTAGCCCGTGACGGACTGCCGGCCCTCCGGGTACCGCACGACGAACCCGTACCGCCACGCGTGCGCGTCCACCCAGCGCCCGGTCCTGGTGCGCCCGAAGTCGGTGTACGGGGTGCCGGCCTCGGCGACGTCGGCGGCGAGGCCCGTCTGGTGCTCGGAGTACCCCGGGCGGGCGGAGAACGTGTCGGCGGCGCGGCGGCCGTGCGCGTCGACGTACCGGGCGTACAGCTGCCGCTGGTAGTCCGCGGACCGGAAGCCGGAGGCGAGGACGAGCTCGTGGCCGGTGGCGTCCTGGGCGTCGGCGGCGAGGCGCTCCAGGGCCCGCGCCGCCTCGGCCCGCAGCCGGTCGTGCTCGCCGAGGGCGGGCACGTCGGGGCGCACGAGGTCGTCCGGCGCCCAGCGCTCCGGGGTGACGGGGTGGGCCTTGTTCACCAGCACGGTCAGGTCCGCGGGGTCGTGGCCCGGGGTCCACGTGCGGCCCAGGATCGACGTGCCGCCCGGCCGCGGGTCGGGGAGCGCGGCAGTCGCCGCACCCGCCGGCACGACGGTCCCCGCGACGGTCAGGACGCCCGCCAGGGTGCCCGCGACGACGGCGCCACGAAATCTATGCAGGACCGTGACCACGACACGGGGGGACATGCCGACCAGGTTGCCAGGAAGCCGATAATCTCGCCAAGGTGCGCCGACGCTACCGCCTCGCCCTCGCCGTCCTGCTGACCCCGGTCGCCGGGGTGACCCTGGTGGCGTGCACCGGGCCCGACGTGCCGTCCGCCGACCCGGCCGCCGAGGCGCTCGCGGCCGCGCTCCGGGCGGGCGACGTGAGCGACCTGGCGCTGCAGGCGCCCGGCTCGGTCGACGTGCAGACGCAGCTCACCGAGGTGCTCGAGCCGCTCGTCGACGCCTCGGGCGAGCGCGAGCGCACGGTGACGGTGGCCGACGTCGGCAAGCCGGTCACCCAGGACGGCACGACGTCGGCGGTGGCCACGCTGGACTGGTCGTGGCCGGTGGGCCGCGACGTCACGTGGAAGTACAGCACCGACGTCGACCTCGCCTATGCGCCGCCGGAGAGCGGCGACGGCGAGGGCGCCTGGCGCGCCGTGTGGCGGCCGGACGTGCTGGTGCCCGACCTGGAGCCGGGCGAGCGGCTGAAGGTCAGGACCCTCGACGCGGACCGCGGCGACCTGCTGGACGGCGACGGCGAGCCGATGGTGACCGAGCGGGGCGTGTGGCACATCGGGGTGGACAAGACGGCGGTCGAGGGGCTCGGGCAGGAGTCCGCGGCGCGCGACCTCGCGCAGCTCGTGGGCCTCGAGCCGAACGAGTTCTTCGCGCGCGTCGACGCGGCCGGGGAGAAGGCGTTCGTCGAGGCGATCACGATCCGCAAGAAGAACCCGGGCGTGGACTTCACGGTGGACGACGCGCGGGACATCATCGGCGTGCGTGCGGTCGAGGACTCCCTCGAGCTCGGACCGACGAGCACCTTCGCCGCGCCGATCCTGGGCCGGGTCGGGGAGGCGACCAAGGAGGTCGTCGAGGAGTCCGACGGCGCGGTGCAGGCCGGCGACGTGGTGGGGCTGTCGGGGGTGCAGCGCGCCTACGACGACCAGCTCACCGGCTCGCCGGGCGTCCTGGTCAGCGTGGTCCCGGCCGGTGACGGTGACGTGGGCCTGGACGGCGAGCCCGAGGAGGACGGGGACGAGGGGCGTGAGCTGTACCGCGTCGACGCCGTCGACGGCGTCGCGGTGGCCACCACCCTCGACCAGCACCTCCAGAAGCAGGCGGAGAACGTGCTCGAGGACGTCGACCCGGCCAGCGCGATCGTCGCGATCCGGCCGTCGGACGGCGCGGTGCTCGCCGCGGCGAGCGGGCCAGGCGGCGAGGGCTGGTCCACCGCGACGCTGGGGCAGTACCCCCCGGGGTCGACGTTCAAGGTGGTGGACGCGCTGGCGATGCAGCGGGCGGGGATCACCCCGGACACGAAGGTCGCCTGCACGGACAGCATCACCGTGGACGGCCGCAGGTTCGGCAACGTCCCCGGCTACCCGTCGTCGGCCACCGGCGAGGTGCCGCTGCGCACGGCGTTCGCGCACTCGTGCAACACGGCGATGATCGCGCAGCGCGACAAGGTGGCGCAGGCGGACCTGGCGACCGCGGCGTCCGACCTCGGGCTCGTGGACGACGAGGTGGCGGCGCCCGTGCTGGGCGTGCCCGCCTTCCTCGGCGCCGTGCCCGCGAAGGCGGACGGCACGGAGCACGCGGCGTCGATGATCGGCCAGGCCAAGGTGCAGGCGTCGCCGCTGGGGATGGCGACGGTCGCGGCGAGCGTCGCCGCCGGCCACCGGGTGCAGCCCGTGCTGGTGCGCGACGAGCCGGCGGGGGGCGACGAGGGCGACGCGTCCGCCTCGCCGTCGGCCGAGGAGTCGGCGCAGGCGCCGAAGAAGCCGTCGACGCCCGGGGTGACGGACGACGAGGCGGCGGTGGTGCGCGACCTGATGCACGGCGTCGTCACCGAGGGCAGCGCGGACATGCTGCAGGGCGTGCCCGGAATCGTCGGTGCCAAGACCGGCACGGCGCAGTACGGCGACGGGTCGAAGCAGCACGTGTGGATGCTCGCGATCGTCGACGACCTCGCGGTGGCCGTCTTCGTGGAGGACGGCCACCGCGGGTCGGACACCGCGGGCCCGCTCATGAAGGACTTCCTGGCGGGCCTGTGACCGGTCAGGCGCCGTGCTTGTGCGGCACGCCCGCCACGAGCCCGCCGTCGACGACGAACTCGGCGCCGGTGGAGTAGCTGGACTCGTCGCTCGCGAGGAAGACGATGGTCTGGGAGACCTCTTCCGGCCGCGCGCCGCGGCCGAGCGGGATGAGCAGGTCGCCCGCGTCGATGCCCGCGGTCATCGGCGTCTCGATGAACCCGGGGTGCACGGAGTTGACCCGCACGCCGTGCGGCCCGAGCTCCAGCGCGACCGACTTCGTGAGCCCGCGGACGCCGAACTTGGAGGCCACGTAGCCGTGCAGGCCGCGGCTCCCGCGGAGCCCCTCGACGGACGAGATGTTGATGATCGACCCGGAGCCGGCCTTCACCATGACCGGCGCGACGGCCCGGATCCCCAGGAACACCCCGGTGAGGTTGATGTCGATGATCCGGCGCCAGGCGTCGGTGTCGTACTCGGTGATCGGGCCGCCGTTCGCGATGCCCGCGTTGTTCACGAGCACGTCGATCCGTCCGAACTCCTCGAGCGTGAACGCGACGGCCTTCGCCCAGTCGTCCTCGTTCGTGACGTCGAGATGGACGTAGCGGGCGACGTCGGTGCGGTCGGCGCCCAGCTCGGCGACGAGGGCCTCGCCCTTCGCGTCGTCGAGGTCGGCGACGACGACCTTGGCGCCCTCGGCGGCCAGCGCGCGGGCGTGGGTGACGCCCATCCCGCCGGTCCCGCCGGTGACGATCGCGACCTTGTTGAAGACTCGGTTCCCGGTGCTGACGGCCGTGCTGGCGGTCATGCTGGCCTCCTTCGTGGTTCTGCTGTGAGTGGGTGCACCTGCCCGCCCGGGACCGTGGTCGTCCCGGGACGGAGGGGACGTCAGGGGGACGGTGTGGTCCACCAGGCGGGCAGGGCGTCGTGGGCGACCCGGGCGAAGAACGCGGGGTCGCGGGGCGGGGGAGCGGCGAGCCAGACCTCGAGCGCGCCGACGGTGCCGAGCCCGACGTACGTCGCGAACGCGCGGGCGTAGCGGTCGACCTGGTCGGCGGGGGTGCCCGGGTCCAGGGGTATGAGGCCGGGGTGGGCGCGCAGGTGGTCGGTGAGGGTGCCGGCCACGTGGTCGGCGAGCAGCCGGGCCAGCGGGGCGCTGAGGCCGCCCTCGAGGGCCCGCTCGTACACGGGCAGGTGCGCCTCGACGTGGGCCTGCAGCGCACCGGTGTACCGGGCGACGACCTGCTCGGCGTCGCCGTGGGTGGCGTGCCCGGCGACCTCCCGCACGGCGGCGTCGAACTCCGCGCGGATGCGGTCGAGCTCGGTGCCGAGGACCCGTGCCAGCAGCTCGGCCGGGCCAGCGGCGTGGTCGTAGAACGTGGCCCGGTTGATGCCGGCGCGGGCGGCGACGGCGGACGCGGTGAGGTCGGCGACGTCCTGCTCCGCGGCCAGCTCCAGGACGGCGGTGCGCAGGGCCTCCGCGGTTCGCTCGACCCGCTTGTCCATGCCCTGTCACCTCCGCCGTCCGGTGCTCTCGACGCTACGCCGGGGCGACGAGTTAGGCAACACCTGTCGCCTAATTCACTTCACCCGGGCCGGCCGGGTGAGGGGCGACGGGCCGACCTACGCTCGAAAGTGCCGCACCCGCCACCGACGAGGGGAACCGCCATGGTCAGCAGGACCCGAGGGAGCGGCCGCCGCCGCGTCCGCCACGGGGACGTCGAGCTCAACCCCGTCTTCGTCCGCCCGGGAGAGACGCGCTCCGTGCCGCGCGACCGCCTCCCGGCCGGGCAGTCACTTCCGGAGACGGCGTTCCAGATCGTCCACGACGAGGCGATGCTCGACGGCAACGCCCGGCTCAACCTCGCCACGTTCGTCGGCACGTGGATGGACGACCACGCCAGCCGCCTCTACCTCGAGGCGGCGGACAAGAACATGGTCGACAAGGACGAGTACCCGGCCACGGCCGCCGTCGAGGACCGGTGCTGGCGCATGCTCGCCGACCTGTGGCACGCGCCCGACCCGCACCACGCGATGGGCACCTCGACGATCGGCTCGTCCGAGGCGTGCATGCTCGCCGGGCTCGCGCTCAAGCGGCGGTGGCAGCAGGCCCGGCGCGACGCCGGCAAGCCTGTCGGCACCCCCAACCTCGTGATGTCCAGCGCGGTGCAGGTGTGCTGGGAGAAGTTCTGCAACTACTTCGAGGTCGAGCCCCGCTACGTGCCCATCAGCGAGGAGCACCGGGTGCTCGACGGCCACGACCTGGAGAGCTACGTCGACGAGGACACGATCGGCGTCGTCGCCATCCTCGGCGTGACGTACACCGGGATGTACGAGCCGGTCACCGAGATCGCCGCCGCCCTCGACCGCATCCAGGCGACCACCGGGCTCGACGTGCCCATCCACGTGGACGGCGCGTCGGGGGCGATGGTCGCGCCGTTCGTGCAGCCCGACCTGGTGTGGGACTTCCAGGTGGAGCGGGTCGCGTCGATCAACACCTCCGGCCACAAGTACGGCCTCGTGTACCCGGGCCTCGGCTGGGTGGTCTGGCGCGACGAGGAGGCCCTGCCCGAGAGCCTCGTGTTCCGCGTGAGCTATCTCGGCGGCGACATGCCCACCCTCGCGCTGAACTTCTCCCGACCGGGGTCGCAGGTGCTGCTGCAGTACTACATGTTCCTGCGGCTGGGGCGGGCGGGGTACGAGGCGGTGCAGAACGCCTCGTCCGACGTCGCGCGGTACCTCGCCGACGGCGTCGGGAGGCTGCCCGCGTTCGAGCTGTGGAACGACGGCTCCGACATCCCCGTCTTCGCGTGGCGCCTGAAGCCGGGGCACACGGAGAACTGGAACCTCTACCACCTGTCCGACCGGCTGCGCACGCGCGGCTGGCTCGTGCCGGCGTACCCCATGCCCGACGACCTCACCGACGTCACCGTGCAGCGCGTCGTCGTGCGCAGCGGGCTCAGCCGGGACCTCGCGGCGTCGTTCCTCGCCGACCTCGAGGAGGAGACCCGCTACCTCGACGCCCTCTCCGGACCGATGCCCTCGGAGGGCCAGCGCACCGGCTTCATCCACTGACCCGCGCTCCGGCGACGGCGGGCGGGCCGGTCAGCGGGCGAAGCGCTCCGAGCGCTCGACGACGCGGCCCGCGCCGCGCCCGCCGTCGGCGGCGCGGTCCCACGTGTACACCTCGACGCCGGTGACGAAGACGTGCTCGGCGCGCGAGCCGACGTCGAGCGGGTCGCCGGACCAGACGACGACGTCGCCGTCGAGGCCGGGCGCCAGCGCGCCGACGCGGTCGTCGAGGCCGAGGAACGACGCCGGGTTGACGGTGAGCGCCTCGAGCGCGACCTGCGGGTCCAGGCCCTCCTTCACGGCGAACGACGCCTGGTGCACGAGGAAGTTGATCGGCACCACCGGGTGGTCGGTCGTGATGGCGACGCGCACGCCCGCCTCGGCGAGCCGGGCGAGGTTCGCGACGTCGCGGTCGCGCAGCTCCACCTTGGAGCGGGACGTGAGCATCGGGCCGTAGATGACCGGCACGTCGCGCTCGGCGAGGACGTCGGCGATCGCGACGCCGTCCGTGCCGTGGTTGACGACGAGCCGGTAGCCGAACTCGTCGGCCAGCCGCAGCGCGGTGGCGATGTCGTCGGCCCGGTGGGTGTGCTGATCCCAGGCGAGCTCGCCGGCCAGCACCCGCGCGAGGGTCTCCTTGCCGAGGTCGCGGGCGAACGGCTCGCCCTTCTCCTCGGCGGCGTCGCGCTGGGCCGCGTAGTGCTGCGCGTCGAGGAACGCCTGCCGGATGACGGCGGCCACGCCGAGGCGGGTGGACGGCTGCTTCTTCTGCTCGCCGTACACGCGCTTGGGGTTCTCGCCGAGCGCGGACTTCACGGAGACCGCGTCGCTGATCACCTGCTCGTCGACGGTGCGCCCGCCCCACGTCTTGATCGCGACCGTCTGGCCGCCGATCGGGTTCGCCGAGCCCGGCTTCACGACGACGGACGTCACGCCGCCCGCGAGCGCGTCGCGGAAGCCCTCGTCCTCGACGTTGATCGCGTCCAGCGCGCGCAGGTGCGACCCGTCGGGCCCGGTCTTCTCGTTGGTGTCGTCGCCGGCCCAGCCCTCGGCCTCCTCGTGCACGCCCACGTGCCCGTGCGACTCCACGAAGCCCGGCAGCACCCACCGGCCCCCCGCGTCCACCGTGCGCACGCCGTCGGGTACCTCGACGTCCGCGCCCACGGCGGTGATCACGCCGTCCGTGACGAGGACGGTGCCGTTCTCGATCGGCAGCCCGTCGACCGGGACGACGTAGCCGTTCGTGATCGCGACGGACGAGCGGGCGGTGCGGATCGGAGAGGTCATGCCCGCCATCATGCCGCCGCCCGGGGATGCCGAACAGGCACCTGACACCGGTATGGCGGCCTGGCGGGCGTCATACCGGGGTCAACTGCCTGTGGGGCGGGGCCGGGTGCTACAGGTAGTGCCCGACGGAGGGGGACGGCTTCCAGCGGCCGGTCGACGTGATGTCGAGGATGCGGCGCGTCGTCATGCCCTCGATGCCGTGCTCGAGGACGGCGCGGCGCGCGACCTCGCGGATCTCGGCGCCCGTCGCGCCGTCGAGGCTGCCGGCGATGGCGGCGAGGTCGAGGCCGTCACCCTGGCGCGGCAGGTAGATCTTGAGGATGGCGACGCGGCCCTCGTGGCTCGGCAGCGGCACCTCGAGGATGGTGTCGAACCGCCCGGGCCGCTTCACCGCCGGGTCCAGGGAGCCGGGGTCGTTGGTGGTCGCGAGGGTGAGGACGTCGTTGCGCACCCGTGCGCCGTCGAGGGCGTTGAGGAACTCTGAGAAGCCCGACGAGCTGCGCATCTCCGCGTTCGCGACGCCGTCGATGTCCTCCATGACGACGAGGGTGGGGCCGAGCCGCTCGACCTCCTTGTAGAGGTTCTCCGACGCCTGCCGCAGCACGTCCGGCTCCACGATCATCACCGTCATCGCGCCCGCGACCTCCGCCGCGAGGATCCGGCCCAGCTTCGTCTTGCCGACGCCGGGCTTGCCCGCGAGCAGCAGCCCGCGCGTGGTCGGGAGCCCGAGGGAGAGCAGGTCGTCGCGGCGCGTGGTGCCCGACGACAGGAACAGGTCCACCTCGCCCCAGACGGCGTCGGCGAGGACGAGGTCGGCGCGCGTCTCGTGGGTCGCTGGCACGGGCTCGAAGCCGACCTGGTTGCCGTAGCTGGTCACCGACACCTGCAGGATGCGGCCGCGGTACGGGTTCCCCTCGCCCTTGAGGGAGGTGAGGAAGTCGTCGAGCACCGACTCGGCGAGGTCGCGGCGGCCCTCGCCAGTGTAGACGGTGACGTCCGCGGGGTGCCCGCCGCACAGGTGGATCGCGACCGGCTCGTCGCGCAGGGTGCCGGCGGGGAAGAACGCCGACAGGTGGTAGGGCACGGAGAGTGTGTGGTCCTCGCCCAGGCTCAGCGGCCGCCACTCGGGCGTGCGGCCCTGCGGCCCGAGGATCTGGTAGCTGCCCTCGTGCTCGGCCATCCACCGGGCCAGGACGTGCCCGTGCAGCAGCAGCTGCGTGTCGGAGACGGCGCGCTTCACCTCAGACATCCGGGACTTCTTCACGCCGAGCTTGCGCGCCGCCCAGCCCGAGCTCGACGTCGGGGTGCCCTTCTTCTTCTTGCGCGGGGCGCCGAGGATCTCCGCGAGCACGCGGATCGTCTGGCGGACCTCCGTCGGGTACGGGCCGAGCTTCGGCCACAGGAGCCTGCCCTGCTGCTCCTCGGGCGTCGCGACGCCGTCCGTCGTCGTCCCCGAAGGCTGTCGCTCGCTCATGGTGCTCCCCGTGCTTCCCGCCGCCGTCCCCGGCGGAACGGCCCGCAGCACCCTATCTGCCTGCATCGACGCCGGCCGAGCCGATAACGTCGGCGGATGCCGACCCGACACCTGCACGTGCTCCGCCACGGTCTTGCGGACCCGTTCGGCGAGCTGACGGAGGTCGGGGAGCGGCAGATGGAGCTGGCCGGCCGACGCCTGGCTGCCGTGCCGGTCGACACCGTCTGGCACTCGCCGCTGTCGCGCGCGGTGCGGTCGGCGCAGGTCCTGGGCGCGCAGCTGCCGGGCGTGCGGGTGCGCGAGGCGGCCGAGCTGATCGACCACGTGCCCTACCTGCCCGACCCGATGCCCGCCGCGTGGGTCGGGTTCTTCGACGGGTACGACGTCGCCCACGCGGCCGAGGGCGAGCGGCTCGCCACCGCGCTCACCACCCGCTTCGCCCGCGCCGTCGATGTCGAGACCCACGACGTGCTGATCACCCACGCGTTCCAGGTCGCGTGGCTGGTGCGCGACGCCCTCGCCGCGCCGCCCGCGAGCTGGCTGGGACTGCCCTACGGCAACGCCGCACTCACGACGATCGAGTACCGCGACGACCGCAGCGCCTCCCTGATCGTCTACAACGACATGGGCCACCTGACGCCCGAGCTGCGCTGGACCGGGTTCGGCCCCGCCGCCCGCCCCTGACTCGCACGGGACTCAGACCGTCGTCGGGACGTTCTCCTCCAGCTCGGCGAGCCAGGCGGCGGCGGACGCGTCGGACGGCATCCGCCAGTCCCCGCGGGGCGAGAGCGAGCCGCCGGCGGCGACCTTGGGGCCGTTCGGGATGGCGGAGCGCTTGAACTGCGACGAGAAGTACCGCCGGAAGAAGACGACCTCCCATTTCCGGATGGTCGCCAGGTCGTAGGCGGACCGCTCGTCGTGGGGGAAGTTCGGCGGCCAGGCGCCGGAGTCCGGGTCGCGCCAGGCGTGCCACGCGAGGAACGCGATCTTCGACGGCCGCAGGCCGTGTCGCAGCGTCCAGAACAGGGTGAAGTCCTGCAGCGCGTACGGGCCGATCGCCGCCTCGGTGGACTGGGGAGCCTCGCCCTCGCCGGCCGGCACCAGCTCGGGGGAGATTTCCTGCCCCAGGATCTCCAGGAGCAGGGCGTTCGTGTCCGCCTCGAACTGGCCGGAATCCGCGACCCAGCGGATGAGGTGCTGGATGAGCGTCTTCGGCACGCCGGTGTTCACCGCGTAGTGCGACATCTGGTCGCCCACGCCGTACGTGCACCAGCCCAGCGCCAGCTCGGACAGGTCGCCCGTGCCCAGCACGATGCCGCCGCGGTGGTTCGCGAGCCGGAACAGGTAGTCGGTGCGCAGCCCGGCCTGCACGTTCTCGAACGTGACGTCGTAGACCTTCTCGCCCGCGCCGTACGGGTGGCCGAGGTCGCGCAGCATCTGCTCCGCGGCGGGCCGGATGTCGAGCTCCTCGAAGTGCACGCCGAGCGACGTCGCGAGCCGCGTGGCGCGGTCCTTCGTCTCCGACGACGTCGCGAAGCCGGGCATCGTGATCGCGTGGATGTCGGTGCGGGGCCGGCCGAGCCGGTCCATCGCGCGGGCCGCGACGATCAGCGCGTGCGTCGAGTCCAGGCCGCCCGAGACGCCGATGACGATCTTCGGCTGCCCGATCGACCGCAGCCGCTGCTCCAGCCCGGCCACCTGGATCGAGTACGCCTCGTAGCAGTCCTGCGCCAGGCGCTCCGGGTCGTCCGGGACGAACGGGAAGCGGTCCACCTTGCGCCGCAGGCCGACGTCGCCCGACGGCGGGTCGGCGGTCCAGCCGACGGTGCGGAACCCCTCGACACGCGCGCCGAGCGCGCGCCGGTTGTCGTCGAACGACCCCTGCCGCAGCCGCTCCTGGCGCATCCGGTCCAGGTCGACGTCGGCCACGGAGCGTCGCGCGCCGTCGGGGAAGCGCTCCGTCTCGGCGAGCAGGTCGCCCACCTCGTAGACCATCGTCTGGCCGTCCCAGGACAGGTCCGTGCTCGACTCGCCCTGCGCCGCCGCGTACGCGTAGGCCGCGAGCCCGCGGTGCGACGCGGAGCGGACCATGAGCCGCCGGTCCTCCGCGCGCGCCACCGTGATGGGGCTCGCGGACAGGTTGAGCAGCACCGTCGCGCCCGCCAGCGCGGCCTCGGCCGACGGGGGCACCGGCACCCACAGGTCCTCGCACACCTCGACGTGCACCACGAGCCCGGCGACGTCGTCGGCGGCGAACAGCAGGTCCGGCCCGAACGGCACGGGCCCGTCGGCGAACGGCAGCGTCACCGTGGCGCCGCGGCGGTCGTCGCCGGGGGCGAACCAGCGCTTCTCGTAGAACTCGCGGTAGTTCGGCAGGTACGACTTGGGCGCGACGCCGAGCACCCGGCCGCCCTGCACCACGACGGCGCAGTTCAGCAGCCGGTTCCCGACCTCGAGCGGGGCGCCGACGACGAGCAGCGGGCGCAGGTCGGTGCTGGCCTCCACGATCGTCGCGAGCGCGTCGGAGGTCGCCTCCAGCAGGGTGTCCGCCAGGTGCAGGTCGTCGATCGCGTAGCCGGACACGCACAGCTCCGGGAAGACGGCGACCGCGACGCCGTCGTCGTGGCACGCGCGCGCCTCGGCGAGGATCGCGGCGGCGTTCGCGCGGGGGTCGGCGACGGTGACGGGGACGGTGCAGGCCGCCACGCGGGCGAAGCCGTGGGCATAGGCCGAGGTGAAGTCCACCCCCCGAGTGTAGGAACGCCGCCCGCCCCCGCGAGACTTGTCAGGACCAGCGCCACGTCTACCTCGCGCTCGCCCTGACAGCTCGCCAGGCTCCTGACAGCTCGGGCGGGCGGGTCGCTAGGGTCGGGCCGTGCACCTTCGACCCGCGCGCCGTCGTCGCGCCCTCGCCGTCCTGCTCGCCGCCGCGGCGGTCCCCGTGCTCGGCCTCGCCCTCGCGCAGCCCGCCAGCGCGCACGACCGGCTCCTCTCGTCGGACCCCGCGGACGGAGCCACCGTGGACGAGGCGCCCGCCGAGCTCACCCTCGTGTTCAGCGCCGACGTCCTCGCGGCGGGGGCCCAGGTGGCGGTCACGACTGCGGACGGCACGGTCCCGGCGGAGGTCACCGTCGACGGTGACGAGGCCGTCGCCGCGCTGCCCGACGACCTGCCCGGCGGCGACTGGGACGTGTCGTGGCGCGTCGTCTCCTCCGACGGCCACCCGATCGAGGGCGAGCTGGCGTTCACGGTGGCGGGCGCCGCGACACCGTCGCCGAGCGCGAGCCCGTCGTCCAGCCCGACGATGCCCAGCGCCTCCCCGAGCCCGACGGCGTCGCCGGACGCCACGACGACGGCCGGGCACGCGCACGGCGGCGGCACGCCCGGCGTGGACCTGAACGCCGACGGCGAGGCGGGGTGGGCGACGGCGTGGCTGTTCCCCGTCGCCGTGCTCGCGGTGGTCGGCGTGGCGGCCGCCGTCCTGCTGCAGCGACGCCGGCGCGCCGACGACGGCGCGCGCGACGCCGACGGCGGGGACGAGACGGGCGAACGGCACGGACCGGGCGCGGGCCCCGAGGGCGACGGCCCGACGTCCTGAGACGTGCCGCCGCGGACGCGGTCTGTCCCGTCATGAGGGCAGATACCGGGACAGATCGTGTGCTCGAAAGGTTCCCGTTTCGAGGTGTCCGGCACGCCACGCGCGGAAAAGTCGCAGGAATCCGCGGATGTTCCCTAGTGTGTTCCCCGTCCTCCCGGCGCGAGCCGGGGTGGCGTACGAACGTGACGACGCGCGGGTCGCGCGCGTCGTGAACCGGAGAAGGGATGCACATGTCGCTGAACAAGTCCGAGCTGGTCTCGGCCATCGCCGGCAAGGCTGAGCTCAGCAAGGCGGACGCGGACAAGTTCCTCAGCGCCTTCCAGGAGGTGCTCGAGGAGTCGCTCGCCAAGGGTGAGGCGGTCAAGGTCACCGGTCTGCTCTCGGTCGAGCGCGTCGAGCGCGCGGCCCGTACCGGCCGCAACCCGCGCACGGGCGAGGAGATCCAGATCCCGGCCGGCTTCGGTGTGAAGATCAGCGCCGGCTCGCTGCTGAAGAAGGCCGTCGCGAAGTGATCCTTCGCTGACACGACGCGTCGTGTCAGCGCTCCGGAGGCCCGCCGCTCGCATCGTGCGAGGGGCGGGGCTCCGGCGGGGCCGGGCCGGTGTCGGGGCGTTGCCGGGGCGGGGCCCGGGAGG